>NZ_LR812090.1:220592-552054 GCF_903772925.1 Alteromonas macleodii
GACTGGTAGTATGTTAGCGAAGACTACACTCGCACTACGGAATCTCGCTTAACAACCGTGGGTGTATATTTAAAAGTTAAGCCTTCTTCTGGTTTACTCCCCGACGCGTACTTTAGTGCAAGCTCAGCGGCCTTTGCGGCCATCATTTCGACAGGGTAACGCAGAGTGGTTAATTTAGGGCGACAGTACTTAGCTAGCAATACATCATCATACCCCATTACAGACACTTGTTCGGGCACTGAGATGCCGTGGTCCTGTAACATGGTCATTGCACCTGATGCCATCGCATCATTATAAGCCAATACAGCGGTGAATTTTGCGCCGGTGGCTAGCAGGTTCTGCATAGCTAATTCACCACCTTCCTGATCAGGCGTGGCGTATTCAATCATGCTTTCAGGTAAGCTGAGCTTTGCGCTATCAATAGCGTTTCTAATCCCTTCAAGACGATGATTCGGATCGTCAATACGGTATTGGCTGCTTATTACCGCTACATTTTCATGCCCTTGGTTAATTGCATACTCTGCCATTAGGCGACCACCGGTCACGTTATCAAGCCACACGCAGCGATTTGCTATTTCTGGTATGTAACGGTTTATTAAAACAAAACCTGGTACTTGACTAGCAAAGCCAATCAAAGTCTTATCATCAAGGGCTTTGCTGTGCACTACCATGGCTTCAACACGGTGTTCTAATAAGGTTTCGATGGCGCGAAGTTCTGTTTCTTTTTCAATTGACCCAGCACTTAATAGTATTTGAACGTTATTTTTGCGCGTTATTGATTCAACACCATGGGCTAACATTGCGAAAAATGGATCGTGCAGTTCAGCAATAACCACACCCAATGAGGCACTGCGTTTAGTTACAAGAGCCCGCGCATTTGCGTTGGGACGGTATCCCATTTCTTCCATGATTTTTTTAACGCGTTGTCGAGTATCGTTGCCTACTTTTGGGCCGTTATTGATAACCCTGGATACTGTGGCTAACGAAACGCCAGCGGCTTGGGCTATATCTTTTATTGTTGCCATTTTCTCTTTAACTTTGTTTTTTTAATGCATTGAAGACCTTGGGGTCTGATTGGCATAGCGTACATTATATTTACATAAAAAGGTAAAATTCTCACTTTCTGTGCTATGGCGGCACATCTCAAGCAAGAGATAAAACTATCAAGTGGTTTTACCATACACAGTTCCTCGCCAAACCCCTGTCAAAAAGAACGGAAAACGTATAACCTTTTAGCAATTCTGAACGCTCTACCGATTCTAAAACTTTTCAGGCGAGCACGAAAAATTGCCCGAGATTAATTAATCGAGCACCCGATAAGGTAAAATAATTGTTATGAAAATCAACGTATCGACATTTGGTGAAGTAAGCGGCAAAGCTGTTAATGCTTTTACTTTAAGCAATGACAACGGGATGTCAGTTACCTTGCTTAACTATGGTGGAATTATCAAGGAACTCTATTTTCCCAACGCGAAGGGCGAGTTGATTAGCTGTGTTCAAACTTTTGATACGTTGCAGGGCTATATTGATGACCCTAGCTATCGCGGTGCAATTGTAGGGCGCTACGCTAATAGAATAGGGAATGGCACATTTACTTTAAACGGCCAGCAATACATGTTAGATAAAAACGGCGGAGAGCATAATCTTCACGGGGGGCATGCCGGCTTTCACAAAAAATTGTGGCAAGCTAGTACTCAAGAATCACCCGATAGTGCCAGTGTGACATTTACCTTATCTAGCCCAAACGGCGAGGGTGGCTTTCCTGGAAATATTAATGTTGAAGCCTGTTATACACTTGATCAGTTCAACGAGTTGTCCCTTGTAATTAAAGCAACGACAGATGAAGAAACACCCCTTAGTTTCACCCAACATGCTTACTTTACGCTAAGTAACGATGAAAAAGTGGGTAGTACACTGCTACATATCGATGCAAAAAAGGTGACGGATGCAGATAGTACGCTGTTGCCAACCGGTGATTTAGTTGATGTTGCTGATACACCCTTTGATTTCACTTCACTTAGTAAAATAGAAGAAAGGGCTAAACAAGACAATTCGCATCCATTGTTTGACCGAGTAGGCGGCTACGATCACAACTATGTGCTTCAAGCAGCTTCAGGAAACGCCCCACAAGCTACGGTTAAAGCACCGGATACCGGCGTTACAATGGAACTATACACTAGCCTTCCTGGGCTGCAGTTTTATACGGGAAGTTTAAAAGACAGCGATCAGCTAGGCGCCCTATGTTTAGAGCCTCAGCATTTCCCTGATGCACCGAATAAACCGTCGTTTCCAAATTGTTTTGTAAAGCCTGGTGAAACTTATGAAGAAACGATTCGATATAAGTTCAGCGCTGAGTAAATTCACTGAATTACCAAAAGAAAATTAATTGTTATTAATTTAACAATTAATTTTCTTTGTTAGTTAATTGATAAACAGCATTGCTTGCTATATTATTGCTAGGGTAAACGTTTAACCCTTAAGTGTTATGCAAAAGCGTTATGCTAGAGCTTAACCGGCCTATTCAGAGAGAGTGATTATGGGAACCCCTTTCGACCCAACCAATGATCCACATCGCCGTTATAACCCGTTGTTGGGCGAGTGGGTGCTAGTATCGCCACACCGTGCTAAGCGTCCTTGGCAGGGGGCTTCTGAAGAGCCGAATAACGAACAAAAGCCATCTTACGATCCTACTTGCTATTTGTGCCCGTCTAACACGCGTGTGAACGGCGAAGTAAATCCCGACTATAAAGGGACGTTTGTTTTTCAAAACGATTTTGCTGCGCTCAAGCAAGACACTGAGCAAGCCAGTGAGAAAAAAGGCCTGTTCCAATTTGAAACAGAGCAAGGCTGTAGTCGCGTTATTTGTTTTTCTCCTGATCACAGTAAAACACTTCCTGAACTTACTGACGAAGAACGGGTAGATGTGGTTAAGACGTGGAAAGAACAAACCGCTGAACTGGGTGAAAGCTATCGTTGGGTACAGGTTTTTGAAAACAAAGGCTCAATGATGGGGTGTTCAAACCCTCACCCGCATGGTCAGGTATGGGCGCAGCAGCATATTCCCACAGACCCAGCAAAAAAATTGGTACAGCTGAAGCAGTACTTTGGTGAAAACAACGCACCTATGTTGTTAGATTACGCAGAGCAAGAAGTGATTAAGCAAGAGCGCGTAGTATGCCAAAACGATGACTGGGTGGTTGTGGTTCCATATTGGGCTGCATGGCCATTTGAAACGTTATTACTGCCACGTTTTAATGTTCAATCTTTGCATAAGCTATCTGATTCGCAATCTCTTTCACTTGCCAAAATAATTGGTGAGATAACAGCGAAATACGACAATTTATTTGAGACGTCTTTCCCATATTCAATGGGTTGGCACAGTGCGCCATTTGATAATGAAGAACACCCTGAGTGGACGCTTCATGCACATTTCTTCCCGCCGCTATTGCGCTCAGCAAGTGTCCGCAAGTTCATGGTTGGATACGAAATGATGGCCGAAGCACAACGAGATTTGACCCCTGAACAGGCGGCAGACAGATTAAAAGCACTGCCTACGGTGCACTACAAGCAACGTGAGAATACTAATGGATAACCAAGTACTTTCTTCAAAATTTGAAGCGCATTATGGCAATGAGCCAACGCTAATAGCACACGCCCCTGGCCGAGTGAACATAATCGGTGAGCACACCGATTATAACGAAGGGTTCGTCTTTCCGGCTGCTATCAACTTTGGTACTTGGGTTGCGGCATCGAAGCGCAACGATAATGACATTCTAGTTACTGCTATGGACTACGAAAATCAGCAGAACCAGTTCTCATTGTCAGACATTAATTACGACGAGGAACAAGGTTGGGCAAACTATGTTCGCGGCGTAGTGAAAGTACTAAAAGAGGCTATGCCAGATTTTGGCGGCGCAAATTTGTTGGTAACGGGTAATGTTCCACAAGGCGCCGGTTTGAGCTCTTCAGCGTCTTTTGAAGTGGCAATACTAAAAGCCTTAAGCGCATTGTATGAATTGCCTCTTGATGGTGTGCAAGCTGCGCTATTAGGTCAAAAAGCAGAAAACACTTTCGTAGGCTGTTCGTGCGGAATCATGGATCAGTTAATCTCAGCCATGGGCAACGAAGGTATGGCAATGCTGCTTGATTGCCAGTCATTAGCCATCGAGCATTCACCGCTTCCAGATTCGCACCAAATCGTGATTATCAATTCGAATGTGAAACGTGGCTTGGTAGACAGCGAGTATAACTTGCGTCGTCAGCAGTGCGAGCAAGGAGCATCGCTACTGGGTGTTTCATCGTTGCGCGAAGCAACCATGGAGATGCTGGAAGAAGCTAAAGCACACATGCCTGAAGTGGTTTATCGCCGAGCAAAGCATATCATTACTGAAAACGCGCGTACTTTAGCAGCAAGTCAGGCGTTAAAGTCTGGTGATATTGAAACGGTAAGCGACGCTATGGCGCAGTCTCACGTTTCTATGCGTGACGATTTCGAAATTACCGTAGGCCCAATTGATTATTTGGTTGAGATTATCGGTGAAGTACTTGGTAAATCTGGAGGTGTCCGCATGACGGGCGGTGGTTTTGGTGGCTGCGTAGTGGCGCTTGCCCCTACAGACAAAGTTGATGCTGTGAAGAAAGTAGTAGCAGACAAATACTTTGACGAAACTGGCTATCATGCAGACATCTATGTGTGCACTGCAACACAAGGCGCATTTGCCTAAAGATAAATCAGCAGGAACAAAGATTTTAGATACACATCACTCCCTTTTTCTAAACAATCCTATTCGCTAGAATTGTTTGTGTCCCTTAAGCCGCTTCCATAGGTAGCGGCTTTTTTTTACAAAATTGCACATTTCTTGTTAAAAAAGATCAACAAAGTGTGTTACTAATACTACCCGCAATAACACGATGCGTTTATCGGTGGTTTTCTGACCGGTTGACGGTTTATCGTAGAATGCGAAAAACGCGTATTGATACGTGACACTGGTGTGGCAAAAACCAATAAAATAATAAAAACAATTTTTCACCTGTGTACCCTGCATAATAATCGCCGCACCCAAAATAAAAACTTTGGGAAAATTATGAAATTAGCATCAATAGATATCACATTATTCGTGATATACGTCGTCGCGCTTGTCACAATTGCGTGGTGGGTTTCTCGCGAAAAGCAGGGGCATCAGAAAGACACAAATGATTACTTTTTAGCAGGCTCAAGCTTGCCATGGTGGGCGATTGGCGCATCGTTAATTGCCGCCAATATTTCCGCCGAACAAATTATTGGTATGTCTGGCTCAGGCTACCAATTAGGCCTTGCTATAGCGTCGTATGAATGGATGGCCGCCATTACACTGCTTATTGTGGGCAAATTCTTTTTACCTATCTTTTTAAAACATAAAATATACACCATGCCTCAATTCTTAGAGCAGCGGTATGATCATCGCGTGCGCAAAGTAATGGCAATATTCTGGTTAGGCGTTTATGTATTCGTAAACCTTACTGCTGTGTTGTGGTTGGGTGCTCTGGCTATTAACACTATTGCCGGTGTAGATATGGTTTACGGTATGATGTTCTTAGGTCTTTTCTCGCTAGCCTACTCACTTTATGGCGGCCTGAAAGCGGTAGCGTTAACCGACATTATTCAAGTGGTGCTGTTAGTCATTGGCGGGCTGTTCCTGTCGTATACCGCTTTAAACCTAATCAGCGATGGAAACGGTGTTATTCAAGGTTTTGTCGATTTAACCAATAAACTACCTGAAAAATTCGACATGATTTTGTCAAAAGACAATCCGCATTATATGGACTTACCGGGCATTTCTGTACTGGTTGGTGGTATGTGGATAATGAACCTGTCGTACTGGGGCTTTAACCAGTACATCATTCAGCGTACATTGGCGGCAAAAAGTGTGCAAGAAGCCCAAAAAGGTATCGCGTTTGCGGCATTCCTTAAGTTACTTATGCCGTTAATTGTGGTGTTGCCTGGCATAGCTGCGGTACTAATTGTGCCTGACCTAGCTAAGCCTGACCAAGCTTATCCAAGCTTGATGACGCTAATGCCTGTGGGCCTTAAAGGTATTATTTTTGCCGCGCTTGTGGCGGCAATTGTGTCATCACTAGCCTCAATGACAAACAGCGTGTCTACTATCTTTACTATGGACCTTTATAAAGATAAGCGCCCTAACGAGTCGCAGCAACATTACGTTAAAGTAGGACGAATTGTAAGCTTGATAGCGCTTATCATAGCAATGGTGGTGGCTAAACCACTTTTAGGCAATTTCGATCAAGCATTCCAATACATTCAAGAGTTTACCGGTTTCTTTACTCCAGGTATCTGCGCGCTGTTCGTATTGGGTATGTTCTGGAAGAAAACCACGGCAAACGGTGGCCTGCTTGCAGCGTTAGGTTCATTTTTATTAAGCATTGTGTTTAGACAGTTCTGGCCTGAATTGCCGTTTATCGACCGTGTTGGGCTCGTATTCCTGCTTTGTGTTGCTTTAGCTGTGGTTGTTTCTCTGCTAGAGAAGAAAGGCATTAGTGAAAATGCGGTTGACCTGAATGAAGTGCGGTTCAAAACCACAAGTGGGTTTAACGTAGCGTCAATCGCCGTAGTGATTTTGACCGCAGCGTTTTATATTACGTGGTGGTAGCAAGTATAAGAGGGCGTTTCTAATCTTAACGCCCTAACTAAGCTCTGCTCAAAACAACGCGAAAGTTCAGAAGACGCTGACAACAAATTTTGTTAAGTTCTAGAACGTGTTGCAGTTAGTGAGGTAAACGTGAGGCGAAAAATTTCAAATTTCCCACATAAAATACGATATACTAACCGGCTAATATTCGATGAACTTTCGCGCTTGCTGATGTCTTAGTTAATGAAGACATCAGCAAGCCACTAAAAACGTTACAGGAGACATCAATGGCAACGAAAGGCGTTAATAAGGTTATTCTTGTTGGAAACCTTGGCAATGATCCTGAAGTTAGATACATGCCTAACGGAAACGCCGTTGCGAACTTAAGCCTAGCAACTAGCGAAAGCTGGAAAGACCAACAAGGTCAGGTTCAAGAGCGCACTGAGTGGCACCGCCTTACAATGTACCGTCGCTTAGCAGAAATTGCCGGAGAGTACCTGAAAAAGGGCTCGCAGATTTACGTTGAAGGTAAACTGCAAACGCGCAAGTGGCAAGATCAGCAAGGTCAGGATAGGTACACTACCGAAATTATCGTAGACCAAATGCAAATGCTTGGCGGTCGCGGCGGTGAAGGCGGTGGTGGTAACGGTGGTTACCAACGTCCTCAAAACAACCAAGGTGGTTACAACCAAGCACCAGCGCAGGGCGGTTATAACCAAGCGCAACAGCAAGGCGGTGGTCAACAAGGTGGTTACAATCAAAACCAAGGTGGCGGCTATAATCAAGCGCCTCAAGGTGGTAACCAAGGTCAGCCTAAGAACCCACCAATGGCTGAGCCAGACTTTGACTTCGACGACGACATTCCGTTCTAGGAAATGTATATTTTAAAAGTGTAGATAAAACCCACTTTTGATCCTAAATACTATTTAAACCCAGTGTAAAAGCTGGGTTTTTTGTTTTTTATTCTCGCTCTTTTTTTGCTGCACTGTACACTAGTGAGCTGGTCGCGGCTTTTGGATGTTACTTTCCTAAAGCCTGTGTTTCCTGCTAGCAGGCTAATTGAAAGCAGTACAGTCAGCACTAGGGTGGTTGTAGTAAGTCGCACTTTTTTTGAGGACTGCAAATGAAACTGAAATTCTTAGATTAATAAGTGACTGTTCAAGGAAGCGTCATAAATTGAAAAAGTAATACGTTTCACCTTTACAATCATTGCTTCTTATTGTTTCTAATTACCATTATAAATAGCGCATATCTTGCTCCTCACTCGTTAAAAGGTATTATTATTTTATTAACTAATTAGAAAAATGCCTATCACCATGAAAACGTTATCCCTACTTGCTAGTACCATCGCTTTGGTTTCAGCAGCTGCCATCGTTTCACCCACAGTATCAGCTGCTCAAAAGCTGTATAAACCTTTTCCTGCCGACGTGATGCCGTCGCTCAGTGAGAAAGGTACACATACAGTTGGCGTAAAAACTATTGAAGCCACGTATCCTGAAAAAGTAAAAGATATTGCTGGAAATGATGTCGAGCGTAGGTTGACCCTAGAGGTCTGGTATCCAGCTTCAAGTGCTGCTGAGACGGCAACGTATGTGAATGAAACACGAAGTGGTCAAGTATTTGAAATTGAGGGAGATGCAAGCCGCGATGCGCCCATTGCTGCAGCAGAATCTGGTTACCCGGTGGTGGTTATATCTCACGGGTATACTGGCTATCGCACGCTTATGTATTATTTAGGTGAACACCTTGCGTCTCACGGCTATGTAGTAGCAGCAATCGACCACACAGATTCTACGAATAAAGATGTTAATTTTGCAGAAAACCCATATTCAGGTTTTCCAAGCACATTACTAAACCGCTCACGAGACCAAGTACTTACTTTAAACAGCATCAGCGAAAACGAATTTTTCAAAGAGAGTGTTGACGCAAGTAAAGCAGGGGTAATTGGTTATTCAATGGGAGGCTATGGCGCGGTAAGTACAGTCGGTGGTTGCTATGCATTTAACGATCAAACAGCAGCAACCTTTACCGGTACACAAGACCCTAAAGTGGCAGCCCTTGTTAAAGACGCGCTAAATACTTGCGCCGGTGGCGAAGAAAGTAGCAAAGATGTGCTGCCAGCTTGGAAAGCAGCGCTAGCGCTTGCCCCATGGGGCGGGCAACATCAGCTTTTTGACGTTGAATCACTTAACAATATCAAGGTACCTGTTCTTTATGTGGCGGGTGATAACGACGATATTTCTGGTTACGATGGTATTAAATGGTTATTCGAAAATACCGGCAGTGAAGGTTCTAAGCTACTTACTGTTAAAAATGCGCGTCATAATGTCGCACCTCACCCCGCCCCGAAAGAAGCCTATGGCAGCGAGTTTGATTTGGGCAGCTACATTGAACCTGCGTGGGAAGTGCAAAAGCTGAATGCTATCAACGAGCACTTCGCGTTAGCGCTTATGAATTGTCATGTGAAAGGTTTAGAAGATGATTGTAAATACCTGAACGTGAGCGGCAGTAGTGCCCAAGTACCCGTAGACGGTAAGAAGCCAGAGCCTTGGAAGGGATTCGACGACCGATGGGCATTGGGTCTAGAGATGGACAGCAAATAAAAGTTTGAAAAGGGTGCTTCGGCATCCTTTTTTAATTTTGTTACATATTTATTTTCTATCGTAACGCATAGTGGCGTAATGTAAGACTGCTTCTATCAATCATTGATAGTAAAAAGCGCTTTAAAACGGTATTTCGGGCTACCCATAAACTAAACCATAAGGAAGTGAAAATGCGTAAATCTACTGTGTCAGCACTATGTGCGTGTTCTATTTTGTTAATGCCAGCAGCGGCTATTACCCAAAGCCATGCAGCAGCACAAGACGTTGCTACAGCGAACACCGATGAGGTAGCAACGTTAAAGGCCTACTTCAAACAAGGCGACTTTAAATACGTTGTAGAATCCCTCGAAGCCGTTAAAGGTAAATCGCCAGAACAGCACAACATGCTTATTTCTGCCCTGATGAACATAGATTTAGACGATGCCGAGGAGGCAGCAGAGCAGTTTGTTCAGGATTACAGTGACAACTATAAGGCTTACCATACACACGCAAGCGTGATGGGAGCCCAAGCCTCAAGTAGTATATTTTCAGCCCTAGGCTATGCGAAAAAAGCAAAAGAGAGTTTAGAAAAAGCAGTGGAAATCGCCCCAGAAGAGGTTGCTGTTTACCAAGCCTTAATGCAGTTTCACTTAATGGCTCCTTCTATTGCAGGAGGGGACATGGATGAAGCCATGACACTTGCGCAAACAATTTCAAAACTAGATGCTACCGAAGGTCGGTTTGCCTTAGCTAAGGTTTATTTGGAGAAAGATAACCAGGCAGAAGCAGAAGCGATCTTTGCCTCTTTAATTGAAGACGATAGTACCCAAATTCGCGCTAGGGTTGAGCTAGGTAGTTTCTATTTAGGTAATGAGCAGTACGCGGCATCTTACGATACTTTGTTGCCTTTATCAGATACAGATGTGGCTGCAGTTTCGAAAGCGGATACTGAGGCTTGGGATACTTATCAAAAGCGTAAAGCCAGTCTTATGTATGGAAAGTATCGCTTAGGGCAAGTTGCCGTTGAAAGTGGCGAGTACACAACTTCAGGTATAAACGCGCTAAAAAGCTATTTGGAGGACTACCAGATTGCGACCATTGATACTGAAGGTCTACCAACAGCTAATTGGGCTCAGCTACGCTTAGCTGAACTTCTTCTTAATGCAGATAGGGTAAATGAAGCGCAAAACCTTGTTGAGGCAATAAAAGAAGAGAAAGATGAACGTTTTGCTAAGACACTCAAAAAAATCAAAAAGGCACTAAAAAAGCGAGCGGCGGTGTAATACCGCGTAGCTCGCTTACTCTAATTTTCCTTAGGCAGAGCTTAGAAAGCCATAGCGTTTATAAAACTACAGGGCTTTAACAGTATAAATTAAGGCTGTTTGTGGGAAGAGTACCGGCAGCTGCATACCGTATTTCATCAAGACTTCGCCAGAGAACACTTGCCCTTCAGTTTGCTGCAAAATTGAAGGAGTGTATTCTTTCAGCTTTTCAGGCCACACACGCTCAATGGTGTATTGCTTGTTAGCGTCAAGCCCTGCGAAGTAGAAACGGTTAGGCGTAGTGCGTACGGTTTCTGTAACACTGTTATATGCAAAAATACCTTCCTGCTTGTCTTTCGACACATAACCAAATTTCACATTCATGCCGTCATCATCCATGCGGAATAGGTCGCCGCCGTGGGTAATATGACGATATTTCTTATAAAGCGAAATGGCGTCTGTTAGCACGCTTTGCTCGTGGTCTGTCAGTTCACGTGGGTCCATTTCTATGCCCATATGACCAAACAAGGCTACTGCTGAACGAATCTCAATAGGTAGGTTACGACCTGTAATATGGCAGTCACGCGGACCTACGTGCGCGCCCATTACTTCAGATGGGAAGAAGTAAGAGCAGCCGCGCTGAATATATAAGCGGTCTAGTGCATCGTTAGAATCTGACGTCCAGAAGCGATCTGTGTGTGGCAATATGCCTAAATCTACACGTCCGCCGCCTGAGCAACAGCTTTCTATTTCAATGCCTGGCTTGGCCGCTTTTACACGGTCAATCAAGCCGTAAAGCGCTGCCATTTGGCCGTGCATTGCCGGTTTGCCTTGAAGGTTACCTGGGTGGTTTACGTCGCGGTTCATGTCCCATTTGATGTAGCTAATTTTTGGATAGGCTTTGAGTACATCAGTAATAACTTTATACAGGTACTCAACCACTTCTGGATTGGTTAAATCTAGAACGTATTGATTTCTAAATGGCACATGAGGGTTGTTTTCAGTTTGAAGTGCCCATTCGGGATGCGCGCGATATAAGTCGCTATCTGGGTTAACCATTTCTGGCTCAAACCAAATGCCGAATTCCATGCCAAGACCAGTAACATGGTCAATTAATCCGTCTAGCCCTTCAGGGTAGATGGCTTCATCTACAAACCAGTCACCAAGCCCAGCTTTGTCGTTTCTGCGGCCTTTGAACCAACCATCGTCTAAAACGAAGCGCTCAATACCTAGCGGTGCTACCTTGTCAGCCAAGGCTTTAAGTTCGTCTTCGTTATGATCGAAATAAATGCCTTCCCACGTGTTGTAGTGAACTGGGCGAGGCTTAGATTCAGCGCTATGGTTTAGCACGTTGCTACGTATAAAATTGTGGAACTGCTGCGATAGGGATGAGAAACCTTCACAGCCATAGCCGGTATAAAGCACCGGAGATGTGTAGCTGTTCCCTGCATCAAGTACCACTTCACCAGGAAACAGTAATTCACCGAACTGAACATAACTTCTGCCATCAGCCATGAGTTCGGCGCGAAGCTTATGGTTTGCTGAAGCGCCAAGGTGGTAACCAAAGCACTCACCGTTAAGCTCGCCTGTTCCATCTGGAAATGCAATTAAACCGGGAAAAGTATCGTGAGAGGTTTTGCCTCGACGGTTTTCACGCACGTAGCTGCCAAAGAATAAGTCGTGATCTTTGGTTTGGAATTCAGCAGACCATCGACCTTCGAATGTTTTGATTTTACTAACCGTTGTAGGAAGTGGAAGGCTAGCAGCATTCAGGTAATTGAGGTTCAGTGCACTGCTGCCGGTGTTTTCTACACGAGAAACATATTTTACAACGCTGGTCGCGGTATCAAGCTCTACATTTGTAATAAGGCGCATACCGCGATGCGTATCTTCAGCAATAAAGGCAACCGATTGAGCGTCTTGATTTATCTCTACTAAATTAAAGCCTGCTGACCACTGGTCCGCATCACCGGAAACTTCAAGGCCTGGCTGACCTGTCCAACCTTCACCATGGGTTGGTACTAAAGTAATTGGTGGCTCTATTACTGGCGCACACTTAGCTTCTTGGCGTGTATTTAAAACGCTAAGCATTTCAGGCGTTGTGCTGTCACTTAATGGCGCACCATAGTAAATGACTTTTGGCATACGACCCTGACAGTCGAATATTAAGGTGACTTTTTCGTTCGACAGGCGTACGAATTGAGAAAGTGACGACATAAAAACCTCAGCGTTAATAAAACGTAAATTAGGTGGTGATACAACTTTTTTACAACGTAAGTAGTGACTTCTTACGGCATAATTTCGCATATTAAATCACGTTCACTATACCTATTCTACAATTTTAGGGTAAACGTTTTACTTTCAATGGTAGTCTGCATTGCGAAGGAAATGAAGTCTGACCAATAGTTGTAAAATATAGACGATATTAATTGTTAAAAACAAAAAAGGATGTCAAAAGACATCCTTTTTCGACATGTAACTAATTTGTTAGGCTTCTTTCTTATAAAGTTCTAACGAAAACTCTGCCTTTTGGCTAAACACCAAGCGGTTCACAGTAAGAGCAAAGGCGACACAGCCAATAAGAGTTGCGAACATTAGGTGGATGTAATGAAGTCCAAATGGTGCATACAGAGGTGAAGCTTCAAAGCTCATTAATGCGTAAATTGAAACGCCGAACAACACTGCGCCAATGGCCGCGAATGCATGCACGTTTCTAAACAGTAAGCCTACGATGAATACCGAAAGAATAGGCATACTTAAAAGACCGTAAAGCTTCTGGACTAGGTTAATAATACTATCAGCTTGTTGGTATACGGGGATTAGCGCAAGCGATACTAAGCACAATAAAATAGTCACGTAGCCGCTTAACTTAGGTACGTTAGGTGTTTTGTTGATATAGCTTTCATGAATGTCGCACACGTAAAGCGCAGTAGCAGAGTTCAGGTTACTGTTAAACGTGGTTAATACCGCAGCTGCCATGGCCGCTGCGAATACGCCAGAAAGCCAATCAGGCAATACCGTTGCGACAATTTTTCCGTAAGCACTATCACCTATATCACCAAATAGTTTGTACGAAACGATACCTGGAATAACAATAATGGCAGGTACAATCAGCAAGCGGATACCGGCCGCAGCGAATACGCCTTTTTGCGCTTCTTTCAAAGAAGGTGCCGCCATTGCGCGTTGAGTAATAACTTGGTTAGTACCCCAGTAAAACATTTGGATAAAGATCATCCCGGTAAGCAAGGTATGCCAAGGGATTGGAGACTCATCATCGCCAATTAACGTAAGTCGCTCTTGCGGAATGCCGTCAAAGTTATAGTCGATGGCTTGAAGCGCCAGAATAACCACCAATACGGCCATGGTTAAAAGAAGTACGCCTGAGTAGGTATCAGACACTGCTACTGCGCGAAGGCCGCCGAAGATAGCGTAAAGAGCACCAACGATAACGAAGATAACTGCGATGTACATTAGCGGCAGTTCAACGTTAAACATAGACTGCATGAACAAAGAACCGGAATAGATTACTGCCGGGCAAAATATTAAAGCACTGCCTGCGAAGAAGAGCGCACTAATAACTGCACGTATGTGCTTGTCGTGATAGCGCTGTTCTAGAAGTTCTGTTGTCGTTGTACACTTGAACTTGTAATACACAGGCAGAAATACTTTTGCCAGTACGAAAAGTCCTACAACGGCTGCTAGTTCCCATAGGGCTAACAAGGCCATTTGGTTACCGTTCATACCTACTAGTTGGTCGGTACTTAGGTTGGTGAGCGTGATACTACCTGCAACGAAATACCAAGCTAGACCTCCGCCTGCAAGAAAGTATTCGCGGTTTTGGTTTTGGGCATTTCTATTTTGTCCGCGGCAACTTAAATAGGTAAGAAAACCAATTAAAGCAGTCACAAAGACAAAAACAGACACCTGAATAGTGCTGGAAAACATGTTTTACTCCTAAAGGACAGTTATGACTTGCTGGTTTCGAACTTAATGTTGTTTACAGCGCGATCAGGGAATTTAGTGTTATGAAGACGGATAACGCGGTTCACTTGCAAAATAGAACCAAGAATATTGAAAAGCACGTTGAGCAGGCCCTTTTGATTTAAACTAGCCAGTTCTTCGCCCGTAAGGTTTTGCAAGCGTTGTTCATTCACCGTAGCTAGCCCGCCTACGCGCTGATTGGTGTTGTCTTTGTACTCTATAATCAAGTCAACAGTATGAATGAGTCCCATCTCGCTAATTTGATTCATCATTACAGCGGTTTGTTGCATGGCGGTAACGCGCTCATCTAGCAATTTCTTTTTATTATCTAAGTACGCAGTAGGGCGCTTGGAAGGCAAAAAGAGTGCTTCACCGTTTTGAGAAGAAACAGCTGGCGAGTCGACATCAACTAAAACTTCTTGCTGCTGAGCATCATTTCCCAATCGTACGATAAAAGGTAAGGTGCGAAGACTAAGCGGTGCATAGTGACCAAGCCATGTACCTTGTGTTTCAAACACGTTTTCTTGAGGAGCTAGGCCGCACAGGGCCGATATTGTCCAATACTGTGCTTCAGTAGATTTACTGAAAAACAGAGGGAAGTCGCTAGATGCTTGAACGGCTTCCTTTATCTCAATGTTGAGAAGATGAAATTTCGAATAAGTACTAGCAAGCTTGCTCTCATCAATAGTAAGAGCGCTGTGGGTATCAGCCGATAAGGTTTCAAATGTTGGCATATTATAGTTCTCGTTAGCTTGCCAACCACTGCTCAATGTAGTCGCGGTGATTAGGTAAGCTGCTTAGTTTTTGCTGCGTGATTAGCTGATTTTGTTGAATCACTTTATCAGCTAGGTCACGTTCGTTGTAGAAATGAGACTGCAAAGAAAAGTCTGGAGAAAATCCCATTCCATATAGTACGTACTGATAGCTGGCGGCAGGAAAAAGCTCTATTGCCGCTGAAAAATCAGCAATTTGAGGGCCGCGATACTTCCAAATTTCCAAATCTTCTTTTAAAGAGTCGGGAATAGTTGAAGGATCGCGATTGGCAACCCAGTAAGGTTCACTGCGTTGATTGAAAATATAATGGAGTTTCAAGAAGTCGATAATGCGCTGCCAGCGATAGTTCATTTGCTTGTTAAAGCGCTGGCTAACGATAGGCATCGCTGATTCTGGCAGCGGCATTTGCTCTGCAATATAGCGTGCTGAAATCTCGATAAGCATTAGGGCTGTTGCCTCTAATGGCTCTACAAACCCAGCGGACAGACCCACGCCAATGCAGTTACCCTTCCAAATACGCTTCTTATAACCAGAGTTAAAGCGAATGGTGCGCGCTTTTAAATCACCGTGTTGGTCACCAACGTACTGACGCAATACTTCTTCGGCGCGTTCATCGGTGGTAAATTCGGTGGAGTAAACATGGCCTACACCTCTTCGAGACGATAAACCAATATCCCAAATCCAGCCTGCTTCTTGTGCTGTAGCTTGGGTATAGGGCTTTATTTCGAAGTCTTCTTCGTGGGGTACATGAAGAGCAAGTGCAGAGTTATTAAATAGCACGTCATCTGTGGAGACAACGCTTTCACCTAGAGTTTCGCCAAGCAATAGGGAGCGAAAGCCAGAACAGTCTACAAATAAATCGGCGTCTAAAACCATGCCGTTGTTAAGCGTAACGCTTTCGATATGTTCGTTTGAGGTTGCGGCTACGCTTTCTACAGTGGCGACAATGTGTTTTACGCCTAGCTCCGTTTTGCTGAAGTCTCGCAACATGTCAGCAAATGCACCAGCATCTAAATGATACGCATAGTTCGACTGTGCGCTGCTGTATTCTTGTTCATTAAGCGTGCGAGGCGCCATATTGCGCTCACACACGTGCTGCTGAAAGTTAGTGGCGTTGGCAAAATTTGCAATATCGCCTACATAGGGGGCCATTTCAACGCGACCATAACCTAGCGGAACGGTAAACGGGTGGTAATAAAAGTCGCCGTCGCCATTTACCCAATTTACGAACTTACCGCCTTGCTTGAATGCAGCGCTGCAGCGTCGAAATACTTCTTTTTCAGACAGGCCAATGTCTTTCAGCGTGTTGCGCATTGTTGGCCAGGTTCCTTCACCTACGCCGACAGTAGGAATGTCACTGGATTCGACCAAAGTTATGTCTAAGCCACATTCACCCATTGCTACCTTATGTTTAGCCGCGACGATGGCGGCTGTAAGCCAACCAGCGGTGCCGCCACCTACGATGACAATACGCTGTTTTTGAGATGTATGAGATGAATGGTTCATGAAACAACACTGCTTAAATGGAATTATGACTGTTTTCTACATTTATCCATAAACGTACTCGTTTTGCCAATAGGCTTATGGATAAAAGGCAGGGTTTTACCCCTGCCAAAACACACACAAATCTTAGAATGAGCCTCGGATACCTACAGAGTAGCGAGCACCATTGTCTTCAATTGAGTAAATTTGGTCTGGGAAGCGGCCTACTTGTGTAAGCTCTTCTTCAGTCACGTTGATACCTTCAACAAATACCGTAAGGTGTTCGTTGATGTCGTAACTTGCACTTACATCCCACTGACCGTAGGTTTCAGTAGTAATTGGCTCGCCTGTCGCGCCGCCAACTTCAGTGTTGTCTAGTGCAAATAGGAACGACTCACGGTTGTTAAACGCTACACGTGCCTGGAACGCATCGCGCTCGTAGAACACGATAAGGTTTTGTGAATCACCAAGACCTGCTAGCGCAAACGTCTGTGTTGTATCACCAGACACTTCCGCATCACTGTTAACTACAGTCGCGTTAGCGGTTACACCAAAGCCGTTATCCCATACGTGGGTAATCGCTACTTCGTAACCATTAACCGTTGCTGTTTCGCCGTTTTGAGGGCGTGTAACAGTGTAAACTTCGCTTGCACCATTAAGCTCTTCTGTGTCAGCCACTACGTCGCGTTCAGGGTCTTGTGGGTCAAGCGATACGCCCACCGCACAGTCTTCAGCAGCACAGCGATAGTCATTTGGAAGACGGTTCGTCATGGTATAAGTTTCATCGCCAGAAAGCGTAACAATGAAGTCTTCTACTTCTTTGCTAAACACGGCAAACGAGAACACAGAATCGTCGCTGTAATACCACTCAAATGATAGATCCCAGTTTTCAGCGCTAAATGGCTTAAGGTCAGGGTTACCACCGCTTGCCTGTAGGTTTTGACGACGAGGCTCGTTGAAAGTGGTCGCTGGAGACATCTGAGACATAGTAGGGCGTGTCAAAGAGTCGTAGCGAGAGAAGCGAACAATCATATCTTCTTGTACTTCTAGCTTAACGTTCAGGCTAGGTAGAAGGTTTGCGTATGAAGATGAACCTGTGATGTTTTCTGCTGGTGCGAAAACATTCGAGAACAAGGTTAAGTCAGTGGTAGGAACAACGTCAGCGATAAGTGCTTGTACTGCAGAAACTGAAACACTGGTTTCTTCGTAACGGGCACCGAAGTTCATGGTTAACGGCATATCACCGATGTCATAACCAAATTCGAAGTTAGCGTAAAGTGCGGTTACGTCTTCTTCGATGTTGTAATAGTTAGGCTGAAGCGTTGGTACTACTGGCGCACCTTGAGAAGCAAGGTAATCTAGGTATGCATCGCCATCGTACGTGTACCAAGTATCAATTAGGCCGCTGAAGAAGTTGTTTGCAGTAAATGGGCGAATATTAAGTTCATCAATTGGCGCTTCTGTGCCATAACCACAGAACGCACATTGTGACGCAAACTCTTGGAAAACGAACTTCTCACGCTCTGAGCGCAAAATACCGAAATCAACTTTACGGAAAACGTCAGAATCAGCAAGGTAAGTGAAATCTGCTTTGTATTCTGTTACTTCGTCTTCAGACGCAACTACGTTACCTAAGTCGTTATAGTGAAGGCGGTTAAGCGAAATATCAGGTAATTGACCATTGCCGAAACCGTCGTGAATTACAGTAGGTGTACCACCTGTGCTGTCAAACTCGTAGTTGTTGATAATACCCACAACGTTAAAGCGACCTTCGCCAGCAACGTCGTTTTCCGCTTCAGATGTTGAAACATCGAAAGTTGCTGAAAGGGCGTCAGTTACCTGCCAATCAACGTTTAAGCCGAACCCTTTGTTAGTTACATCACGTACACCACGGGTTGATGATACGAAGTCAGATGCTGGGTTACCGCTACCTTGGTGTAAGTCAATTTCCTGCGTAAATTGTACAGCTGTACCAAACTCAGAAATAGTGGCAGAACCTACGCGGTCTGGTTCAAACCATGACGCGAGGTCAGTAACCTGTGAATCAACTTCAAACTTAGAGATAAAGCCATCTAAGGTAATGGTTACATCATCAGATGGTGCAAATTGAGCAACAAGTGATGCGTTAGTACGGGTTCTGTCTTGCTGGTCTACAACTTGGTCCCAGTTACGAGGCAAATAAACATCAGTAGCAATAATCTCAGCCGTTTCGCCATCGCCACGGTTAGAAAGTGTTAGGCCCGGACGCCAGCCCGCTGTTTGAATACGGTTAATTTGAACCTGACGCTCTTGATGAGATACCGCAAGTAGCAAACCAAATTTATCGTCAGCAAATGTGTTGCTAACTAAGAAAGAGGCTTGTGGAGACGTTTCTTCTGAAAGGGTTTCATACACACCTTTCACGCTTCCTACTGCTTGGAAGCCGTCATAGTCGAACGGACGAGCAGTTGATACGTTGATGGTAGAGCCAATGCCACCAGATTGAAGGTTGGCAACGCCACTTTTGTAGATATTTGCACCAGTAATTTGATCGGCAGCAAGTACGTCGAAGTTAAATGCGCGGCCAGCGTCGTCAGTAGCGAGTTGGCGACCGTTTACAAGTACAGTGTTAAACTGTGGGCCGAAACCACGTACCGTAACTTTTTGACCTTCACCACCGTTACGGTCAATAGAGACACCAGTGATACGCTGAAGTGATTCAGCAACGTTTAGATCTGGAAATTTACCTAAATCTTCCGCTGCTATACCGTCTGAAACAGCAAGGTTTTCTTTCTTATCAGACATTGCTCTTTTCAAGCTGCTTACAATGCCGCGAACTTCAATAACTTCAACAGGTGCATCGTTTACACTTTGAGTGTCAGCATCTTGAGAAAATGCTACCGGTGCGTGTAGGGCAGAGGCGATAGCAACACCTAAAAGTGAGCGTTTCGCAATTGGGCCTAACTGTGATGTGTTAATTTTATGTGTCACTGTGTTTTCTCCTTGAGTAGGCTACGTTTTAACGTACTTTGCACTTAAATTACGTTTTTAGTATGTGCGGATCAAGCTTATTAACATTACTTTTACACATTTAACGTTATATTTTCTCGATTATTATTTGTAACTTTATGAAAAATATAGCGTTTCTATTTTAAGGTAAAAGGTGAAACGTTTACCTTAGATCCAATACTAGCACAAAATGACAATGTAATTACAATGTTATAAAAATTTTTTTGTATAAAAAAAGTGCGGTATATAACCGCACTTTATTAACAATAGGAAAAATAAGGAGAAATTAACTGCAGCGGATACGGTCTACAGCGGCCTTCCAACCATCATAGGCCTGATCACGCTCTTGCTTCGATAGTCTTGGGGTGAAAACGCTATCACTTTTCCAGCACTGAGTTAGATCATCAATACTGCTAAACACACCTGCTTGTAATCCGGCAAGGAAGGCTGCGCCTAACGCAGTTGTTTCGGTAATTTCAGGTCGCTCTACTTCAGCACCCAATATATCTGACAAAAAGCCCATGACCCAGTCGTTACGCGACATACCGCCGTCTACACGTATATTCGTAGGGCGAGCTCCGTCGCTTTCCATCGCTTTTTGAAGGTCTTTGGTTTGATAGCAAACCGATTGCAGGCCTGCGGCAACGATTTCGCTTATTCCTGTATCACGAGTAAGGCCTAAAATGGCGCCTCGCGCATCTGGGTCCCAATATGGCGCGCCTAAGCCGGTAAATGCAGGAACTAAAAATACACCGTTATCTTCTCTAGCGCGTTGCGCTAAAGCTTCAGATTCTGCCGCATCATCAATAAGCTTTAAGCCATCGCGAAGCCACTGCACGGTGGCGCCAGCCATAAAGATGCTGCCTTCGAGGGCGTAGGTTGTTTTACCATCAAGGCGATAACCCACGGTTGTAAGCAAGCGGTTCTTTGACTGAAGAGGGGCGTCACCGGTGTTAAGGATCATAAAGCAGCCGGTTCCGTACGTACTTTTTGCCATGCCTTTTTCAAAACACGCCTGACCCACAAGTGCAGCTTGCTGATCGCCTGCAACACCTTGAATAGGAATAGCTTTTCCGATGATGTCTTCTTTGATTACCCCGAAATCCGCGGCACAGTCCATAACTTCTGGCAGCATTGAAGCTGGGATATTGAATTTATCAAGAAGCTTTTCATCCCAACGCTGATTATGAATATCAAACAACATGGTTCTAGACGCATTTGTGGCATCAGTTTTATGTGATTCACCACCCGTTAAGCGCCAAATCAAATACGTATCCACGGTACCAAACAGAAGCTCGCCATTTTCTGCTTTCTCTCGGGCGCCTTCGACGTTATCTAGTATCCATGCAACTTTCGTTGCTGAGAAGTAAGGATCAAGTAAAAGCCCTGTCGACTCTGTTATGTACGAAACGAATTCTTCGTCTTCGCTAAAATCTCGGCAATATTGCGCTGTACGTCTGTCTTGCCAAACGATTGCAGGGTAGACAGGCTTTCCTGATTGTTTATCCCAAACTAGCGTGGTTTCGCGCTGATTTGTGATTCCAATAGCGGCGATGTCAGACGGGGTTACGCTACACTTATCAAAAACTTCCTTCAGGGTAGCGACAACGCTTTCCCAAATTTCTTCCGGATCGTGTTCAACCCAGCCATCTTTAGGGTACTTTTGAGAAAACTCCTGTTGAGCGATGGCCTCTATACTGCCTTTTGCAGAGAAAATAATGCTGCGAGAGCTTGTTGTGCCTTGATCAATGGCAAGAATATGTTGTCCCATAAGGTCACTCCTGAAGATAATTTTCATAGAGTTTGCATCATTTACAGGTGTTTAACAATGCCATATTTTCGAAAACGAACATTTGCTTTTCGTTTTATCGCGTGAAGTTTGTTATTAAGCACGTATAATTATTGTCGATTTTACTTTTGAGGATGTGTGATGAACCAAACGCAAAGACACGAAAAAATTGTTGGGTTAATAAAGCAACATGGTTTTATGTCTATTGATGATTTGGTTAGTGCTTGTGAAGTGACGCCACAGACCATTCGAAGAGATTTAAATCAGCTGGCTGAAAACGGTGTAGTCAGTCGTTATCACGGTGGCGCTGGATTAAACAGAAGTTGGGAAAATACACCGTATCAAGAACGTAAAACACAAAACAGTGAAGTAAAAGAAAAAATTGCTGAGGCTGTTGCGGCGATGATACCCGATGGTGCGTCCTTATTCATTAATATTGGAACTACGACTGAGCTTATCGCTACTAAGCTGCTAAATCATAAAAATCTACATGTAGTAACAAACAACATTCATGTAGCGACAATCCTATCTGCTAAAGAAGACTTCTCGGTGATTATTGCCGCAGGTGAAGTACGGTATCGCGACGGCGGTATTATTGGTGAAGCAACCTGTGACTTTATAAGTCAGTTTCGTATGGACTACGGCATCATCGGTATAAGTGGTATAAGTTCAGACGGCGCGTTATTAGACTTTGACTTCAGAGAAGTGAAAGTTTCACAAGCTATTTTAGAGCATACTCAACACGTCATCCTTGCTGCCGACTACAGTAAATTTGAACGCCGCGCTATGGTTGAACAGGGCCATATATCACAAGTCGACTGTTTAGTTTGTGAGAAAACACCACCGCCAAGCATAAGCAAAATTATCAAAGAAAATAACATCACTTTTGTAAAAGCTTAATTATAGTTTGTCTTACTCATTTATCGTCAAAATCAAGAATCTGTCATAATTCTGCATTAGCCTTATCACTCGATAATGTTGTGTGTTGCTGCATTGCTAACTAATCCTTGCACATGGTTTTGTATTGATTCACTCGTCTAGTTGTACTTACAGATATGCGGTTAAGCGCATATAGATTAGCTAAACCCTTTATTCTTCCTTTGTGTTATTTACCAGCAAGTTAACGCATAACTGGGTTCATTTAACTTTCTTTAATGTTCGATAATGTTCGTTTTGTGTTGACATGTTTTCCTTTTGGTTGTCAAATAGCCAACAACTAGATAAAGCAAATGTGAATACGAGCAGGGGCAAACTATGAGTCACAGCAATGAATCTGAAAAAACAGTAGACGTTTTAGTTGTTGGCGGCGGCGTTAACGGTGTTGGCGTAGCGCTGGACGCTGCAGGACGTGGGCTTTCAGTAGCATTATGTGAAAAAGGTGACCTTGCTGGAGCTACATCTTCATCAAGTAGCAAGCTTATTCACGGCGGCCTTAGATATTTAGAACATTACGAGTTCCGTTTAGTAAAAGAAGCATTGGCGGAACGGGAAGTACTGCTTCAAAAAGCGCCTCATATCATGTGGCCCTTGCGCTTTCGCTTGCCGCATCAAAAGCATTTACGCCCAGCGTGGATGATTCGAATTGGCTTGTTCCTTTACGATTCTCTGGCGAAACGCAACATGCTACCTCGCTCACGTAAGCTGTCGACAACCAGCGAAAGCCCTTTAGTTAGCGATATTACAACCTGTTTTGAATATTCTGACGGGTGGGTAGACGATGCACGCTTAGTGGTATTGAACGCACTAGCCGCACAAGATCAAGGCGCACAAATTTACACCCGCACTGAATGTGTTAAAGCTGAAAAGCAAGACAACCTGTGGAGTGTAGAGCTTAGAACAGCAAAAGGGAAAACGTTTACAGTAAAAGCGAAGTCTATTGTCAATGCTGCAGGGCCTTGGGCGGTATCCTTCTTAGATCGTTTAGTAAATGTTAACAACCCAAATGCTATGCGTATGGTGAAAGGAAGCCACTTCATAGTGCCTAAACTTTACGATACTGATGAAGCATACATACTGCAAAACAAAGACGGGCGTATTGTTTTTGTTATTCCTTATGAAGGGGATTTCTCGCTGGTAGGTACTACTGATGAAGATTTCAAAGGTAATCCGTCAGATGCTGCTATATCGGATGAAGAAACCGAATACTTGATAGATGTGGTAAACACATACTTTAAATCAAAAATCACCCTAAGCGATATCGTTCACTCTTACAGTGGCGTAAGACCTCTACTGGAAGAAAAGAATGCTTCCGCTCAAGAGTTAACGCGAGACTACAAAGTTGAGCTGAAAGGTGAAAAAGGAAAGCCAGTACTGCTCAATATTTTTGGTGGGAAAATAACGACCTACAGAAAATTAGCTGAGCATGCGGTAGACAAACTGACTACATGTTTCCCTAAAGCCAAGAAAGCATGGACTAAAGATGTGCCTTTACCAGGTGGCGCATTCGAAAGCCAAGACAAGCTTGTAAATAAGTTAATTGGTGAGTTCTCGTGGTTGAACAAAGATATTGCTCAACGCTATGCGCGTCAGTATGGCCTTTTAAGCTACAAATTTTTAAAAGGAAAATCGTCAATTGCTGAGATGGGTGAAGACTTTGGCGCAGGTATGTATTGCGCAGAAGTGGACTATCTAATAGAGAGTGAATGGGCATGTACGCTGGAAGATGTAATTTGGCGCAGAACTAAGCATGGGTTGCGTTTAACCAAAGCGCAACAAGAGGTGCTATCGCAATACATCGAACAAAAAGCGCACTCCCTTCATAGCGAGCAACAAGCTATTGACCCAGTGTTGGCAAGTGCGTAAGTTTATTAATTAGATACGACATATATAAAGGGCGTTTCCTCTAATACAACGCCCTTTATTTTCGTATACCCTCGGTCTTATCAATTTGATACTGTTTTTTATAACTCTTTACACTAACAAGATCGCAAGCTTGAATTAATCGGATTCAATATGAACACGGATGTCATAAAAGAAAGCACAGTGAAAGAAGTTATTTTCATTCGCCATGGAAAGCCACTTTCAGCCCACAATGAGAAAGTGAATGCTGCAGATTATGCAAGCTGGGTGCGTAACTATAATAAATCCCCCCTAGACCCAGCCAGCCAACCAAAACGAAAAATAGATATAACCGGTAGCTACATCGCCGTCAGTCCGCTTTTAAGAGCAAGGTTAACAGCAGCTCAATATGGGGCAACTTCAATTGATGAAGAGCTACCGGAACTAAGAGAAATGGATATACCTTACTACAAGCTGCCTTTCACTTTGCGTAGTTGGCACTGGGTTTTGCTAAGCCGTGCTCTTTGGTTTATGGGAACTAAAGGCCGCTTCGAAAGTTTTAAATTTGCTAAAAAACGGGTTGAAAAACTTTCATTGCATATTAATAAACTTAGCGAAAAACACCCCAGAGTGGTTCTTTTTGGGCATGGGATGACGAACTACTATACGCGAAAAGCGCTAATGAAAAGTGGGTGGCAGCTAAAGCAAAAAGACAGTGATTTCTGGGGCATTACTATTTTGCAAAAAAACGGTTAACCAAGAGCCGTACTGCTAATCATGGATACTTGAAAACGCGCTAAGCTTAAGGTTTCGGTTAATTATTTATACGGACTGGTATTACTTCATATTTCCTACAAAATGCCGATAAACTAACAACATAACGAAGTTGTTTTCGAAGCTATAGCAATTTCATATTGCCCAAATAGCGACAAACACCACGCCAAACAAGGTTTAATACTTCAGTTATAAGCTGAGGAGCCACAGATGAATAAAAATAATAAAGATACCGAGACCACTAAAAACCTTATTAAATCTTCTATTGCCGTTGTTTTTGCACTCTCGCTAGGCATAGCAATTAACCATTTTCATATTGGCGAAGAAGATACCACTACAAAAGTTTTTGCAGAGCGTTTAGAGACGTTCAAGCGGCATGTGATTTCTTCACATTGGCAATGGCGAGTACGTCAGCCTACCACTATGATAATGCTTATTCACTATGACGACTCTGGCAGCGAAATGAACCGAACGCCAGTTCGTATGAACCACAATGGGTGGCCGACCGCTGATATGTCGGATGCTGGATGTGAAAAAATTTGGTCATCAATAGTGGCATCCCCATTACGTGTCGACGGATTCAAAGTGCATGCACGATACTTCGCCGAGCTTGAAACAAGTGAAGATAACTACTGGTGTCGCTTTAGCTTGAGTAGAGGAGCCTACTTCGACTATTACCCCGCAAGCGGTTCGGTAACTGCCTTGGAAGACTAGTAAGGTCTTCATACCATTAACATATTAATATAAATAATTACCTATGTAGGTATTTGGTTTATTTAGATAATTAGTCTACTTTTGAGTTAGCGCCATGTCACAAATTGGCACCTTAAGGTATTGTTGATAACAAGATAATACTCGACACTAACGAATTAAGTAGACATATGCTCTCTAGCTTATTCTCTTCGCAAAAGAACAATACAACGCTCACGGTAGGTGTGTCTGTGAGTGCGGCTGAGTTACATATTGCCGCTGTTAATTTTAGCGACAGTGGCTATGTACTCAACTCTTTTGCGTCTGTTCCCTTTGACAATCGACAACCTCTTGAACAGCAATTAAGCGAGGCCTTGCGAGAATTTGAAAAAGAGGCATGTCGAGTATCCATTGTGCTTTCTCAAGAAATGTATCATATGGTTCAAGTGGAAAAGCCTGATGTACCCGAAGAGGACATCACGACTGCACTACCTTGGACACTTGGCGAGTTGGTTCCGTTCGATTCTAGTAATATTGTTTTGGACTACATCGATTACCCGGTTCAAACACGGACCGGCGGCAAGAAAATAGATGTGTTTGCTGCCGAAAAGTCATCGCTTTCTGCACTGGTTCAAAGTCTATCGAAAAAGAAAGAGGTTAAACTCACCCATATTCACGCTAAAGAAGTGCTGGCTACCGAAATGGTGCCTGATGATGATTACGCGCGATTACTTATTATTCAAGAGCCCAATAGCGAACCTTTTTTGATGATAGTGCGATCGCGTGCTATTTGGCTATCGCGTCGATTAAGGGGATTTGTTAAAAAATCCTCCCCCCCAGAAGATTTAGCCCAATTAAGCGACATGCTTGGTTTAGAAATTCAACGTTCAATGGATTTCTATGAGTCACAGCTAAAACAGCCACCGCTAAAAGAAATCTTGTTCAGAACACAGTTTGATTGCGAGCCTGTTATAGAGCGCTTAAAGCCCTTTCAGCCTGCGGCTATGAAAAAATTCGCTGCGCAGCTCGAATTAGCTGATGTTGTTGACCCCACTTGCCACTTTGCTTTGGCTAGTGCGCTTGTTGCAGCGAGGGAGGCCCAGTGAAACGCACGATAAACCTTTATCACCCCTCGCTTAAGCCTAAAAAAGAGCGCTTACCTCTATCAAAGGTGCTTTGGGTAAACGGCGTAGCGTTTGGAGTAATGCTAATCGCCGTTGTTGCTTTAAATGTATTACTAAACGCTAAACAAGAAAAAATAGAACAGCAATCAGCGTTAACCCGCCAAATCAATAATGAAATTAAAACGCTGAATAATGCATTGGAGAAAAAGCGTGATACCAAAACGCTTCAGCAGCAGCTTGAGCAAGTAAACGTAAAGATAGAAAACAGAAAGCAATTACTTGCCTATTTAGAAAGCGGAGAGCTGTCTTTTGATGCAACCAAGTATGGCGAAGTAATGGACGATTTAGCTAACTATCACAACCAGAACCTTTGGCTTACCAGCATAAACATAGATACCCAGAAAATTCGTTTGTCAGGACAAACGGTGGCACCGTCGTCTATCCCTATTTGGTTAAAGAAATTACAGCAATCACCTTTCTTTCAGGGTAAATCATTTTCGTCAGTGAAGTTCGACGAAGTAGATGGGGCTGAAGACGTGAAGCAATTTTTAATATCAACTGATTTTGAAGGAGACGCTGATGAGTCAGTATCAACAGCTCTCTGATAAGTTTTCTGCGCTCGAAAACAGAGAAAAGCAGCTTATTTTGTGGGTGAGCTTTGGCCTTATCGTTTATCTGTTCTTTTGGTTTGGCATATCGCCAGCGCTGGAAGACATGTCTGCCGCTGACAAAACCGCTACTCGAAAAGAAAGCGAGCACAAGGCGCTTGTCATTCAGCGAGATGCCATTGAGCAAGCATTGTCTGTCGATTACACGCAGCGGATGCAACAGGAGTTAGATAACGCGAGAAAAGCGCTACTGAGCGTTGACGATGCGTTGCTTTCGTTGAACGAAGGCTTCGTGGCTGCCGACAGGATGCCCGAGTTGTTAATGACGCTATTGAATGAAGAAAACAATGTGAGCTTGGTTAACTTTAACGTAGAACCAACTCAAACCATTCGTTTTGGTGAAGGTGAAACGCAAAGTACATCATTCTATCGTCACAATATGCGTTTAGTGATTGAGGGTAGTTACTTCGACTTACGCAGTTATCTTGCGCGTCTTCAAGCGGCACCAGAAAAAGTCATTGTGACGGACTTCGCTTATAACGTCGACGAATATCCCAGTGCATCACTGACATTGGGGTTAGCGACAGTAAGCAATAACGCTACCTTCATTTCGCTTTAGGGAGCCTAGGTGAAGACAATGAAATGCTTCATATTTAGTTTGTTGGTAGTAGGTAGTGTTTTCAAACCTGCAATAGCCGCCGTAGACCCAACTAAACCTGCCCAGTTCAAAGGGGCGAGTGCAAGCGAAAGCAACCTTTTAGATGGCGCATTGGCACTGCAGTCAATTTTTAAACGCAGTTCCGGTTACAGCGCGATCATATCTGGCAAGTCTTATCGAGAGGGTGACACGCTGAATGAATTTACTGTGTCCAAAATAACCCCTAAACACGTGATTATAACTGACGGTCGTCAGCAGAAAATACTAAGAATGTATGCATATGAAATTAAAAAATAGCCTTATTTCTAACGCACTGATGCTAGCTGCGGCGTTTGTTATCGCGGGTTGTCAAACCTATGGTGTTGGCGAGGAAGTGAAACCGCATATACGCGATGAGCTCAATCGCTCCCAAAATGTACCTGTAACCAAACCAGCGCCTCCACCGCAGTTAAACCAAGAATTGCTGTCAGAAGTGGCTCGCTATCAGTCGCTACCGGCTCCTACGTCTCAGAAGCTGTTTGCCGTGTCCGCTAATAATGTGGATGTTCGTCCGTTCTTCGATGCGCTGGTGGAAGATACGCCTTATAGCGTGGCTGTGCATCCAGCGGTGTCTGGCCAAATCAGCTTAACACTTAAAGACGTGGCCCTTGACGATGTGATTACGATTATTTCTAGAATGTATCCACTGGATGTATTTTTAGAAGGTAAAGTTATCCAAGTGATGCCGTCGCAACTAAAGACAGAATCTATCCCGGTTAACTTCCTAATGATCAAGCGTTTTGGTGTTTCGAACGTCAGCGTGATTGCAGGTGGAGTAAGCGAACAAGACCAGAATAACGGTGGTAACAACGGCGGTATTAACGGCAACAACAATATCAGCGGTAACGCATTGGGCGGTCAAGGCGGCTTTGGTGGTCAAAGTGGTCTTGGCGGCAACAATATACAGCAGCTCAACGGTTCAAATATTCAGACTACCAGTGAAAACGATTTTTGGACTGACCTAAAAGAAGCGTTAAAAGTACTGGTATCACCCACTGAAGGTCGTCAGGTGGTGGTTTCACCGCAGGCGGGGTTAGTGACGGTACGCGCGCTACCAAGCGAAATTGCCGTGGTGAAAGACTTTTTAAATCAAAGCCAAGAAAGCCTGCAACGTCAAGTGGTTCTAGAAGCTCGCATTATTGAAGTCACGCTAAATGATGGTTACCAACAAGGCGTTAGATGGGACCGTATAGCTAGCGGCTTAACGGGGAGCCTCAATTTTGGGTTTAGCGGCGGGGCGCTTGCTTCTAATTTTGCAGCAAACACTGCAGCGGGAATCGACCCAGCTATTAATGCGGTTAATGCTATAGGCAATACTATTTCTACCGATATCGGTGGAGTATCAACGCTACGTATTTCTCGCGGCGACTTTGATGGTGTTATCAATATGCTTCAAACCCAGGGTGACGTGCAAATGCTAAGTAACCCTCGCGTTACGGTAACTAACAACCAAAAGGCCGTTATTAAAGTAGGGCAAGACGAGTACTTTGTTACCGATGTGTCGACCAGTGAAGATCAAAGCACAACAAGCACAGAGAACGAGAATGACATCGAACTTACTCCTTTCTTTTCTGGTATCGCGCTGGATGTAACACCGCAAATAGACAGAAGTGGTTCTGTAATACTGCATGTTCACCCTTCAGTAACAGAAACGGCGGAACAGACAAAGGTTATCCAAGTAGGTGACCAACAAATTTTGTTACCGCTAGCACAAAGCAATATTCGTGAATCAGACACCGTGATCCGCGCTCGCGACGGTGAAATTGTGGTGATAGGCGGCTTAATGGAAACGGTTACCAGCGAGCAAGAATCTAAAACACCGCTGTTAGGTGATATCCCTATTATCGGTAACGCGTTTAAAAACAAGGCGAAAACCCAGAGCAAACGCGAATTGGTTATTCTTATTCGACCTTCGGTGGTACAGCCAGATACATGGGAAAAGCAGCGCCTTCGCACTCAGTCATTACTTGATCAATGGTATAGAAACTAATTATGTACCAAGGCTTTTATCATTTCACAGAAATGCCGTTTTCGCTTACGCCGAACACGGATTTCTTTTGTGCGCTGGCGCCGCACAATGAAGCGTTAAAAGTCATTTTGTCTGCATTAAGTATGTCTGAGGGCTTTATTAAAGTGACCGGTGAAGTAGGTACAGGTAAAACCCTGTTGTGCCGCAAACTGATAAACCACCTTTCGGACAAATTCGTAGCCTGCTACTTGCCGAATCCATACCTAAGCCCTGACGAGTTGCGTATAGCGTTCGCCAATGAATTAGGTATTGATATCAGTAAAAATGAAGCTTCTCAAGGGTTACACAGTGCCATAGAGTCAAGGCTTTTAGCGCTTAAACAAGAGGGGCGGCAAGCGGTACTGATTATCGATGAAGCGCAATCGTTAAGCTGGGATGCACTTGAGATGCTGCGCTTATTTAGCAACTTAGAAACTGAGAAAAGTAAGCTGCTTCAAATCGTTTTATTCGGCCAGCCAGAGCTTGACGCTAACCTGTCAACCCCCAAGGTTAGGCAAATCCGCCAGCGCATCAGCTTTTCGTACACGCTGCGCACAATGACATCGGCAGAAGTGGATTATTACATAGGGCATAGGCTAACAACGGCGGGCGGAAGCGAGCAGTTAATTTCTAAAGGTTTACGGGGTTTTATTGCATTAGTCACCCGAGGTACGCCACGGTTGGTCAATATTGTTTGCCACAAAATTCTTCTTCGTGCTTACGGTCAGGGTAAAAGCGCAGCGAATTGGAAACATACGATAAACGCAGTGTTTGATACTGACGACTGTAAACGAAGGCTTGTTCCTAGGCAAAGCATTGTTATTTTATCCATAGCTGCGGTTGCTGTAGCAAGTGCGCTTCACCTTTACGGGGCGCCTGGCTTATGAGCATTTTAAATGACACCTTGAAATCGCTAGATGAGCGAAACCAGAACGAAGATTTTGGCTTGCCGCCTACAGTTCAAGTCGAAAATCGCTCGCTTTGGCCAAAAGCGCTAATTGCGCTCATCGCACTAGGGCTATTTAGCTGGCTGGTGTTTAATAGCGTAACTGAGTCAGGGGATAGTAAGAGTGCTGCTAATACAGGTAGCCGTGATACTGTTGCAAAAGTCGATGTACCGAATACAGCAGCGAACTCGGTGCAAAATGAGTCCATTACAACTGACAATGAAAGTACTTCCAAGCAAGATGTCGATAGTGCCGAACAACAGTTAGAAGGCATGAAGTCTACGCCGTTATCCGAAGAAGACTTGGCATATCAAAATACGCCGTCAGATGTGGCCGAGATTGTATTTAACAGTATTGATGAAACGGTAGCCGACGACGAAGCAGAATATAGGCAACGTACGCAAGTTGCTAATTCTTCAAGCTCAAACTCGGATGCCCAGTCAGATAAAAAGACAGATAAACAGGCAGCCGAAGTTGAAGACGAAATCATATCAGCCGCAAACATATTAGCAGAGACTGAAGAAACCAGCTCGGCGGTAGTGAAAGCCTCAGGCTTAACCCAAGAAAAAGCAAACATACAAACGACCAACAAGACAAACCTTGGAGCAAACGTTAAAACAAGCAGTGAATTGAGCTCGCCTAAGCCAGACAGCATTATTTCACGTGAGCCTGCGATTGACGTTACGCCTAAATCCCCAGAGCAACAAAGCGCCGTTCATTTAGAGGCAGGGCTTAAAGCTTACAATTTTGGTATTTTCGACGACGCCCAAAAAAGCTTTACTCTTGCACTGTCTACCTACCCGCAAAATACCGAGGCTCGCAAACAATTGGCCGCGCTTTATTTTGGTCAAAATAACAACCTACAAGCGTTACAGGTACTTTCGGAAGGCGTTGTAATGTCGCCAGAATCGTTAGTGTGGCGCGAACTCATGGCTAAGATTTTGGTTCAAGAAAGCCGTTTTGAAGAAGTTCTGAACCTTATGCCAGACAGCTTAGATGCCAAAGCACTGGCTGAAAAACGTATCGATTATCTGATACTAAAGGGGACCTCTGCACAAACAGTTAATAAACCAGAACAAGCTATCTCGGCGTTTAGCGCCATGACCTCGCTACAACCAAATAATGCAAAATGGTGGTTGGCACTGGGGGTTAATTACGATGCACTGTCTGACAAGCGTTTAGCCATATCTTCATATTCCAGAGCCCTTGCGATTGGTGGCCTCTCTTCTACATCATCGCAATATGCTAGTGCCCGCCTAACCGATTTACAGGAGCAACCTTAATGCGTCCTCGATTAAAGATGCGCCTCGGCGATTTATTAGTTCACGAAAATATCATTACCAGCGAGCAGCTTGATAATGCGCTATCGGCACAGCGCGCATCCGGGCGAAAACTTGGTGATACGCTTATTGACTTAGGCTTTATCAGCGAGCCGCAACTTCTTCGCTTTCTTGCTCAGCAGCTCAATATTCCTTTTTTAGATATTACACAGCGTCGAATAGATCCAGAGCAAGCACAACTTATCCCAGAAACCTATGCAAGGCGTTATCGCGCGCTAGTACTCGAAGCTGACGACGATGAAGTGCTCATTGGAATGAGCGACCCCACTGACTTAGGCGGTCTTGATCAGTTGGGTCCGCTAGTAGCGCCGCGCAATATTGAGCTGGCAATAGTTCAAGAAAATCAGATGTTAGAAGCGTTTGATTCGGTTTATCGTCGTACCCAGGATATAGCGTCATTTGCAGAAAAGTTAGGTGAAGAGTACGCCGATGAGGCCGACTTTGAATTGTCTGCTCTCGACGATACCACTTCAGATGCCACAGTAGTAAAACTGCTTCACTCTATTTTTGAAGATGCGGTTCAGGTGCGCGCTTCTGATATTCATATCGAGCCAGATGAGAATATTCTGCGTATCAGGCAGCGTGTAGATGGTGTGCTGCAGGAAAATACACTAAACCAGGTAAAAATTGCCGCTGCGTTGGTACTTAGACTCAAACTAATGTCTGGTCTCGACATATCAGAAAAGCGTATTCCTCAAGACGGGCGTTTCAATATTAAAGTGAAAGGTCACACTCTTGATGTGCGTGTTTCCACCATGCCTGTCGCTAACGGTGAAGCGGTGGTTATGCGTTTGCTAGATCAATCCGCAGGTCTTTTGACGTTAGATCAGACGGGGATGCCAGATGCAATGGCCGAAAAATTTCGAGCCGCCATAAACCGACCTCACGGCATGATATTGGTAACCGGGCCAACGGGTTCGGGTAAAACTACCACCTTGTATGGCGCGCTAAGCGAACTCAATAAGCCCGATTTGAAAATCATTACCGCAGAAGACCCCATTGAATATCGCTTGCCTCGTATTAACCAAGTACAAGTGAACTCGAAAATTGGTCTCGATTTCGCGTCTATTTTGCGTACTACCCTTCGACAAGACCCTGACATTATTATGGTGGGGGAGATGCGCGATCAAGAAACCGTAGAAATAGGGCTTAGAGGCGCACTAACCGGTCACTTGGTATTAAGTACACTTCACACAAACGACTCGGTCACCAGTGCCATACGTCTTATTGATATGGGCGCGGCGCCCTATCTAGTCGCTACCTCATTGCGTGGGGTGTTGGCGCAGCGCTTGGTACGTCGCTTATGCGAAAACTGTAAAGAGGAGCGAGCGCCCAGTGCGCAAGAGCAAGCATGGGTAGGTTTCTTAAAACCAGAGCTAGCAAGTGCAACGTTTTGCAAGGGTAGAGGCTGTAATAGCTGTAACCATACAGGCTACAAAGGACGTATAGGTGTTTTCGAATTTTTAGAAATGAACGAAGACATGATGGAGGCCCTGCGCGACGATAATACTCAAGGTTTTGTTGATGCGACAAAGGCCAACAAAGACTTTGTGCCCCTTTCACATATGGCACTAGATTATGCCGCAGAAGGTAAAACCTCGTTAGACGAGGTCTTTAAGGTGGCTGAATTTGTACCCGAGGTGGTGAATCACTAATGCCTCAATTTAGTTATGCGGGTAAATCGGCTCAAGGTGGCCCTCAAAAAGGCATTATTGAAGCTGCGTCTGCGCAAGCAGCGGCGCAGGCTTTGTTGTCTAAAAACATAGTGCCTGTTTCGATAGAAGAAACTAAAAAAGCGGCAAAAGCGGGCGATGGTCTAGACGTTGGGCGTCTATTCGAACCTAAAGTCGGACTAGATGAGATGATCATCTTTTCACGCCAAATGTACTCGCTGCTTAAAGCGGGTATTCCGATTATTCGGGCAATAAAAGGGCTAAGTGAAAACGCCTCACATAAGCGTTTCCAAGAAATTTTAAAGGACATCGCTGATCAGCTTGAGCAAGGCAGAAGCTTATCTTCGGCCATGACAAAGTATGAAAAAGTCTTCACGCGGTTAACCATTTCTGTTGTCGTAGTAGGTGAAAATACCGGTAAGCTAGACGATGTTTTCCTGCAGTTAGCCCTCTATTTCGAACGGGAACAGGAAACGCGAAAGCGCATTAAATCCGCATTGCGATACCCCACCTTTGTATTGATAGCACTCGCTATTGCTATGTTTATATTGAATCTTTTCGTTGTACCTGTTTTCACACAGATGTTCGAGCGGTTCGACACCGAGCTACCCATAATGACTCGCGTGCTTATAGGCACTTCAAACTTCTTTGTAAACTACTGGTGGCTAATTTTAATCGTATTAATTGGAATAATTTTCTCGGCTAAACAATACGTTAATTCGACTAATGGACGACTTAAATGGGACAAATTTAAACTAAAGTTGCCTGTCGTAGGCAGCATTATTGAGCGATCATTATTATCAAGATATAGCCGTAGCTTTTCTATGATTTTGCGTGCAGGTGTGCCGCTAACTGCGGGCCTGTCACTAACAGCGGATGCTGTAGATAACGCTCATATGCAAATGCGCATTAAAGAGATGCGCCAAGGCATAGAAAAAGGCGAAAGTTTGCTGAGAGTTTCGAAAAATAGCGAACTGTTTTCTACACTTGTATTACAGATGATTGCTGTGGGTGAGGAAACGGGTCGATTAGAGCCGCTTTTAGAAGAAAGCGCAGATTATTACGAACGTGAAGTCGATTTCGACCTTAAGAGCTTAACCGCCAAAATAGAGCCTATTTTAATTGGTTTTGTGGCGGTCATGGTGTTGATACTGGCGCTTGGCATCTTTACACCAATGTGGAACATGATGTCGGCGGTGAAAGGCGGGTAATAGGTTCGCTATTTCAGTGGGGTAAAATGTGGCTAGCACTAGAGCAGGGTTATTTAACTTTATCGTGATTGGGCTGGTGCTCGCTGTTTTGGCTACATCGTACGTGTATTACGCATCACCAGTGATAGAAGAAGCTGAGCAAGTAAACAAAGAAAACGCAGTGGCTCAGTTTCAACGGGTTGTTATGTTAGCCAGAGCCCAATGGATAAAGTCCAAGCAATCAAGGGTTTTGATTTACGAAACGGACTTTGATGCCAGTGGCAGTATAAAGCAGCAAAAAGAAGTGGCTGCAGAGTTATTTGTAAATACAAAGGGTTGGCCTGAGGGGCTGGAACCGGACCAAGGAAATGCGTGTGAATACATGTTCACATTGGCGACTTTAAGGGAATTCGATGTGTCGTCAAAAATATCGGTAAGCGATGAATACGCAAACGGATATTTGCAGTGTGTATTTTTTGTTCAAGACAAAGTTTGGTTTGAGTACAACGCTGGTAGCGGCGTAGTAAGAGAAAGAAAAAGTTAACTAAGCGTCGGAGTTATGCGCTTATTTGTAATCTAGGAGATGCTATGAACACGAGACAGCAAGGTTTTACGCTGATAGAGCTTATCATTGTTGTAATTATTTTAGGCTTGCTGGCGGCTACGGCGCTACCGCGTTTTATCGATGTTACCGATGAAGCACGAGAAGCTAGTGTAGAAGGTGTAGCAGGGGGCTTTGCCGCTGCTGTAGGTCTTGTGCGCGCGCAATGGGAAGTAGAAGGTCGCCCAAGTGGCAACAACGGGAACGGCAACGGCACAGTGGTTACTTACGACCAAACGCCAGTGGGCGTTGACGGTACCATTGGTTACCCTACCGGCAGCTCTACTGGTAATACACTTATTTCTACGGTTAACAATACCGAGTGTAAAAACACATTTGACCTAATTCTACAGTCGGCACCTACCAACACCACATCGACAAACGATACGGTTGTTGCTGATTTCAGATACGCGGTACGTTCAGATGACTCTGGTGCAAACACGCTTTGTGTTTACTACTTAGTTGAGTCTATGGGTTTACCTAATACTTCAGCACCAGCAGACGGCACGCCTGACGGTACCACGTTTGACGGTTTTACTTACAACCCAGCCACTGGCCAGGTTACTGTTTTTTAATTAATACTCAGGAAGTTTGATTATGCAAAAAGTATCAACACAACAGGGTTTTACCCTAATCGAGTTAATCATTGTTATCGTATTGCTGGGTATTCTAGCGGTAACCGCAGCACCTAAGTTTTTGAACCTTCAAGACGATGCACGTGATTCTGTATTGGAAGGTATTGCTGGTTCTCTAGAATCTGCTTCATCTGTTGTTTATGGTAAAGCTCTCATCAATGATGTAGCCGCTTCAAGTGATGGTTCGGATTCAGTCAATATTGGAAATTCTACTACTGTATCTGTGGTGTACGGATATCCAGATGCTGGAACTGCTGCAAATTTCACTAATATCCTTGATGCTGACATTAATGCAGTGGATGGTGATGGCAACTTAGTGGGAGATTACGCTACTGCAGCAGTGGGTGATGATACTATTCTTATATACTATACGGGTGCATACGATGGAGCACCCGCGTCTCCAGCTGCTACTAGTGCTTGTTCTGTTGCTTACACAAATTCAACAGCTGAAGGCGAGCGCCCTACAATTACTGTAAACACGTGTGTAGAGTAATGTGAAGAAAAACGGTTTTACACTAGTAGAACTTATTATAACCATATTGGTTATTGGGGTGCTGGCGGTCACCGCCGCACCTCGCTTTCTTGGTAGCGACACTGAAGAAGCTATTGCGCTTCGCGACAGAACTCTTCAACTAGTGCGCAATATGCAACTTCGCGCCATGCAAAACGTACAAGACAGCAGCTGCGTGAAAATAACGAGTACAGTTATTGCTCCCCCCGCTGGACACGACTGCGCAAATGCTCTTTCCACTGCTTTTGATGCCGATCAGGTTGTCAACGCATCTAATACTGATTTTACTTTTCAAACTGCAGATGAAAACGGCGATAGTTTTTCCCAAATTCAGTTTGACGGGTTTGGCCGACCAAACAATATTGCCTGCTCAACTAACTGCAAAATTCAAATAAGTACCTTTACCATGTGTTTGCAAAGTGAAGGGGCCATTTATGCGTGCTAGCACAATGTTTCCTACGCGTAAAAAACACAGTGAAGGCTTTACTTTATTAGAGCTGGTAATTGGTATTGTTGTATTCACTATCAGCTTAACAATAGTGCTGTCGCTAATTGTGCCGCAAGCTGAACAAACGGCTGAACCATTTCGTCAAGTAAAAGCAGCTAAGTTGGGCCAATCGTTAATGAACGATATTCTAAGCCGCTCCTATGATGAAAACAGCGACCGAAGCCCGCCTTTTGTCACCTGCGTCGATAAACCTGATCCGTCTAATGTCAATGATAACTTGTGTTCCGACGTTCTAGGTCCCGACGCTGGTGAAACCTCTGAAGAAGCTTATGACGATGTAGATGATTATAATGGTTATGCTATTAGCAATATTGGCGGCAATTATAATGGCTTTGCTTACAGTGTCGGTGTTACTTATGACTCGTCGATAGATGTTACCATAGATGTTACTTCTGATCCTCAATCAGATGTATATTGCCCTGACCCATTAGAGCCTATTAATGTCTGCATCCCTCCTGAAAACAAACAATATAAACGTATCGATATCGTAGTCACGGCACCTGACGGACAAATCTATAACTTTAGCGCTTATCGAGGGAGCTATTGATGCCCCGATCAAAAGCACAGCGCCAGCGCGGTTTTACACTTATAGAGCTTATTCTAGTGATCACTATTTTAGGTGTAATTAGTGTTTCTGTTGCGCAGGTGATTTCACTAAGTGCGCAAATTTATATAACAGGTGCAGAGCGTACCCGCCTTGTTTCAGACGCGCGCTTCATTATTTTACGACTGGAAAAAGAACTTCGAAATATTGTGCCTAACTCGGTCTCCTTTGACGCTAGTTTAGGGTGCTTAACCTACTATCCAATCGTTATGAGCGGTACATATACCGCAGACCCTTTTGATGATGACTTACATTCTGTCGTTTTTAAAATGAAAGCCCCCGCATCTGGAGATAAATTAGTTATCTACCCAACGAGTCCGCAAAGTGTGATTGATAACAGCGTAGACTATAATGGATATAACGCCGCCACCGATAACGAAGGAAATGTTTTAGATCACCAATACATAATTGAGTTAGGAGCCGTAAACACTCAATCCTCCCCTGGGAAGCGTTTTTTTGTGTTTAACATAAATCCAGTGTCAGTGTGTAAGGAAACAACGGCGCAGGGTGAGGCTTTGGTCCGCAGAGATGGAGTGAGTACAGGCATTATCGCAACGAATGTAAGTAGTTGGAGTGCAGACGTAATAACGGTAAGTTTGCGTCAAAATGCTTTGGTCAAATTAGACTTGACGCTCATCGGTAATGATGACGAATCGTTAGCTTTCTCGCACGAGGTGCATTTCCCTAATGTTCCCTAAAAGACAAAATATGTTATCGCTCTCTCGCACTCTATCAAAACAACGTGGCTCTACCACTATTGTGGCAATCATTATTAGCATTGTACTTCTAGGGCTTGGCATTGCGTTGTCTAATCAGATTTCATCAAACATACGTCAGCAATCCATTGAGTATTATGGCGCTCGCGCCTACTTAGCAGCGCAGAGCGGTGTTGAAATGATGGTATCTCGGCTTGTCGAACTAAATGACCCACTGTGTCCAAACGAATATGTGCTTCCGCTGCAAAGTACGGTTTCTTTCCCTAATTGTGTCATCAGCGTTAAATGTCAGGACGCCTTGGACGTAATTGAACCTGATGTCGCCTCTGAAAAGATAGATGTCTACGAGTTCACCGCAACGGCAAGCTGTAGCAGCGGGCAAATCAATACCTCTAGAAGGGTAACTGTAGAAGTACGGCAGGAACAATAATGAACTTAAAGTCTATTTCACTGTTTTGTTTTTTTCTCACTTTATGTTTTGCACTACCGGCCTCTGCCGTCCCCCAAATCGAAGGCAGGTTCATTGAACTTCAAAATACCTACAACAAAGCAGAGTGGACAACCATAAGCTTTTCGCAGGTATACGACGAGCCTCCAGCTGTGTTTATGCTATCGACAAATCAGGGGGGTAACCCTGCTATTGTTAAAATCCGCAACGTTACCAGAACGGGTTTTGAAGCATTACCGCTTGAGCCCTCTGGTGAAGATGGCCCTCATATCACCATGGGTGGGCATTACTTGGCTATTGCCTACGGCGTTCACGAATTCCCTGACGGCGACATTGTTGAAGTAGGAAAAATGGAGTTAGATGCTACTACTATACAAGCATCAGTAAACTCTCCTTGGTACGAACCTAATGGTCCTTTGAGAGTTGGCGAAGAAGATGCACGATACGCACAAGTGCCACTGCAAACAGATTTTGCCGAAAAGCCGGTATTTTTTCATTCGCTTCAAACGGTAAATAATCAGGTCGATGTGAGAGGGGAGGCTCCACCGGACACATACCTTCTTCCCTATTTAACGGTGGCCGCAAAATACGACGCTATTGGCAGCAATGCTCAACCACCTATTCCTCAGCTAAGCCAGGCTTACTTTGTTGCACTAGAGGCGTCGGAAACGCTTTATGAACCTGTTACGCGTACAGAGACACTGGCGTATATGGCAACCACTGAAGGCGATGGCCGCGTGTTCTTTGACGACAACGGGGTGCAAGTTGATTGGGAAGCGTTCTTTGCCGATAACCAAATAGTGGGGTGGAGTGACAGGTGCACGTATAATTTTTATAGGAATAGTTATGCCCAAACGCCCCTTGTTGCTGCTAGTAAAATTAGTCGCAATGGTGGCGATGGGGGCTGGTTGAGAAGCTGTGGCGTAAATAGCACGCGCTTAGGTCTTCGCGTGGATGAGGACAGAAGCCGAGATAATGAGCGAAATCACGACCCAGAGGATGCCAGTATCATTGCGATGACCTCGGAATTTGTTTTTAGTGGTGAGTTTCCTAGCTGTGAAGTTGCTTTTCCCGGTGCTCTGGCTACCTTCGGAGGCAGTGAAATTTATCTAGGAGCGAATAGCCGAGTCTTTGATGATAACGGCGGGGTATTAACTTCCTTGGGTGTGAATAGTGATGCAGATACTGCAGAAGCTTTTCCTAAATGTGGTGAAAATGCTGTTGCGTGTTTTCCTTCAAATACAAATGCGCTAAGCGAGTCTCAAGCGCGGGCTATACCTTCCATTACTATTGACGACGGCGGCCCAGAAATTACTCCTGGGGATTTAGCCGGGGATTATTACTTCAGTCGAACTACCGTCAACATGGGATTGGGCATTTATAATGTTATTGCGCCAACGCGAATTTATGTCGATAACCCAGGAGATAACCCTTTAGGGGTTTCAACGATTTTCTCGATGGTAGACGCAAGCATAAATGTCGCTGACGGCGCTTACCTTGCTATCTATGTTAACGGCGATGTCGTGATTGATGGTTCAAATCCGCAAGCTGTAGTGCTTGCAACAGGAAGTATAACGTTTGTAAATGTATCTGGCGAAACTATAGTGGGCTCGTTTACCGCTGGCGCTGGTATAGAATCCCGAGCAGAGTTGAGTGTTCAAGAAACGACGGTTCCAAACAATATACCCGGCATATGCGGTCGTGAGGTTATTGAGGTATTAAATCACTATCGATTTGAGTTAGCGGATAACAGGGGCAGTAGTTGCGCCGCGAAAGAAGTGACATTAAAGGCATGTGCAGATGTAGACTGCGACTTGCTATATTCCCAAAGCGCAACAGTAGGCCTATTACCAAGCTCCAATAATTATACATGGTCACCTAGCGATAGTGTTACCTTCATCGGGCAAACATCACTTACCATAGATAGCCTAAACGGAAATGACCCCACGCTTGCTACTTCAGGCGAGTCGCCTTCGTCACAGCTTCGATGCTTTATCGGTGGCTCCGAGGTAAACCTCAACAGCTGCAAGGTAAATTTTGAAGCTGATGGCCTTACCTTTAAAAACCTCACAGACAACAGTGATACCTTAGTCACGCAGTTATCGGGTAAGCCTTCGGATGTGGGCTTCAACGGGAAGCAATACGCTATCGAGGCTTGTGGAGATACAGACTTACTTAGAAACAAGCTTGTAGACGTTGAATTGAATTACAACTGTGGAAGCGCGTCTACCTGTTCAAATAAACTGGTCTTTGAAAATAATGGCAATGAATATGAGCTAGGAACAAGTTCAGATACATTCCAACTGCAATTTGACGATAATTCGCAGGCTATTTTTTCTATTCAGTACCCTGATGCTGGTGAACTATCGCTTAGTGCTGAAATTGCTGATCGAAGTCCTATTTCTGGGTCATCTAATACTTTCATAGTTAGGCCGTTTGGTTTTGCGCTAGATATACTAGACGATGCAGGCAATACAACGAACCCCAATGGATATGCTAACAGCGCTAACGATTCACTACTTAAGTTAACAGGTGAAGATTTTATTCTTGGAATAAAAAGTGTGCAGTGGGTTGATGGTGAAGACGCTAATGATGATGGTATTCCCGATAATTATGGGCAACTGCTAAACAACCGCACGGCAGAGCATTTTTCTGGGAGCGTTTCGCTTTCGCCCACCACTTCATTACCAGCAGGTGGAACAACCGGGACTCTAGCAGGGGCTGAAAGCGGTGTGATCTTCGATAATGAGAGCGAATTAAATGTAGCGTTGAATTACAGTGAAGTTGGGATAATAAGTATCGCTGCTACAAGTAATTATCTTGCTAGTTCTACAGTGACAGGGTTAGCAGCTAACGTTGGCCGATTTGCGCCTTCAAACTTTACCTTAACCGGTGAAGTGACCCCAGCGTGCGATATAAATGAAAACTTTACTTATTTCGGTCAGCCAATTCCAAGCGTTACCTATACCCTTGCTGCCACAAATCATTTGGGCTCGGTTACTCAGAACTACTTTGCCGGGTTTGATAAGTTGAACGCTATGGGGCTTGAGGTTGGCTACGACACGCCGCTAATAAGGCTCGACAGGCTTATTAATGATGATACAGGCACGTGGCCGCAAAGCGGGGCTACTGGTGTATTGAGTATGGTTGACAACGACGTTACGTTTAAGCGTTTGGGAAGTTCTGCAACAGATACAGACGGACCTTTTGAGGATACGTCGCTAGTGCTAACGTTTGCGTCTTCTTTTGTTGACGGTGCTACGGTGAATGGTATTTCTTGCACAAGCGATTGTGTTGCGACTATCGATAGCGATTTAATGTTCGCCTACGGCCGAGCCACGTTAATAAACAACTATGGCGCAGCAGATGAAGCCCTACTGTTACCACTTCGCACCCAATACTGGGACGGTCAAACGTGGCGCATAAACACATACGACAGCTGCACGGATTTTGCACATGCTAGTATAAATGATGCCTCAGGTGAGCTAGTTTCTTCTGAAGACGGAACCCTAAGTGAAGGTGCGTATACCACCGGCGAAGGCATGCGTTTATCATCGCCAAACGGGGCTGGTAATTATCCTGTGACTTATACCCCTGATGCATGGTTGCTGTGGGATTGGGATGGAGATGGCGAAGCTGACAATCCGCCTAGCGCCACGCTAACCTATGGTGTTTACAGAGGGAACGACAATATCATTTACAAGCGCGAACAAATCAACAATTAGAAAAGTAAGGGGGAGGTTTGGTCGTAACGCCGTGCGTTAAAAATACCATCACGACCTCAGTACTTAAAAAAACCGGACCAATAGGTAGATTGTTTTTTTGAACCTTCCATTTTTCATGGGGTCACTAGTGAGTCTAATGTAGGAATCAATCAATTAACGCGTAGGTTCTAAGCCTTAATGAGGCAGACGCCGAATTTGCTTGTTAATAAAGTAGTTATTTTGGCTCTAAGTGACAGCATCACTTGCCCAAAATTGCCCCCATTGTTAAAGTGTGCGAATAAATATCGACTTCACGTTAAAGCGTCGCCATCTCACCTTTGCAAATACGCGTTAACATAGAAACAGGAATACACACTTCATGTTTAAAAAGCTTCGAGGCATGTTCTCTAATGATCTGTCCATCGACCTCGGAACAGCAAACACGCTGATTTATGTAAAAGACCAGGGTATTGTTCTAAACGAGCCTTCAGTAGTAGCTATTCGTCAAGAGCGCGCAGCCGGGCCGAAAAGTGTTGCGGCAGTAGGTGCAGAAGCTAAGCGAATGCTAGGTCGTACACCAGGTAATATACGCGCTATCCGCCCGATGAAAGACGGTGTTATCGCTGACTTTTATGTGACTGAAAAAATGCTTCAGCACTTTATTAAGCAAGTGCATGATAATAATTTCTTGCGTCCTAGTCCTCGTGTATTGGTATGTGTACCTTGTGGTTCAACACAAGTAGAACGCCGAGCGATTAAAGAATCTGCTTTGGGAGCAGGTGCACGAGAAGTTTACCTTATTGACGAGCCAATGGCTGCGGCAATCGGTGCAGGCTTGCCTGTATCAGAAGCGCAGGGTTCTATGGTGGTAGATATCGGTGGTGGTACTACTGAGGTTGCTATCATCTCACTAAACGGCGTGGTTTATTCATCTTCTGTTCGTATTGGTGGTGATAAATTCGACGAAGCTATCATTAACTATATTCGTCGTAATTTCGGTTCTCTTATTGGTGAAGCTACTGCTGAGCGTATTAAGCACGAAATTGGCGCGGCGTATCCAGGCGAAGAGGTTCGTGAGATCGAAGTTCGTGGTCGCAATCTAGCAGAAGGCGTACCTCGCGGGTTCACGCTAAATTCAAATGAAATTCTTGAAGCGCTTCAAGAACCGCTAACGGGTATTGTTTCTGCCGTTATGGTGGCGCTAGAGCAGTCTCCACCAGAGCTTGCTTCTGATATTTCTGAGCGCGGTATGGTACTTACCGGCGGTGGTGCACTTCTTAAAGATCTAGATAGGCTATTAATGGAAGAAACGGGTATCCCAGTGGTTATCGCTGATGATCCGTTAACCTGTGTAGCACGCGGCGGTGGTAAGGCTTTCGATATGATTGACCTTCACGGTGGCGACCTGTTTAGCTACGAATAAACAGGAAAGGCAACCGTAAGGTTGCCTTATTTGTATCATGGATACTATTTTTACTCGCGGCCCTTCTCTAAATATCAGGCTTACGCTGGCGCTTGTGTTGTCAGTAACACTGATATTTGTTGATCATAAAATGGATGGCTTCAAATCTACGCGGGTGTACCTCAACTCTCTGATGAGCCCACTTCAATACATTGCTAACCTCCCCGGGTTAATGCTTAGCGAAAGCGCCCAGCGCCTTACCTCTAAAGAACAGTTACTGGCTGAAAATCAAAAGCTGAATAATCAGCTGTTACTAATGAGCGAAAAACTTCAGCAGTACGATGTTATCGCAAAAGAAAATGCTCAGCTTCGCGAGCTGCTGCAAGCTCCCGTGCGTCTATCTTCACAAAAAATGGTTGCCGAACTGATGGCGGTAGATAAGAACCCCTATAGCCAGCAGGTGGTCATTAATAAAGGGGCAATAGATGGGGTATATTTGTCGCAGCCTGTGCTTGATGAAAAAGGTATTGTCGGTCAGGTGATGGAAGTGGGGTCAACCAACAGTCGTGTATTGCTGATTGCTGATGTGACACACGCCATCCCAGTGCGCTCCCTTCGAAATGATATCCGCTTTATTGCCACCGGCAGCGGCGCACTTAACGAGTTATATCTTGAACATGTACCGCACAGCGTAGACATTCAGGAAGGCGATACCCTTATTTCATCGGGGCTGGGGAAGGTATTTCCAGAAGGTTACCCTGTAGCAACAGTTAAACAGGTAGTGAGAGATGAAAGTCGTCCTTTTGCTCGGGTGATAGTTACACCAATGGCGAATTTAGACAGACTTCGTCATCTTCTACTTTTATGGCGTACGGATGATTCGCCACAAAAGTCTGAGTCTGGTAAGGATGAAAAGGTAAAAACACCTGCTACCAACGAGGAAGAGTCTTCAGATGCGTAAACGTAACCTCGTTATTTGGTTGAGTCTGTTAGTGGCGCTGGTACTGCAAATTGTCCCTTTGCCCACTCAAGTAGATGTGTATCGCCCTGACTGGGTGCTAGTTGTGCTCGCATACTGGAGTATGGCCTTGCCCCACAGAGTAAATGTAGGTGTGGCCTTTTTAACTGGTGTTGCGATGGATGTGCTGGTTGGCACAACCTTGGGCATTCACAGCTTTGGTTTAAGTATTTGTGTTTATGTATTGGCTGCCAATTACCAAAGGCTAAGAAATTACTCTGTATGGCAGCAGGCAATTATTATTGGTCTACTTGCTTCGCTATATCATTTATTGACGTTTTGGGTTCAACACCTCTTAACGGATATTTATTTCCAAGTGGATTACTTGTGGCCAGTCTTAACGTCTATGGTGCTTTGGCCGTGGGTGTTTTGGCTACTTAGGCGTACGCGCAGACAATTATCAATTTCTTAATATAAACACCTTCACGATTAAACCAAAGGTAAGCCAATGACAAAATCGGTAGTGTTAGCGTCGGCCTCACCACGACGCACTGCTTTGCTCAAGCAAATGAACATAGCCCATACAATACAACCTGCCGATATTGATGAGTCGCCCCGTGAAAATGAATCACCATTGGAGCTTGTAGCAAGGCTTGCCACTGAAAAAGCCCAAGCGGTGAAGTCACAGCTAGTGACTAAGCGTGCAATGACGAAAGACAAAGTCATTTTAGCTAGCGACACGCTTATATCTTTTAACGGGCGAAGTGTGGGTAAACCTGAAGGTAAAGCCGACTCAAAACGCATTCTTACCATGCTTTCTGGTAAAACTCATGATGTACTTACGGCTATTTGTGTACTCGATGACGCTCAGCAACAGACCCAAGTCATTACCACATCCGTGACTTTTGCAGCATTGACGGATGAGCAAATTGACGCATACTGGGAAACAGGAGAACCTGCTGATAAAGCAGGGAGTTACGCTATTCAGGGTATTGGTGGTGAATTTGTGGTCTCTATCAACGGTAGTGCAAGTGCCGTAATAGGCCTACCACTGTACGAAACCCGCCAATTACTTAATGCATTTGGAGTTGTGTCGTGAGTGCTGAACTGCTTATTAACGTTACCCCGTCAGAGTCGCGGGTAGCGCTTATTGAAAACGGAATACTGCAAGAAATTCACGTTGAGCGTCATACTAAACGGGGTTTAGTTGGCAATATTTATCGTGGAAAAGTAAGTCGTGTATTGCCGGGAATGCAGGCGGCATTTGTCGATATTGGGTTAGAAAAAGCGGCGTTTTTACATGCATCTGACATTGTCATTCACAATGAAATTGCCGAAGAAGTCTCGGCAAGTCATATACAGAAGCAGGACATTCGCGAGCTGGTGCGTGATGGTCAAGATATTGTGGTTCAAGTGGTAAAAGATCCCATCGGTACCAAAGGTGCACGCCTTACCACAGATATCACTATCCCCAGCCGCTATCTCGTATTTATGCCTTCGGTAACTCACGTTGGTGTATCGCAACGCATTGAAGAAGAGTCAGAAAGAGATCGTTTAAAATCTCTTGTACAAGAGTTTTGCGATGAGAACGGCGGCTTTATTCTTCGTACTGCCGCAGAAGGCGTGGGTAAAAATGAGTTGCAGTCAGACGCCGCGTTTTTGCGAAGACTGTGGGATAAAATTCAGTCTCGAATGAAAAAGCGCAAGTCGAACGTACTTTATGAAGATTTACCGCTTGCACGACGGGTTCTGCGAGACTTTGTAGGCACAGAGCTAGACAGAATTCGAATCGACTCAAAACTATCATTTAACGAACTACACCAGTTTACCAAAGAGTACGTGCCGGAAATGAACGGCAAGCTCGAGTATTACCCTGGTGATAGACCTATTTTTGATTTATATGATGTTGAAAACGAGGCGCAGCGGGCGCTAGAGCGTCGTGTGGACTTAAAATCTGGCGGCTATTTGATCATCGATCAAACCGAAGCCATGACCACCATCGATATCAATACTGGTGCCTTTGTTGGTCACCGAAATTTAGAAGAAACAATTTTTAACACTAATATTGAAGCGACGCAGGCGATTGCCCGTCAACTAAGATTGCGTAACTTAGGCGGTATGATCCTTATCGACTTCATCGATATGATTGAACCAGACCACAAACGACGTGTCTTACATTCATTAGAAGTGGCGACGAACAAGGACAGAGCCAAAATAAATATTCACGGTTTTACCGCGTTAGGGCTTATTGAAATGACCCGTAAACGCACCCGTGAAAGCATTGAGCATATACTGTGCGGCGAATGCCCTGTGTGCAAAGGCCGAGGCACAGTAAAAACTATTGAAACCATTTGCTTTGAAATTATGCGTGAAATTGTAAGGGTGAATCGCGCCTACGACGCAGATAAGTTTGTGGTTTATGCCTCACCAAAAGTGGCAGAAGCCTTAATGGGTGAAGAGTCTCATATGCTGGCCGAACTAGAAGTATTTGTGTCTAAACAGATCAAGGTCCAAACTGAAACACTGTACAATCAGGATAAGTACGACGTCGTCATGATGTAATGCATTAACGTATACGAAGGCAAAATGTGACAAATTTTTCGTCGGTAGCCGCTTATCTACTCAAGAAGTTTTGGCTGCTAATTGCCGTATTGCTTGTACTTTTCGCGCTTGTATTGAGCGCTGCACGCTATGCTCTGCCGCATATTGAGCACAACAAACATTTGTTGGAAAATTATATAAATGAGCAATATGGTGTAAATCTATCCATAAAAAGTGTGCATGCAGTTTGGCAGCGCAGCGGCCCCAGCATTGTGCTCAATTCTGTGTCGTTGGCTAAAAGCGATGCATCTCCTGTGGCGTTGGACATTAGACAAATCTACGTTGAGCTAGATTTTTGGGAATCGCTACGCCATCAGCTTATTTCATCCAACCGTTTTGAACTGCGAGGCTTAAAACTCGATATTGATGCAGATCGCCTTTCCGGTGACGGCAAAAATAACTTTCCCGTGGTGAAGGCTCTTGAGCGACTTTTCCTAGAGCAACTGCAAAGCTTCTCGCTAGAAGACGGTGTGGTTTCCGTGACCCACCTCAACGAAACCAATTCCTTCGATATAGAGAGCTTATCCTGGAACAACCATGAAGAGAGGCACCAAGGGCTAGGACAACTGAAAGTTGCAGATTTAGCTGCTAACTCTGCGTCTTTCATTATTGATATAACGGGCACGCGAGAAGAGTTTGAGGGCGTGTTCTACGCCAAAGCCGAAGAACTTGATATTTCTCCTTGGGTAAGCGACCTGATAAAAACTAAGCGCCCGTTAGCCCAAAGCCGTGCAAACTTTGAGGTATGGACGAACTTTTCTCAAAGTGAAATCACGAGTATACAAGCTGAACTAAGTGAAAGCCTTTTAGAGTGGGGAAGTGGCCGTGCAAAAACGGTAACCGGCATCAGCGGTGGTAGCTTACAGGCGTTGCCTAACAATGGAAGTAAACAAGGCGGGTGGAATGTTAGAGTTGACCAGCTTGTACTTGCTTCAAGTAATGAAACCCTAACCACAGATCTTATTGGTAGCATTAGTGCAAATGGTGATGTGCTAATAAACACCATGAAGCCCGTGCAAATTAACCCGTTTTTACTGTTATTACCCCTTTTTATGGATGATACCAGTGAAGAGGAAATACGTGGGCTAAATCCGAAAGGCGAGTTAGCCACGTTGCAAATAAAGCTGCACAATGGCCAACCGTCTTTGGCCGCTAAAGTGCTAGATGTGCAGTGGGATAAAACAGATAAGGTGCCAGGCCTTTCTTCCCTCAACGCCGATCTGTTTTGGTATAAAAATAATGGCGCCGTTTACTTAGAAAGTCAGGATAGCGTGTTAAGCGCTGATGGTGTCATCAAAAAAGACATTCATATAAACCAGTTCAAATCCCGTTTTTATATTTATCCAGAACAAGCAGGCCAAGCAGCAAAGCATTGGATAGTAAAAGGTAGCGATATGCTGCTAGATAGTGATGCTGTTAATTTGCACCCGCAGTTTAAACTGAATACAGCCACGGGGTTTATGTCGCTGTATGTCGATGTGAGCCCGCTGGCTTTAAATGAAGTAAGTAGCCTGTTTCCGGCTTCCTTAATGGGGGCTAATACCGACAAATATCTCACTCGCGCGTTTACCGGCGAAGGTCAAATCACAAATGCGCGTGTGCTGTGGCATGGCCGCACAAGTGACTTTCCCTTTGAAGACAATACCGGTGTTTTCCAGGCTTATGTTGATATCAAACAAGGGGATTTTCTTTTTGCCCCTGACTGGCCTGCACTTAATAACTTAGATTTGTCTTTGTATTTTGTGAACAATGCCTTAGTGATGGAAAGCCCAAGTGCAACTCTGGCTGATGTGAATATAAGCAATATGTCGGCTGCTATACCTAGTTTTAAGCCTGGGGCCCGCTTGGCAATCTATGCTACCGGCACAGGTTCTGGCGAGGCGCTAACGGCGCTGATGATGGACTCATCCCTTAAAAATTCGCTAGGTAAGGTATTGAACGATGATGTGCAAATTAGTGGGCCGCTGTCTGCTGACATTAAGTTAGATATACCTTTTAAAGGCCAAGATGTGGTGGCATCGGGTACCGCGCATTTATCTAACAACCCTGTCTATATCACAAAAACTAACATGCTGTTTGATAAAGCGTCGGGTGATGTGTCATTTACTAACGGAGATATAGATGCAGGGGATCTTACTGCGCAATTTCTTCAGCAGCCGGTGAATTTGTCGCTGTCTGGCAGGCAGAGCGACACCTACGACCTTCATGTAGAATTAGGTGGGCGTTGGCATGTACATCCGCTGGCTAACTATGTAAACACGGATCTCACCACGTATATCGATGGTGAAAGTGATTGGAACACTAAAGTAGACCTAACTCTTTCTAAAAGCGGCTTTGAATACTCTGCAAATCTCACGGCAGATTTAACCGCAACACAAAGTATATTACCTGCTCCCTTCGATACTTCAGCGGGTAGTAGCTTACCTTTACAGATAATCAGTACTGGCGATGGCAAAGCATCGAACGTCAAAGCCACCCTTGGCAGTAATATCCGTTTTGACGGTGTGCTTCCTCACAAAGAAATGCAGTTCTCGCGGGCGCACTTGGCCCTGGGTGAAAGCGATATTGCCAATATTGGAACAGGTTTTAGTATCAGTGCAAATTTGGCTCAAGCCGATGTGCAAGAGTGGTTTACCACAATCGATATGTTACTTTCTGGCAAAGGAAAAGATGCGGGTAACACCTATGCGCAAACTAATGTTCAACCATCTATCGATTCAAAGGCTCCTGAAGCCAAGCGCACGAATTTGTTCGGCACGCCATCACGTATATTTGCTAAAGCCGACATGCTTAATTTCGCTGGACATAGCATTAAAAAAGCAGAACTGAACGCAACTGAGCGCAACAAGGATTGGATTTTAGATCTATCTTCCCCTCAGGCCAGGGCGACCATTCGCATCAACAGTGATTTAGATGAGCAAGGCATTGAAGTAAATGCCGACTACTTGTCGTTAGCTAAACCTATTGACCCTGAAGCATCTGCGACAGCAGATAATGATAATGACGCCGTGGTAGCCACTACTAGCAATGCTGCAAGCGAGGAAGATGAGTCACCGTATAATATTGACCCCAACACGTTGCCGCCCATTTATTTTTACTGTCAGTCTTGCGGCGTGCATGGTATTGATTTAGGTGAAGTAACATTAGACGTAGCGAGAGAAGATGACGGCCTAGCCATACGCCAGCTCTTAGTGAAGTCTGATGAAAGCAACGTAACCGCAACGGGCTATTGGAAGCACGTAGGCGGCGAGGTTAAAAGCGCGTTAAACGGAACCTTGACGTCTCCAGATGTTGGGCAAATGCTAAAAGAGTATGGCGTTGAATCGGGTATTAAAGATTCCAGTGCAAACGTGCAGTTCGACATTAACTGGCCAAATGCGCCAATGGACTTTGGGTTTGAACAGCTTAATGGCAATGTAGAGTGGTCACTGTCTGATGGTTATCTTACGGAGTTGAGTGACAAGGGGTCGCGAATATTTACCTTGTTCAGTTTAAATTCGTTAGTACGAAAGCTAAGCCTAGATTTTCGTGACGTTTTTGCCAAGGGCTTTTTCTATGACGACATGGGCGGCACCTTAAGCATTGTTAACGGCAAAGCATATACTGACGATACAGAAATTGACGGCGGCGCAGGGGAAATAGAAATTACCGGCTTCACCGACTTGAATACGGGTGGGTTAAATTACAACGTGTCGTTCGCGCCTAATGTAACCGGGAACCTTCCGTTTCTTGTGTATTTCTTAGCAACGCCGCCTACCGCATTAGCTGCCCTTGCCATTGACCAAGTGTTGACCTCTGCGAAAGTCATTTCAAATGTGAACTATCGCGTAACGGGTACCATAAAAGAACCTAAGTTCGATGAAGTTGAACGTAACAGTAAAGACATTAGCTTACCTGCCCAAAATGCGCCTGTTCCAGCGAATCCACAAGACAGGCCATTAACGGATGATGACGTACGCAGGCTGAAAATGGAGGTGATCGATGGTTAATTTAGTAGCACTACAAATGACTTCTACGCCAAATGTAGAAGAGAATCTCGATACAGTTGCAAGCGAAATGGCGGCGGCCAATATAGAAAAGGACAGTTTAGTGGTGTTGCCAGAGTGCTTCGCTTGCTTTGGCGGAAAAGATAAGGGTCAACTTGAAGTCGCTGAAGTTAAAGGTGATGGTGCAATACAGCGTCGTTTATCCTCACTTGCTAAGCAGCACCAATGCTACATAGTGTCAGGAACGTTTCCGGTTAAAACCGAAAACCCCGCTAAGTTTTCTGCTGCATGCATGTTATTTGGTCCAAGTGGCGAGCTTTTGGCTGACTATCGTAAAATTCATATGTTCGACGTATCGGTAAACGATAACACAGGCAGCTACAAAGAGTCGGCTACCACGGAAGCAGGAAGCGAAGTCGTCACTGTTCAAACGCCAATAGGCAACATTGGGCTTGCGGTGTGCTATGATGTACGTTTTCCAGGGTTATTTACTGCAATGGGCGATATCGATATTTTGGTGTTGCCTGCGGCCTTTACCCAGCGTACTGGAGAGGCCCATTGGCATGCGTTGTTGCAAGCCAGAGCCATTGAAAAACAGTGCTTCGTGGTAGCGCCAAATCAAAGTGGCGTTCATGCTAACGGCCGCGAAACCTATGGGCATAGTATTATCCTATCGCCTTGGGGCGAAACCCTAGCCGAACAAGCCTCAAAAACAGGGCTGGTATCGGCAAACATAGATATTGCAGCAAGAGAAACCATTAAACAGAATATGCCGGTTGCCGAACATAACCGATTCAGGAGTCACTTTGTCTAAATCTGTTGAGCGTCATTTATTATCTGACTCAGGCCTAGATATTACAAAGCTAGAGAGCGCGCTAGCGACCATTCATCGCCACGACACCGACTATGCCGATTTGTATTTTCAGTCGAGCCAACACGAAAGTTGGGTTTTGGAAGACGGTATTATCAAAGAAGGCAGCTATAACATTGAGCGCGGCGTAGGCGTACGTGCTATTAGCGGTGAAAAAACGGGTTTCGCTTATTCTGATGAAATAAGTGAAGAAGCGTTAACTAAAGCGTGCAAAGCGGCCCGCGGTATTGCGCCAAGCGGCGGAACCCAACAAGTTGCTGGCTTGGGTCACAAGAGCGTTGAAGCGCGCTACGCCGAAAATAATCCTATTCTTGCGATGCAAGATGCCGAGAAAATTTCATTGCTTAAAGCGGTAGATGCTTATATCCGTAAGCAAGAGCCGTCTGCCAATCAGGTGGTAGTAAGTTTAAGCGGCGTGTATGAAGAAATTTTAGTTGCTGGTAGCGACGGTACGTTGGCCACAGATATTCGTCCGCTTGTGCGCTTAAACTGCTCAGTATTGCTAGAACAAGGTGATAGACGCGAGCGCGGCTCAGCGGGAGCTGGTGGGCGATATGCTTACTCATTCTTTAAGCAAGATGAAGATGGCAAACCCTATTACGAGCAATTAGCCGATGATGCACTTCATATGGCGCGGGTTAACATGCAGGCAGTGGCCTCACCAGCAGGCGCTATGCCTGTGGTATTAGGTAACGGTTGGCCTGGTGTATTGCTTCACGAAGCTGTGGGTCACGGTCTTGAAGGTGATTTTAACCGTAAAGGTGCATCAACTTTCAGCGGTCGCATTGGCGAGCGCGTAGCTGCCAAAGGTGTAACCGTTGTTGATGACGGTACATTAAGCGACCGTCGCGGTTCGTTATCAGTGGATGACGAAGGCACCCCAACGGCGCATAACGTGCTAATTGAAGACGGTATTTTAAAGGGCTACATGCAGGATAAACACAATGCCAAGCTAATGGGCGTTGCACCTACCGGAAATGGCCGTCGAGAATCTTACGCTCACTTGCCTATGCCTCGTATGACCAATACTTACATGCTGGAAGGTCAGCACGATCCGAAAGAAATTATCGCCTCTATCGACAAAGGGATTTACGCGCCGAACTTCGCTGGCGGTCAGGTAGATATTACCTCTGGTAAATTCGTGTTCTCTAGCGCTGAAGCTTACCTTATCGAAAACGGTAAAATTACTGCACCAGTTAAAGGGGCAACCTTAATTGGTAACGGCCCTGAGGTTATGCAAAAAATCTCAATGATTGGCAACGACACTGCGCTAGATAAAGGCGTGGGTGTATGCGGTAAAGACGGCCAAAGCGTACCGGTGGGCGTAGGTCAGCCTACACTTAAAATTGACGAGCTAACAGTGGGCGGTACGGCATAATAACTTCGCCATGTCAGTGGCTTACACAAGCGTAAGCCACTACAGTTTTTCGGTCTAGATAAAAGGAATTATCGGTGATTATCCGCCTATTAAAATGGCTTAGTTTCTCAGCACTGCTACTAGTGCTCTCTGCTGTTGGATATGCTCTCTTTATTCAGCTTTCCTTCGATAGCACAAAACCTATTGTAAACTATGGCAGTGTAAACACAGAGCTTTTCACAGATGAGTCACAAAACCGCCCGCTGCTTGTTTATTTTGGTGGCAGCGAAGGTGGAAATAGTATGTCGAGGGCTTCTTATTCATCTGAAAGAAATAAATATTTAGATGCGGGGTATGCCGTTCTCGCGATAGGGTATTTCAAGATGCTAGGCTTACCTGAAGAACTTGATCGTATATCACTAGATGCAATTTACGAAAAAGTAGTAGAGGCCCAGCAATTGCCCTTTATTAACTCTCAGTGTGTTGCAGTGATGGGAGGCTCTAAGGGAGCAGAGTTGGCTTTGCTACTAGCGTCACTATATCCCGACATCGACGGTGCTGTCGCGTTCGCAGGTAGCCATGTTTCTTTTGCAAGCCCCTCTTTTAGGACTGGAGCATCTACCGCTTCATTTCAATACAATGGTCGTGACATCCCCTTTGTTCAAATACCAAATAGCGCTATCCCTAGCATGCTTACCGGAGATTTTCGCGAAGCATATAAAGTCGCGCTTGAAGAGGGGAAGAGGGACATAGTTAATGCAGTAATTCGCGTCGAGGATATAAAGGGCCCAGTATTACTAGTTTCTGGTGAAAATGATCATGTTTGGCCATCTGCAGAAATGTCAGAGAAAGTCATTAAGCGACTTGTGGAAAACAAATTTGCTTATCCGTACGAGCATATTATGGCACCGGATGGTGACCATTTTGTGCCTCAAAACGAATACCACGGTCACGCTATTGCTTTTTTAAACAAACATTTTAAAGCTAGCTGCCAACAAAAAGATGGCAATTAAAGTGTAAAAGGCAACTTTAATCAGGAATAAGTAGATAGCTGTTAATACTTCCTGCTTGTCGTTTGCAATGTTTACGAAAAGCAGGCTTCCCATGCTGAGAAGCCGCATTAATTTAGTGTGGAAGCACTTTTGTTAATCTTCGTGAATAACGTCTTTCAAATACTGAAACAACTCTCGGAACGCTTTGGGTGGCGCATTCTTTTCGCGCTCTTTCTTAATTTGGCGGTGGAATTGACGCAGCTTCTGGCGATCAAGTTCAGGGTGCGCTTCAATCAACTTCTGAATAGCTGGGTCGCCCTGTTCAATTACCGCTTCTCTGGCTTTCTCTAGCGCATGAAAAGCCGCGTTTGCTGCTTGGTGTTGATGCGTTAGTTTTGCTAGCGCTTCTTCTATATCGGTAGTATCGCGATTACGCAGAGCTTTACCAATAAACTGAAGCTGTCGTCGATAACCATCTTTTTTCTTGTTAACTTTACGGGCAATAGCAACGGCATCGGCCAACTCTTCATCCATAGGAATAGTGGCAATGTGTGCATCGGTTAAGTTAACCAAGGTTTCGCCTAGCTTATGAAGCTCTTTTGCTTGACGCTTCAGCTCAGTTTTACTGACAAACTCTTCCTCTTCGAACTCATCTGCTTGCGCATCTTCGAAGTAAGGATCTTCAGGAGAATTGTATTTCTGATCACTCATTTCAAACTCATTAGTGTTACACTTTAGCTAAATTGTAACTATCACAGTCGAATTAAGACAGCGAAACTTACTATGCAAATTGAGCAGCAGTTAGCCGACATTCAAAATGTCGTAGATGATGTACTAAAATTAGCCGTTTCAAAAGGCGCAACGCAAGCTGAAGCCAGCATGTCGAAAGTGCAGGGCATCGCCGTATCTTCACGTATGCAAGAAGTTGAAAACGTTGAATTTACCAACGACGGTGGCTTAGGTATAAGCGTATACGTAGGCAAGCGAAAAGGCAGTGCTTCTACTGCTGATTTAAGCAAAGCAGCGTTAACATTAGCGGTAGAAAAAGCCGTAGATATTGCACGTTACACCAGTGAAGATCCTTGTACTGGTTTGGCCGATGCTGACCTTATTGCTACTGAATTCCCAGATTTAGACCTGTATCACCCCGAAGAATTAGATACTGAAAAGGCCATTAAAACTACCATTGAGGCTGAAAAAGCAGCAATGAATTACGACTCGCGCATTACCAATTCAGATGGCGCGTCGTATAACGCAAATTTAGGTATGCGCGTTTATGGCAACACCCATGGTATAAACGCAGGCTACCCTAGTAGCCGCTATTCTTTAAGCTGTATGGTTATTGGCGCACAAGATGACGACATGCAGCGCGATTATGCCTACACGGTAAGCCGCAAGGCCGATTTGTTGCAATCAGCAAGTGCTGTAGGCATTGACGCTGCAAAAGCAACTGTAGACCGCTTAGGCGCCCGTAAGATTAATACGGCGAACGTACCTGTACTCTTACACCGCGACATCGCATCTAGCTTGTTTGGTCACTATGTCGGTGCTATCAGCGGTGGCAGCCTTTATCGTCGTTCTAGTTTCTTACTTGATAGCCTTGGCAAACAGGTTTTCCCAGAATGGCTTAACGTTGAAGAACGCCCGTTTATTAAAGGCGGCTTAGCAAGCTCTAGCTTCGACAACGAGGGTGTAGCCTGTGCAGATATGACAATAGTCGATGGCGGTAAATTAGCTACATATCTTTATACGACGTACTCTTCGCGTAAGCTGAATACTCGGTCTAACGGTCATGCTGGTGGTATTCACAATTGGCTAGTAGGCGATACAGGTCATAGCGACGCTGAGCTTCTAAAAGAAATGGGCACAGGGCTATTTGTGACCGAACTTATGGGGCAGGGCGTTAATGGTGTAACCGGTGATTACTCGCGCGGTGCTGCAGGCTACTGGGTTGAGAATGGCATTATTCAATACCCAGTCCATGAAGTAACCATTGCTGGTAACCTAAAAGATATGTTCAAAGGCATTGTGGCTATTGGTGCTGAAAAAGATGTTCGCGGCAGTGTACAAACTGGCTCTGTGCTTATCGACCAAATGAAGATAGCGGGCAGCTAGCTCGCGTTTTCTCGAAACGCTGAAGGAGAGAGACCTGTCGATTTCTTAAAGCGTTTTGAGAAAGTAAATACATTTGTGTAGCCTACATAGCTTGCAATGTAGGAAATGGGCCACTGCGTGCTTAACAATAAGCTTTTGGCCCGTGCCATCCGCAAATGAATAACGTGCTGTTTTGGGCTTCGCCCAAACAATTGTAAGCACAACCTATGAAGGTGGGGGGCAGAGTAATGGGCCTTTTCACTTAAGCTTTTCATATCCCAGTCAAACTGTAGCTGTTTATCAACTACTGAAAACAGCGCATGTACCCGGCTTATTTGGCGCCGTTCCTTTTCGTCACTGGCATGCTTTTTACCTAATGGAGCATCTGCTATGCGGCACAGGTAACGAGAAACAAACTGCATGGCAGCGCGACGGCTATCAAGGTCGCGTTCCAAGTACACAAGTTCCATGGCGTGATGCAGTCCTTCTAGCATGGCGTTATCTACAACCAGGGCATCACTTTTTCTAAATGACTTCCAGCGCTCGGTATTAGCTAAATTTACCCAAATTATGTCCCACTGCTCGCTGATAATGGAAACTTCAAAGCTTTGTCCAGCAGGTAAAATAATAAGCTGCCCTTCATTTAGCTGTAGTTCGCCTGATGGAACGCGAAACTTTCCTTGCCCCTTTATGCTATAGAACAAGGTATGGTTAGGCGGAGAAACACGCCCCACTGTATAGTTCCCTGATAAGTTAGAGCATCCTGCCAGTTCAATGTCTAGGCTGCTGATTTCTGGCGCGTTACTACTATCAATAAAGCGTTCGAAGCAGTTGGGGCCAATATCTACAATGTCTCTGAAGATAGGTTGCATAAATGTAAAATGATAGTTTTGGATAAATAGATGTAAGTTTAGAGCATAAAGGATCTGTAGAAAGTTAGCTATATTTCGCTTAACGAAAAAGTAAAGGATATGACATGCTTAATGTTTCCCAAGTAGTCGCTCAAAAAGACTGGCAAAACCCAGTTGTGTTTCAAAGAAACCGCATCAGTGCCCACAGTCCACATTACGGATACAAAACGCTAGAAGATGCACTGCACAGTACCAATGCGCAAAAGCGCAGTTTAAATGGCCAATGGGATTTTCGTTTGTTTGATGCCCCAGAAAGCGTACCTGAAAGCCTACTTACTAAAACGTTGAGTAATGATGAATCTGAAAATTGGCAGCCTATTACCGTGCCGTCCAACTGGCAGCTACAGGGCTACGACAAACCTATTTATTGCAACGTTAAATATCCGTTTGCAGTAAATCCGCCTGTAGTACCTAGCGATAACCCAACGGGTTGCTATCGCACTACGTTCAACGTTACCAATGATGAACTAAAGCAGCGTAACCACATTGTGTTTGAAGGCGTAAATAGCGCCTTTCACCTTTGGTGTAACGGCGAGTATGTAGGTTATTCTCAAGATAGTCGCTTGCCTGCTGAATTCGATTTATCCCGCCTCTTAGTAGAGGGTGAAAACCGCTTGGCTGTTATGGTGATCAGATGGTCTGACGGTAGCTATTTAGAAGACCAAGATATGTGGTGGCTCAGCGGCATCTTTCGCGACGTTAATTTAGTCACTAAACCTCAACATCACATTCAGGACGTGTTCGTTACGCCAAGCCTTGACGCTTGCTACCGCGACGCTACGGTTTCAGTTCGTACTGCTATCAATGCGCCATCTGCCTTTAAAGTAGGTATCCAGCTTTTTGATGGCGATAGCGCTGTTACCGAGCAAGTTATTACCGGTACCAACAATAAGCGTATTGATGAAAAGGGCGGTTGGGATGATGTGGTTTTCCAAACATTAGATGTGAAAGAGCCCAAACACTGGACCGCGGAAACACCAAACTTGTACCGTATTGTTGTTTCCCTTATTGATGAGAGTGGTAACACGGTGGACTTTGAAGCCTACAATGTTGGCTTTCGAAATATTGAAATGAGAAATGGCCAGCTATTGGTTAACGGCAAAGCTGTGCTTATTCGCGGCGTTAACCGACATGAGCACCATCAGCTTAAAGGCCATGCCATCAATGAAGATGACATGCTTGAAGACATCAAGCTTTTAAAACAGAACAACTTCAACGCCGTGCGTACTGCACATTACCCAAATCACCCTCGCTGGTATGAGCTTTGCGATGAATATGGGCTCTATGTGGTAGATGAAGCGAATATCGAAACCCACGGTATGTTCCCAATGGGAAGACTTTCTCGCGACCCACTTTGGGCCGGTGCATACATGGCCCGCTTCACCCAAATGGTCGAGCGAGACAAAAACCACCCTTGTATTATCATCTGGTCGTTAGGTAACGAGTGTGGTCATGGGCCTACCCACGACGCCATGTATGGCTGGGCCAAGTCATTTGACTCATCACGACCTGTGCAATATGAAGGTGGTGGTGCTGATACTACGGCGACCGACATTATTGCGCCCATGTACGCAAGAGTTGATACTGACGTTAAGGACGATGCTGTACCTAAATGGGCCATTAAAAAGTGGTTGTCGATGCCGGGTGAAAACCGCCCCGTTATTTTATGTGAGTACGCCCATGCTATGGGTAACAGCTTGGGCAGCTTTGATGAATATTGGAAAGCATTTAAAGAGTATCCGCGTCTTCAAGGCGGTTTTATCTGGGACTGGGTTGACCAAGGGTTAACTAAGTACACTGACAGTGGTGAAGCTTACTGGGCTTACGGTGGCGACTTTGGTGATATCGATAACGATCGTCAGTTCTGTATTAATGGATTGCTGTTCCCAGACAGAACGCCACATCCCCACTTGTTTGAAGCAAAATATTGTCAGCAGCACTTAAGCTTTTCGCTGGTTGAAAAAGACAACAAGTTTGAGCTTACAGTAAGTAGTGATTACCTGTTTAGACGCACAGACAATGAGCTGTTGCGTTGGCAAGTACTAGAAAACGGAAAACCGATTTCTGATGCAAAGGGCGAGCTCGAAATCAATATAGGTCCGCAACAAGCACAAATGCTGACCCTAACCCCTGAAATTACGTTTAAAGCAGGGGCTGAGTATCATTTAAATATTGATGTTGTAACAGCGAATTACTGTGCGTGGGCGGGTGCAGGGCATGTTATGGACACCGCGCAGTTAGCACTAACCAATATGTGCGGTATGGTCCCATTTTCTTTCAATGAGCAAGACGACAAAAGTGAACTAGTTATTGAGGCCCAAGATGGGATGCTACTGGTAAATGTCCAAAACAACGTATTTAGCTTCAACAGTGAAAGTGGGCTGTTAACGTCATGGCTGCAGGGAAATAATGAAACTCTAAGTGCGCCGTTAGAGGATAATTTCTTTCGAGCGCCGCTGGATAACGATATTGGGGTAAGTGAAGTCGATAACCCCGATCCGAACGCCTGGGAGTCCCGCTGGCGTCGTGCGGGTATAGGCGAATGGTCACGCACTTGTACGGGTATAAACGTCGAACAGGGCGCGCAAGACGTACGCATAACGTCGTTATTCGAGTATCACTATGGTCAAAAGCTAATGGCTTCAACTAAGTGGGTTTATACCCTAGATGTACAAGCCAAGCTTTCAGTAGATGTAGAGGTGTTGTTAGACGATGGTTTACCGCCAATGCCGCGAATTGGTATGCAAACGGCAGTGCCTGTAGCCGAAGAGCGTACGTCGGTTACTTGGCAGGGGCTCGGGCCGTTTGAAAACTACCCAGACAGAAAAGCAGCGGCGCGCTATGGCCACTACACCTTACCTATTAATGCTATGCAAACGCGCTATGTGTTCCCAACGGATAATGGCTTGCGTAGTCACTGTAAAAAGCTGGCCATCGGTGAATTAACTGCCAGCGGGCAGTTCCACTTCAGCGTAAGTGAATATGGGCAAGTACAGTTGGATAAGGCAAAACATACCTGTGATTTAGTCCCTCAAGATTGTGTGTTTGTCTATATTGACCATGCTCACATGGGCGTGGGCGGCGATGACTCGTGGAGCCCAAGTACACACAAAGCCTTCTTATTGGAAGAAAAGCGCTATCGCTACTCGGTTTACTTTAGCGCTACTGCTAGCTAGTCAGATACCATTACGCACAAAAAAGCCGCTACATGGTAGCGGCTTTTTTATTAACTCAATATTCGTTCAGGCAGCGGTTTAGCCGTCAACCTGACCGCAGAAACGGTAACCTTCACCGTGGATAGTTACAATCAATTCTTCATCTGTTGGATCTGACTCGAAGTGCTTACGAATACGACGAATAGTAACGTCAACCGTACGGTCATTTGGACGAAGCTCGCGACCTGTCATTTCCATAATTAGCTGTTCACGGGTAAGGATCTTACCTGGGTTGCTTAGGAAAAGGTGAAGCGCACGGAATTCACTACGAGGTAGACGGAATTCTTTACCGTTAGGAGAAATCAATGAACGGCTGTCACCGTCAAGAGTCCAACCGTTAAAGCTTACACGGCTTGGTAAATCGTCATCTTCTGAAGAGTTTGTTGTACGAGACAGTAAGTTGCGCGCGCGGATAGTTAATTCACGAGGGTTGAATGGCTTAGTCAGATAGTCGTCTGCGCCAATTTCAAGACCTAGAATGCGGTCAACGTCGTTGTCACGGCCTGTTAGGAAGATAAGGCCAACGTTTTTACGATCACGTACTTCACGCGCTAAAATCAGGCCGTTTTTGCCTGGTAGGTTGATATCCATGATAACCAAATTGATAGCGTGATTCTCGAAGAAATCATGCATTTGATCACCATTCTCGGCTTCAAATACATTATACCCTTCCGCTTCAAATAAACTCTTAAGCGTGGTACGGGTTACCACCTCATCTTCAACAATTAACACATTTGGCGTCTGCATGGTGTTTTACACTCTTTCTAAAATACGATTTAAGCAACTAACTGGTTAAATTTTAATATTCATATACTTGATTGCAAGTAACTTGTGAATATTCTTACTGTTAAGGTATTGGGATTAGCCAATAAAAATCAAGAAAAGTTCATACTTTATACAACTATTCTCATGTTTTCGCATTAACAACAGGGAAGATAATGACAAATTCTACCCCGTTGCCCTCCTCGCTGGTAATCGATATTGAACCATTAAGGGCCTGCGTAACTAAGTTGTATACTAAGTGCATTCCCAATCCTGAACCGCCTTGCCCACGTTTAGTAGTAACAAAGGGGTCAAAAATCCGCTTGCGGATTTCCGGAGAAATGCCTTTTCCGTTATCGGTATAAACAAGCTTGAGCTTATCACTGCTAACCAACTCGGCACTAATATCAATGGTGCCTTTATCCATAGATTCAAACCCATGGATAACCGAATTCATTATTAAATTAATCAAAATTTGATTTATTGGGCCAGCCTTCGTTTCAACGCTAAGGGTAGGGTCGCAATTTACGTTGATGTTGTGTTTTAATTTTTTGAGTCGAGGCTGCAATGACAACAGTATCTCATTAACTAGCTGTACAACGCAAAAACTTCTACTAGATTCTGAGGTTTGATCTACGGCAACCTGCTTAAAACTACTGATAAGCTCTGCAGCTCTGTTCAAATTACGGTAAATAATATTGAGGTTTTCGTTACTTTCTTCCAAGAAGCGCTTCATTGCGCTGGCTTTTAGCGTTTTATTCTCAAAGTCTTTTTGAATAACAGCCAACCTGTCTAACATCATGGTTGATGCAGTTACGCCTAAACCTATTGGTGTATTAACTTCATGTGCGACACCGGCAACCATATCACCGAGGGACGCCATTTTTTCATTCTGCACGATTTGCCGCTGAAACTGGTGCAGCTTTTCTAATGTTTGAATAAGCTCTTGGTTCGCGTCTTTTAGTGCTGTTGTTCGATGGCTGACCATATCTTCAAGACTGGCATTAAGTTTTCTGTGCTGCTCCTCTGCCTGTCTTTGTTTTTGCATGTATTCTTGCATGCGCAGCAGCAATACGTTCACCGCATCAGCTAAAATGTCGAGCTCTTTAATGCTAGAGCCCTTAGCGCGAGCTGAATAGTCACGCTGTCGGGACGTGCGTTGTAAAAAATTGGCGATACTTTTCACCGGACCAGTTACAAAGCGCTGCATTCTTAGTGCAGAGTAAAGGCTTATGGCTAATAGCACTAAAGCTACTGCTAAATTTAGCCAAATTGACTTCCCTACCAGTTGGTTAAAGTTGTCTGAGGAAACCCTTAAATATACCCAACCTAACTGGATGTTGGTCTCTGGGTCGAACACTTTTGCACTCAGTTCAAGGTAATGCCCGTTATCAGCCAGTATTGGATTCATAACCATGGAAGCTAACTGGTTTTCCTTGCCACCTAATAAAAGCTGCCCCTCTTTATTGTACGAAGCAAAAATTTCTGGCTGCGATGTGCCATTTTGGGCTTTGTACACGTGAGCATTGAGTACATGCTCTGCAGCTGTAAGGTTGCTTAACGCAACTTCTATACGTTCAGGGGTTTCATCATATAGATAGGTAGATGAGCTTCTAGCGACCAACTTAGCCAGCATCATTGCGTTAGATTCAAGCTCATGGCGATAGGTTTTTATTTGGGTATAAACAGCAAGGCCCGACAACACTGCAATTGAGAAGGTAATAATAGACATTACCACCCAAAGAAAGAGGCTTTTTATAGAAAGCTTTACTGCCTTATCCGTCATACCTGCCTTGTGTACTGTCCGTTCACATCATCCGTTTTTTAATAGTGGCGCAAAAGTAGACAAAAAGAAAGGCGCTTATAAACAATAATTAATGTAGAAGGTTACAGAACTATAACCTATTTTAGCTACGGTTTTTTTTACGCTTATATCGCCGCTGCTTATAGTGAAGTCAGTGCTCCAATAAGGGGGGAAACGATAAAAGCTCAACAACAATAGCGACTAATTAGTCGCCGATAAATACAGCTGCTGATAATGTTTGGCAGACGTTTCCCACGTAAAGCGAGTTCTCATCCCCCGTTGCTGCATTGCCCTGAACTTGCCCTTATCCTCATAGAAAGCCAGCAGAGCACGTCGAATACAAGCTAACAAAGCATGCGGCGTAGGTTCATCAAACACAAAACCTGTACCTTCACTATCGTTGCTATAGTCAATGACCGTGTCTTTAAGCCCTCCTACTGAGCGCACAATAGGGATAGTGCCGTAAGCCAAGCTGTACATTTGATTTAATCCGCATGGTTCAAATTGTGAAGGCATAAGGAAAAAGTCAGCGCCAGCCTCTACTAAATGAGCGTGCTCTGAACTAAACCCGTTAATAAACGCGAACTTGTCAGACTGTTGTTGGGCAAACTCACCAAGATCCATACATACCTTTGGATCGCCAGTGCCTACAATGACCATTTGGATATTATGCTTAATCAGGTCGTCTAAAATGGGCAGTATATACCCGAAACCTTTTTGCTCTGTAAGGCGGCATACCATTCCAATAAGCGGAATGTCGCTATTCTCAGGCAGTGCTGACTTTTCCTGCAAAACCCGCTTACAGGCGGTTTTTGGATGAAGGTTATCTACACTGTAGTGCTCAGGCAGAAACGTATCTGTTTCGGGGTTCCACTGGGTGTAATCACAACCATTTAGAATACCGCTTAAATCGGCTTGACGATTTACAAGACGTTCGTGAAGTCCGTGACTACCTAAGTCGGTAAGCAGCTCCCTTGCATAGTTAGGACTTACAGTCGTCACTTTCGAGGCAAACTCAATACCGCTTTGCAGCATGTTGATGTACCCGCCGTGTACTTGCGCCAAAATGTTTGGGTGATGTCGAAGGAACGGGATGGTTTCTAGTTTGTGCACACCTTGGAAAGCGGCGTTATGAATAGTGAATATTGTTTTGGTGCTATTGAAATACCCTGATTTGTCGTGGGTAAGTAAAAACGGAAGCATAGCCGTGTGCCAATCATGGCAGTGAATAATATCCGGCTTTTTATCAATCGCTTTAAGCGTTTGAAGAACAGCGCCGCTGAATAAACTAAAGCGCTCGCCATTATCTTCATATGCTTCAAAGGCATTGGCATATAGCCCTTCACGCATAAAGTAGTCAGGCGCGTCTACAAAGTAAATTGGAATGTCATGCCATTGCATGTAGCGAATATCGAAGTGGTATACTTGCCCTTCAGTGAACAGGGTTTGTTGCTCGGCTACCGTGGGCAGGTTCAATTGCTCTGCCAGTACTTGGTAATAAGGCATTATTATCGTGATGCTTTCGCCCATACCATGTAGTGCGAGAGGGAGCGCTTTGCCAACGTCAGCAAGTCCGCCAGTTTTGACCAACTCTTCAACTTCTGAAATAGCAAATACAATATTCACAGTTAATCTCCCAGAGCGTACATGTAGTGCACTCGTAATGCTTAAGTTAAGTGTACGAAAAGCGCTGAGTGCCACTGTGAAGTATCCACAATGGCATAAGCAACAGGTAGAAAAGCTAAGTTAGCATAAGCCAATGGCTTTTTTAATTATAAAGCTGCCTGATAAACAGAAAATTGAGAAGTTTGTGCCGTGGTATAAACCGTTTGGAAGTGCTCGGCGAGCAAACCAGGGTAGGGTAAGAATCGGTTCGCCACCATTTGCATAGTGCCACCACGGCTTAAGGTTGCCTTTGCATCTGAGATAAATCGCTTCGTAATGGTGTAGTCGGTTTTAATGCCAGTGTGAAACGGTGGGTTTGTGACAATATGCTGAACTTTATGGGAAAGCCCATGCAAACCATCCGCAGCATATAAGGTTGCTGACAATCCGTTTTCAGCCAGGGTCAAAGCACTACAATATACCGCAAGCGCGCTCACATCGGTAAGATGCAGCTTTAAATGCGGGTATTTAAGCATAATGTAGCTACCAACAACGCCAGCACCACACGCGAAATCTAGTACTTCACCGCTTAGTGACGTCGAAAGCTTTTCAAGCAGAAGCTCTGTTCCCGCATCCAGTTCTTTATAACTGAAAACGCCAGGCATAGAGGCCACATCCCAAGCTGTACCTTCAACGTGGTAGGTATTCATATCAAGCCAAGCATTGGACTCAAAAGCAAGGTGAGGCTCTTCAACTAAAACGGTAATCAGGCTGCAGTGGCGCGCCGAATCAACTTTTTGCGTAGGGCCATATTGTTGCATTAACTTAGCGGCACTTTTAATACCGCCTTTGTTTTCACCAACCACATGTATTCTGCCATGTTGGCCAACCATACTTGCGGCCATTCGCAGTAACATTTGAAAATGGGTTTTTGCTTTAGGTAAGAAAATCATCACGTCAGTGTGAGATTTTTCTAAAGCCAAGAAAGGCGCAAAAATATGGGTATGATTGCCAACCTTTTGCGTCACCTCAAAGCCTGTGCGCGTAATGTCTCTGCTATCAAACGAAACAGAAGGTATGACGCGCACGCACTCGGAAAAAATATCGAAATACTGGTGAAGAACCGTTACGTTATGCGATTTGAGAGCGTCTAGGAAGTACGCGTCAGTAGGGTTAATAAATGCCCACTGGCCTTCATCGAAAAGCGCGATATTACGTTCTAACAGCTGGCTTTGAGGAGATAAAATCATTACTTAGTACGCTCGAAAATTAGATCCCACACGCCATGACCTAGCTTTTGGCCGCGAGTTTCAAACTTAGTGATTGGGCGGTAGTCCGGTCGAGGCACATAGTGACCGTCAGTTGCAGTGTTGGTGTAACCGTCGGCGTTGGTCATGACCTCTAACATATGCTCAGCGTATTGTTCCCAGTCGGTCGCCATATGAAAGCAGCCGCCAATAGCTAACTTGGTGCGAACTAACTCAACAAATTCGGGCTGAACAATACGGCGCTTATGGTGACGCTTTTTGTGCCACGGGTCTGGGAAAAACAATTGCAGGCGCGACAATGAGTCATCTGGAATCATATTCTTAAGCACTTCGACGGCGTCGTGCTCCATTACACGCAAATTTTCGACACCTTGCTCACTAGCATCGGCTAAGCATGCGCCAACTCCGGGGCGATGTACTTCAATTCCAATAAAATTTTTCTCTGGCGCGTTTGCGGCCATCTCAACTAATGACTTACCCATGCCAAAGCCGATTTCCACAACCACATCTGCGTCTCGGCCAAACAATTCTGGCAACGATAAGGGCGCGTCCACATAGTCTATGCCTTTGGTTGGCCAGTAATCTGCTAGTGCTTTTTCTTGTGCTTTGGTAAGTCTGCCTTCGCGTTTAACGAAGCTCTTTACTTTACTTACGTATACTCCAGCGGCTTCTGCTTCCGCCTGACTTTTGAATTGCCTCATTTGCAATGCCTTTCTAACCCAATTTTCTGGTGGCGCATTATCCACTTACCCACGGCTTATGCAACGCTATAGTGGTAAAAATGCTGTAATTTTATACGCTAATTTGTTTAGCAATAATAGACGCTACGGCGTTAGGCTGCTCAAGTACCAACATATGCCCCGCATCACTAACAGTGTGGAAAGCAGCTTTGGGTAACCCACTTTTAAGTTGCTTTATTGCTTCTGCTGGAGCAATTGCATCCTGCTGTGCAGTGATAAACGTCACTGGAGCATTGATCTTTGCGAGTGCTTTAACGGTACTTTCTCGTGGCGTGGTGGCTAGCGTGTGATTTAGCAATGTTGTTTTGCCTAAATCTTGTGCCATTGATTTTACAACGCCAGCCACATCTTCATCGTTCAAACGTGAAGGGTGAATAAACCGTGAAAGGTAGGCATCATTGTCGGGTTTAAAGTTTCCTTGCTTAAGCATGGTAGTCAGCTGCTTACGCTTGGCAATTTCTTCTTTTGACAAACCTTCTGGGTTGTAGCCTATCAGAGTAACAGAGGCTACATTGGCAGGATTGCGCTGTGCGACTAGTGCCGCAATAAACCCGCCCATGGAGTAACCTACAAGGTGCACTTTTTCGTCATCGAGGATACGGTCTTCGCTTAATGCCAGCATTTCTTCTTGTGACGCTGCCCATTGAAGCGGCACATATCTGTGCTGTGAAATATTCAATGAGCGCCATAGTGGTAGAAATACGCGCTCGTCGCAGAGTGTACCGGGAAAAAACAAAACAGGGTGCTGCACAGACACGTGTGCTCCTTAACATTAAACTAGCTAGTTACATGCTACCATAGCGCGCTAGTTAATGAATGGTCGCTAGACAGAAAGCATTAAGCTTTATTAGTAAAAGAATAAGCAGTAGCTATATCCATATAGATGATTATGACAGAACAAAAATATACAGGAAGCTTTGCGGAGCGAGTGCTTGCATGGTTTGGCAAGTATGGGCGAAAACATTTACCTTGGCAGCAAGAAGTAACGCCTTATAAGGTATGGGTGTCGGAAATTATGCTCCAGCAAACACAAGTTACTACGGTAATTCCTTACTTTGAACGTTTTATGGCGTCATTCCACTCTGTACATGAGTTGGCGAAAGCATCTCAAGACGATGTGCTTCATCATTGGACGGGGCTAGGCTACTACGCAAGAGCAAGAAACTTGCACAAAGCGGCAATTACGCTGGTGGATAAGTATGACGGAGAATTTCCCTACAGCCTTGAAGAAGTCATGGATTTACCCGGCATAGGTCGCTCAACGGCAGGGGCAATACTGTCGCTGTCTCGCAATATGCGCTTTCCTATTTTAGATGGCAACGTGAAGCGTGTGCTGGCGCGTTACTACGCAATAGGCGGGTGGCCGGGGCAGAAAAAAGTGGAAAACCAACTTTGGGAGGTGGCAGAGAAAAACACGCCTACCAACCCAGAAGGTGGACGTTGTGCCAAGTATACTCAGGTGATGATGGACTTGGGCGCAATGATCTGTACGCGAAGCAAACCAAAGTGTGACGAGTGCCCGCTTCAAGCCGACTGTATTGCCTATGCACAAGGTGCGCAAACCGACTACCCGGGCAAAAAACCGAAAAAAACGCTACCGGAAAAATCCACTTTTATGATGGTGGCACAGTTCAATAGCCAAGTGTATTTAGAACAGCGTCCCTCTACAGGCCTCTGGGGCGGCTTGTATGGTTTTATCGAGGTGTCTTCAATAAAAGAGGGTATTGAGCAGCTTAACAAGCGGGGGATCACTGTTGAAGAGACCCGAGAGCTTGAAGGCTTCCGCCATACCTTTAGTCATTTTCATTTAGATATCACCCCAGTAGTGGCCGTGGTAAACTCTGCTCCAACAAAGCGCGTAGCTGAAACGGCATATCGGTGGTTTTCGTTGAACGAGCCTATTGAAGTTGGTTTAGCGGCACCCACAACCAAGATAATTCAGCAGTTAATGCGTTAGGCTTGTAAAGGTAGCCTTGTATTAATTGCTAAGCAGATAGCGAACGAAAGGAAATAACATGGCAAGAACGGTATTTTGTCGCAAGCTTCAAAAAGAAGCAGACGGCTTAGATTTCCAACTTTATCCGGGTGAACTGGGTAAGCGTATTTTCGACAACATTTCTAAAGAAGCATGGGCCGAATGGCAAAAGAAACAAACCATGCTAATTAACGAACATAAGTTAAATATGATGGAGCCGAATGCCCGTTCATTTTTGGAAGAAAAAATGTCGGCATACTTGTTTGACGATGTAGAGCCTACGATTGAAGGCTATGTTCCGCCTGAAAAATAAGCAAAAAAGCGTTTTTTGAGCAAACAATGTGCAAACAGTAATAAAAGCGCAAAAAAAGCGAGAAAAACGGTTGACTTGTGAAGGCGAAAACCGTTTAATACGCACCCACAGCAGGACAGGCAGTAAACGCCTAGAACGCTAACAAGTTTCAGCCTCGATAGCTCAGTTGGTAGAGCAGCGGATTGAAAATCCGCGTGTCCCTGGTTCGATCCCGGGTCGAGGCACCATCATTTAAGCCCTTGCAGAAATGCGAGGGCTTTTTTGATCCCAAACCACTTTCCTCTATTTTGAAATTTGTGCTCGCGAAAACACATATGGCGGCTTTAGCGGTGTGCATCGTATAATGCGAGCATTGAGTGCAAAAAGTTAAAGAACAGAGCATGAACCGTCGTAAGAAAATCTTCACTAAGCTTAAGAAAAAAGATAAGAAAGCTAAGGCTAAACTTCATAAAAGCAATAAGCCAGCGTACATCTCTAAAGCTGAACGGGCAAAGCTTGCAGAACAAGAGCACGATGAATTGTCTGGGACCGAAAAAAGTACTAAACCAGTCGACAGATAATATTGCGGTCAAATATGGTGATGAATTCACTCAGCTAAAACAATGGGATCGTTTTTTCTGTCCAGCTGGGGTAAATAATTTCGAATACGTATGTCATGGCGACACACCTTTATCCATTTTGGAGTGCTACCCAGGTAACACGAAGTAGCGCACTATCGAGCCTTGCGCTTTTTGGAATTGCAAGAACAGAGAGAAAGAAAATAGCCAGCTTGTAGTTAAGCTGGCTATGTTTTGTAGGCTATTTAGTCATGCGTTACATCAAGCGCATAGAAGGTCGCTTGAACATAATCATCCCCATCGCCCGTATTGTTTTGATTGTAAACGCCTGCTTTAAAGTACATGTAGTCATCTGCAACATCGTAGCCGCTATTACTCATATCCACTTCTTCAGTTAGCGTAGGTTTACCCTCGCGTAATATTTTAACAGTAAGGGTGTTGCCCGTTACGTCAATTTCGTAGCTGAACACTTCATTTAGTGCAATGCCGTCGCTAGGTTCGCTTGCTGAGCTAGAGAGCGAACCAATCATTTCATACCATTGCTCGGCATTGCCATTACCAGGCTCATGGGCAAAGTAAATCGAGCCTTTGTCATGCCCAGGTAGTTTTCTGTAGTAAAGGCGCACAGGCTCATCTGAATCTGCATGTATCTGCCCTATGATTACACGACCTACTTGCCCGCTATCGCCCGTCGTGGTGACGTGATTAACAGCAACAGTAGCTTTCATATTACCATCAACGCCGCCAGCCGCATTTTGTGCAGAAGAGGGAGCAGAACTAAATACCCAATTGTTTTTATTAACGCCTTGCGTATCTATAGATGTGTCACCTGCCCGCAGCATTTCCCGAAGCTCAGAACGAGTATAGCTAGTGTTAGTTGATGTTTTATAACCATCTATTTCGCTTCTAAACGTCATTCCACCGTCGTTAGCCGTATAAAAGAAGCGACTGTCTTCAAAACCTGCGTTAAGTTCGTCTTCTTTAATTGAATCTGCCTTTCCATTGCCATCATCGTCGGTTTGAATGCTTAGATACCAACGAGACAAATCGAAATTAGTTGACGGTGGCGCACTTGGATCTAATGACGGATTCGAAGTTGGCGGCGTAACAGTGCCACCTTCATAGACTTCAACTTCTGTGATATTCGTCCAAGTTGAATTTGCAGTGTTAGAAAAAGTTTTAATGCGAATTTGTTGAGCGGCAATATCATCGATATCAAACACTTCAATATTAGAAGTATTTCCACTGCTCACGTCATCAAATACTTTAGTCCACGAGCCGCTTGTGCCTGGGCGTGCGTATATTTCAAACGTGTATGCCTGCGTATCGCCTCGACCCCAGGCTATGCCAACTTCTGATACCGTAGTGGTTTCGTTAAGCTGAACCGTTAAATTCACCGGCGAGCCGCTACCTGCCCAACGTGATGAAAAGTCGGTATTACCGTCAATAACATTGGTCGCAGGATAACTACCATGGCCGCTACCATCGTCAAACGCGGTATTAATTGAAACAGAGCTTCCAGCATTGTCCGTAGATGGTGAATCTGCGTCTGTTCGAGTTAGTTCCCATTGTTGGTTTACATTGTTATTACTAGAAGACCATAGATACAACGGCTGCTGACGTGCTGCGCCGTTCCCGCCGTCTATCGAATAGCCAGAGGCGTTGCGCTTCTGGAAGCGATAAATTTCTGTACCGCTGATCACCTTTATTTTTTCCCAATGCTGATCGTAATTCGATGCATCACAAGGTTCTAAAGTTATAGCTTGGCCATTAGAGCCACCGCTACCACCGTCCCAACAAAGGTTTGTATCTTGTTTTTTATATGAGTAATAGCCATCTCCATGACTAATCTGCACCCACTGCTGGTTAACATTGTTGAGATTCGTGTTCCATAAATAGGGTTGTTGTCCAACAACCGCTCCACCGTTTCCATCTATAGAAAACGCAGTGTTATTTTTTTCCATTACAAAGGTTGCTGCGTGTGCATTAGTAGCGGCTATAGCTAAAAATGCACACGGTAGGGTAAAGGCAACTTTCATTATAAAATCCTTACTTAATTATCAAAAGGTATAACCAATTTAATACCAATTTGTATAAAATTGGTTAACATAATGTAAGTGCATATTTGGAATAGATCAAAACAACAATGATATTTATTTTTATTATCACGTATAAATAAATGAAAATGTTGATTATTTTTATCTTGTCATATTTCTATTAAAATTTATTGGTATTACCAATTGAAGTCTAGTTCTATCGATTAATAGTAAGGCTTATGAGCAAAACACCACACGCAATCGTTGAAACACCGTTCCACCCAAATTGAGAATAAAGCTTCACACCGGCAGATGAGCCTACAGCGCCGCCAATGTAATAGCCCAGCATATATATACTGTTCACACGACTTTGTGCTTGTGCATCTATGGAAAACACTCTGACTTGATTGGCAACTTGGGCGCTAAACACCCCAAAATCGATAAGTACGATACTGGCGACCAGCCTCCAAAGCATGTTCTGGGTAAAAACTGAAAGGGCAAACCCTGCGATGATAACTAACACTGAATAGGAAACGCTTTGTGCTGCACCCAATTTATTTACCCATCTACCCGCTAATTTGGCACCTGCGACACCGGCTAAAGCGACTATGCCGAACATACCTGCTTGTTGGGCATTAAAATAGAAGGGACCTTCGCTTACGTGTAGTGCTAATGTAGCCCATAATGCGTTAAAAGCAGCAAACCAAATCATGCCAGTATAGGTAGCCTTTCGAAGTGTCTTATATTTCTTAAAAAGTTGTAGCAAGCTTTTTAGTAGCGACGTATACGACATAGAAAGGTTAGGCTTTTGATTGGGCAAAATGAGATACAGCATTAGGCCAACTAATCCAGCCAGAAGCGCAGACATTACGAAAACCGCGCGCCACCCGAAGTGAGTCGCTATAGTGCCGCTAATGGTACGAGAGAGCAAAATGCCTACGGTAAGCCCCGTCATAACGGTAGCAATGGCAGGCCCTTTTTTATCACCACTCATCATCGACGCCACTAAGGGAATAATCTGCTGAGTAATATTGGCACTTAAGCCAATTAACACGCACGCTACACCAAGCATCATGACATGACTTGAAACAGATGCGGCGCTCGCTCCAATAATAAGCAATACCGAGAGCACCCCAATGATTTTTCGCCTTGCTAAGACATCGCCTAAAGGTGATATGAAAATGATCGCTATGGCATATCCTATTTGCGCAAGAGCGGGAATGGTGCCAAGTGCGCTTTCTTTAACTCCTAGGCTTTCGCCTATTAGAGGCAGTATAGGCTGTGTGTAGTAAAGGTTTGCTGCAGTAGCGGCAACAGCGCATGCTAAAAGAAAAAGCTGTTTTTTTGTGAGTTCTGAAAAAGAGGGCTGCAAGACAATCTCCCGTATCCTATTGATAGAAAAATTGTACGTGCCTTCAATTTATACTAGAAATGATATTATTGTGGATGACTTATCTTATAAATGCATAGATATGGTTATAGCCTAAATATATCTTCGTTCTCTTTGTACCAAGTTAACCAAGCGTTGGTAGTAGCCGATGCTTGGGTAGACCAATGCATACAGAGTTCTACATTCATGCCCGGATTTAAAGGAATAAATTTGCAGCCATTTGTTTGTAAGTTTTGTATACAGCTAGGAGCGAGTGCAACACAATTGCTACTGGCCACTTCTGTTAACAAAGCCTGCATGGAATGAGGTTCACTTACTACATTTACACTTAAATTTCTTTCGTGAAACAAAGCCATAATGTTATCGAACTGATTGGTAGCGTGGGCTCGGGAAAACAATATTAGCGGATACTTTCCAGCCATATCTGGTGAAATTTCACTTAATGTGTGTAGTTCGTGTTTATCTGAAACTACAACTTGTATTGGATCGTAAGCCACCCGCTTTTCTTCGAGTAGTGGTTTGTAAGCATCAGGAATGGGACGGGAAAAGCCAATATCAATGGCGTTTTCGCTAAGGGCCTGAAGTTGTTCGGCGACAGTCATTTCAATAATTTTTACTTTTACATTTTCATGTTGCTTTGAAAACTGCCGCAACATGTCTGGCAAAAAGTGAGCGCATGCAGAACTAAGGTAACCAATTCTCAATAGACCTTTGTGGCCGCTTTGTATTAATTTCGCATCTTCTTTTGCGTCACGACAGTGTTTAACAATAGCTTGCGCATGTAGCAGGAAATTTTCCCCCGCCTCAGTTAGCTCCACGGTGCGTGTATTGCGTAACAGCAAAGTAACCTCTAAATCTTCTTCTAGCGCGTTAATGTGGCGGCTTATTGCACTTTGCACTGTGTGTAGCCGAGCAGCCGCGGTTGAAAAACTCTTGCATTGTGCGACTTCAATAAAGGTTTTCAGGTGCTTGAAGTTCATGATTTATGCCATTTAGAGATTAGTGAGGTTGAATAATATCATTTAAAGGATTGCTAGCAAGGCGTTAGCATTGCTGAACAGTTTAACTAGCAAGAGAGCACTTTATGAATACCTCTAATAACCTTTCGCGCACCGGTGAGTTTACATTGCTCTTATGCGCCACCCTTACAATTATGGTTGGGGCAGCTGTTGCACCGGGGCTGATTGCTATCGCAAAAGGGCTACAATTTACTCAATACCCATCGTTACTCATCACGCTGCCTGCACTTGGAGCTATCATTTTCGCTCCGCTTTTTGGGCGATGGATAGATAAACACGGGGCAAGAAAAACGCTGTTATTAAGCTTATGGAGCTACTGCGTGCTAGGCCTATCTGTTGTGTTGCTTAGCAGTGAAATTCTTATTGCTGCAAATCGCATAGTATTAGGCGGGTTTGCTGCCGGTGTTATGGCTGCAGGAACGGCGCTGATATCTCAATGGTACACAGGGGAAGCGCGCTTAAAAATGATTGCCAAGCAAGGAATGGCTATCGAGCTCGGTGGCGTAATCTTTCTTTTTATTGGAGGGATACTAGCGCAGGCTCATTGGAAGGCGGCGTTTTTACTGTACGGCATTGCAGCAGTATGCGCACTACTAGTTGTTTTTTCCATACCGAGTAATCAAAAAATATTAACGTCGAGAAATCGCACTAGTGATCATAAAGCGAAAGACGTTGTGTCCAGTTTTTCTGGTATCAAATCCATTCTTAGCTTTGCTGTATGCGCGATGGCGCTATTTTTCAGTATGGTTGTCTCTTTACCTCAACACCTTGAAGCGCTTGACTACTCGGAAGCGCATATCGGTTACATATTGTCGTATATATCACTGGTTGCTGTGGTTGCAGCTTCGTTATTGCCTAGGTTTGTTAAAGCGATAAAAGAGAAAAGAACACTTTCGCTTTCATTTCTTTGCTTTGGCGCAGCGTTGTTCGTTTTCGGGAGTTTTAGTGAAATACAGGCAATAATGCTAGCTGCGACGTTCGCGGGTACAGGCTTTGGCCTATCAATACCACTACTCAATCATGCGACTGTAGAAATAAGCCAAGAGGAAAATAGAGGTAAGAATCTCTCGTTCTTTGCGATGGCAGTCTTCGCTGGACAATTTTTCACGTCGATTATCGACTTTCTCCCTGTAAACCTAAACCTGGTGTTTTTTATTTTCTCAGCAGTGGCAGTGTGCATATCTATTGGCGCTTTCTCATCAACACTATTTTCAACACTTCTTAGCAAGTTAGATACAAATAGCGACTAAAACCTGCTCACATCATCAAAGACTTTCGTCCAAGAGCCGCTAGTTCTTGGGCGTGCGTATATTTCAAACGTGTATGCCTGCGTATCGCCTCGACCCCAGGCTATGCCAACTTCTGATACCTTAGTGGTTTCGTTAAGCTGAACCGTTAAATTCACCGGCGAGCCGCTACCTGCCCAACGTGATGAAAAGTCGGTATTACCGTCAATAACATTGGTCGCAGGATAACTACCATGACCGCTACCATCGTCAAACGCGGTATTAATTGAAACAGAGTTTCCGCTTAAGGGCATACGAAAGGGTACTTAACTTAGCGAGTGGTGCACTTGTTGATTTTTAATCTAAGTAATTTCATGCACTTAATCGTTGAGGTTTGATTTAATGCGTTTTGCGTTTTGCATGGGCTACGACTAGGCTTTAGTTGTGGACTTTCACAATTTAGATTAAGAGGGAGTTTTAATTATAATGCCAAAGTATATTCATAATTTTCTATCATTGAATAAATGCCATCGAGCACGTTCGAAGCCGCCAAAAGTCGTCAAATTAGGTACTTATGTATCACTCTTCGTTGTTTCATTTATTGCATTTCCTGGTTCCACTTTAGCAAAAACGGTTTGTAGTACTGAAGTTGTAGAAGAAAAAGGCACCCCTACTCTTAGTTCTGGGCTGATTGATGCAATGTATGAAGCAATTAGCACTAACACTTTTGACCTTGACGAACCTTATACTTTGATAAGTAAGAAACATTTCTGTATGGGTGCAGGAGAGTCTAATAAAGGAGCTGAAAGTTCTCTTGAAACTCTTAACAGTGTCCCAAATCCTGACCCAGCACCGAAAGAAGGTGATAAGCAAACAGTCAAGCAGACTAAAGCTGATGGAAGCAGGGAGTGGACTTATACTTATGTGAATGGAGTTTGGGTATTGACTGGATACAAATACACACCTTTGCCTGATGCTGATAGTCTGGATCCATAATTGACCAGCCTCATATAAATAGATCCCCAAGCGCAACGACATCTGTACCAAACTTACAAACTCTTGAAGCGAAGACACATAGAACTGTGCTTTTAGTGGCTTTTTAACGCCAGTCCGAAGTATCTGAACCGCTTTCGTACCTAAACTATTATCTGCACTAATTTCAGACTCCTCACAGTCTCCAATAACCCGTACTTCATTCGTAGCTGGCTTATATTTTTCAACCATATAGTCCAAAGGCTTACGTCAAAAAGCCAGACGCATTTCTTTACTTAAAGAGGGAGTTAAATCGTTACGCTTATCTGACTCGATGGCATTGAATAGAGGTAACAATATGCCTTCACCTACACTATTGTTCGGTGCTAAGCACCTTTCGAAATCAAAAATTAATAATGGCATGTATGGCTAAATTACTGGGGAGTGGCGTGTGTCATAGGCACACTTGAATGTTTCAATTTCAGAAAGAGCACCCTGCATAGTCGCGCACTTGACGCATAGTGGAACGAAGCCAAGTACTCTGAAAACAAGCCTGATAAGAACTAGTTTGCGCTTTTTAGACGCAGTTAAAGCCAAAGAGCGCTTTTTTTTAATAAAAAACTTATGCATGTTCTTGCCTACTTTTCAAAATGGGTACTACGCTTATCTCATGTGTGCAAAGTCAGTTAATCATAACGTTGTTACCCAGCTTGGCTAACATCGTTATGTTGCCTTTGCGCTAGGCTTTTTGCCCACTGGCGCTCAAATTGTGTGCCCAGCGCTTTGTAATTCGTGAACCAAGTAACGTGCTTAATTATGAAAGAGTACTGTTGAATTTAAGTCGCAGTGTTTTTTCAAGGAGAGTTTTTTTGTCATCTAGTAACTTACCCTCAATACAGCAAGGGGCTTTAAAGAGCATATATGTACTTTGTGTAGTAGGCATAGCTGCTTCTTGGGCTTTGTTCTTTTTTGTGTCCGCGCTCACAGCGCTTGCGGTACTAACAGGCGTAGTTGTCTTTAGTGCTTTCGCTTATAGCAAAAGTGCGGATGAAGTTGACGAGATCTATCCAAATAACGACTCCATAGGGCAAAGCGAACAAGCGGGTAGTGCTGATATCAAAAAAGCGAGCGATGAGCTTGCTCTGTCTTTAAGCACATGCGACAGCAATTTATCGTCCATCAAGTCTACCCAAGATGACGCCGTTGAAACTTTATCCAATGCCTTTAGCAGCTTAAAAGCCCTTGTTGCACAGCAAATTCAATGCATTGACGCGTTATTGAGCGTTGATAGTGCGCAAACACAATCATATTCAGAACGCATGCGAACGTTCGCACAAGAAACTGACGGAACCTTAACCGAATTTATCGATTCAACCGAGCAAATGTCCTCTTCAACAAAGCACCTTATGGAACAAGTCCAAACTATCCAACAGGCCATGCCTACGGTTATTGACGCGCTTAGCGGCATTGATGATATCGCCGCGCAAACCAACTTATTGGCTCTAAATGCTGCGATAGAAGCGGCAAGGGCAGGCGAAGCAGGTCGAGGTTTTGCGGTTGTAGCTGATGAAGTACGCGCATTATCAACCCGCTCTACACAATTTAGTGACGTGATTAAAACCCAAGTTGAGAACATTCGTAGTTTGGTAGACAAACTCACCGACACAGCAGAATTTGTAGCCTCGCAAGATATATCTCAGGTTGTTAATGCTAAATCACACATTAGTGATCAACTGGCCGAAATCATTAGAAAAGCAGAAGCGGATCTTGTAACTACAAAACAGATTGAAGATATAGGTTCACAGCTTGATGAGTCGATAAACGCAGCTATTCGAGGTATGCAATTTGGCGATATAAATGGCCAGCATATTCAATATACCCAAGACATGATTTCGTTCATTAAAGAACAGTTGGCAACGTTAGATGCCAGCAATATTGAGCGTTTTGTCAGCGCATTAAATGAGTACCAAAAAGGGCTCGCTGCGAAAGGTAAAAATGATCACAACCCGGTGTCTGCAACCTCTATGGACGCTGGAGAAGTTGAATTGTTCTAAGCTAAGAAAGGACAGGAAGCACTGTCAGTAATGACATATTTTGGAGAAGTGAGCATATGAGCAAACATATTTTAGTTGTCGACGATTCAGTGTCGATTCGTCAAATGGTAGAGATGACATTAAAGGGCGCCGGATATACCGTCACCACAGCACAAGACGGTCAAGAAGCGCTGGATAAATGTAAGGGGCAGCAATTTAACTTTGTACTCACTGATCAAAACATGCCTCGTATGGATGGCCTTACGCTTATTAAAAATTTGCGTGGTTTAGGGGCCTACAGCAGAACCCCAATTGTCATGCTTACCACAGAAGCGGGCGACGATATGAAAGCGAAAGGTAAAGCTGCGGGAGCAACTGGCTGGATGGTAAAACCTTTCGATCCAAACAAACTTCTTGACGTTACTAAGCGTGTCTTAGGTTAAGCCTAACTTCTAATACCTTAAGTCTGGAAGGATTCAGAATGAGCATCGATATTGAACAGTTCCATAGTGTGTTTTTCGACGAGAGCGACGAGCATCTCGACGATATGGAACAGCTATTGATGAGCTTAGACGTCGAATCTCCTGATCCTGAAGAACTCAATAGTATTTTTCGAGCAGCCCATTCCATAAAGGGCGGTAGCGGTATTTTCGGCTTTGATGCGTTGATGAACTTAACGCATGTGATGGAAAATTTACTCGACAAGGCTCGTAACAATGAACTTAGCGTCACAGCTGACATTGTAAATGTTCTTTTAGAAACTCTAGACGTTTTAAAAGACACCTTAAACGCCTACCGTGATGAAACTGAAATTCCACAAGAAGGCATCGATGAGCGCATAAAAATACTCAACGGTGTTATTAACGGGCAACCCACTGATGCTGAATCAGATGGCAACTATGGGTCAACTGAAGTAAGCGTAAACGCGCAAAATGAAAGTGAACATGATGATGGCTTCGGCTTCTTTGATGATGAGCCTTCTGAGGCTAGTTCAGCTACTGACGACGGTTTTGGCTTTTTCGATGAAGAGCCTGTTCACAATCAATCTAGCGAAAGCAGCGAAGCAGACGATGATGGCTTTGGATTTTTTGATGACGTATCTGATAACCGCGATCTTCAAGAAAGCGAAACTACCCAATCGTCACCACAAGCTGATGAAGGTTTTGGGTTCTTTGATGATGAAGAAACCCAAAGTAACCTTGTCGAGTCTCAAGCGGAAAAATCAGAAGCCGGAAAAGCTGAAAGTGGTAACAAAGAGGAAGGCCAAGGCTTTGGCTTTTTCGAAGACGTACCTTCGGCTAGCCACATAAATACTGCAGTAAACACAACTAACGATCAGCAAAGGCAAAGCGCCAAGACCTCTCAAAACTCGGCAACAACATCTAACGGTGTTAAAGCACCACAAACTGGGGCTGGCTCTACGCATGCAACGGCTAAGAAGAAAACTAAACCTTCTACGAAAAAAAGCACCGCCCGAGAGTCGGCTTCAATTCGAGTAGATACCACGAAAATTGACGCTATGGTTAACTTGGTGGGCGAACTGGTTATCACCCAGTCAATGCTATCTATGATAGGCCAGGATGTTGATGGGCAAGTTGGAGAGCGGCTACAGCTAGCTATTGATGAGTTACAGCGCAACACCCGGGAAATTCAAGAGTCGGTCATGTCTATGCGCATGCTTCCGCTAACTGCAACTTTTAATCGCTTCCCCCGTTTAGTAAGAGACCTAGCAGGAAAGTTGGGTAAACAGGTTGAACTGGTACTTCAAGGTGGCAGTACGGAAATCGATAAAAGCCTAATTGAAAAGATTGTCGACCCGCTTACTCACTTAGTGCGCAATAGCATTGATCATGGCATCGAAATGCCAGAAAAGCGTACGGCTGCTGGCAAGCCGGAAAAGGGCACGGTTATCTTAAGTGCCGAGCAAAAGGGCGGCAGTATTATCATCAGTATTATTGACGATGGTGGTGGCCTTCATCGCGATAAAATTCTTGATAAAGCGCGAAGCAACGGGCTTGCCGTATCAGACGATATGCCTGACTCAGAAGTATGGCAGTTGATTTTCCAGCCTGGCTTCTCAACCGCCGAAGCTATTACCGATGTATCGGGCAGAGGGGTAGGAATGGATGTGGTGCGTCGCAATATCGAGTCAATTGGCGGACGCATTGATATTGAATCGAGCGCTGGAGAAGGCTCTGCTTTTTTCATTCACCTGCCGCTTACGCTTGCCATTGTCGACGGCATGTGTGTGTCAGTAGGTAAGCAAATCTTTGTTGTTCCTCTTTTAAATATTATTGAATCTTTCCAGCCCACAAAGCAGCAGCTTAAAACCTTGGGTAACGACACCGTACTTTACATCCGAGACCAATATTGGCCTTTAGTGCCTCTTTACGACTTTATGGAAGTAGAGGATGCCGCACTTTCTCCAACAGAGGGCATTGTGGTGTTACTTGAAAGCAGTAAAAAGCGCTTTGGTATTTTGGTTGATGCACTAGTGGGCCAGCAGCAGGTGGTCATTAAAAGTTTAGAGGAACACTACCGTAAAGTGGCTGGAATAGCGGGGGCAACCATTATGGGTGACGGAAAAGTCGCACTTATCATTGATGCAGACTCCATCGCTACAACCTACACCTCCAGCCAAATAGAGGAGTTACTTTCATGAGTGAAACTGCCTTGCATCAAGCGGTTACTGGCGGACAAGACAAAGAATACTTAAGTTTCGTGCTTGGCGATGAGCATTACGCCTTGGACATAACAACAGTGAAGGAAATCAGAGGATACGAACAAGTTACCAAAATTGCGAATGCGCCAGCGTTTATAAAAGGCGTAATTAATTTACGTGGTGACATAGTTCCTATCGTGGATTTGCGTATTAAGTTTAACGTAGGCGAGGCCACATATAACGACTTCACAATAGTGATAATGCTGAACATTCAAGAGCGCATTGTTGGCATCGTGGTAGATGGTGTATCCGATGTTATTCGCTTGTCTGAAGAGCAAGTACTTCCGCCACCAGAGTTTGGCGTAGCCTTTGACAGCAGATATCTACACGGCTTAGCCGATGTGGATGAAAACATGGTCATTCTGGTGAACATTGAGAGCTTAATAACCAGCGAGGAGCTGGGTTTAGTTGCACCTGATAGCGTTAACGACGACGCGTAGTTACAAGGTCCTTCACTAAACGGAAACACCTGACATTGGGAAATATTAGTTATGGGCGTATTTAATTTTCTTAACGGCGAAGAATTAAAAATAGCGAAGCACGACGCGCTATTAAAGTCGAATATTTTAAAGGCGAGTGCTTCAAACTTGTTGGTTATCGACAAGTCTGGGGTTATTCATTACTGCACACCGGCATTCCTGCATATGGTAAAAGCCTACTCTAAAGACTTTTCTGTCGGCGGTGGCGAATCCACATTATCAGGAAAGCACATTGACGATATTACAGTCAGTGCAAGCACAGCAGAAAATCCGTCTTATTTACTCACCCATTCTACAGGTGGTAACAAGCAGCTTGTTTCACTTGCTGAACATAGCTTTTGTGTAAGTACATCTGCAATAACAGCGGACGAAAACGGCACTCAGCTTTTCGTTAATGAATGGCAGGACAACACAGAAAATAAACGTAACAAAGGCATGGTCGATGCCATTATGCGAAGCCAAGCTGTGATCTCCTTTACTACAGATGGGGAAATATTATCGGCTAACGACAACTTTCTATCCGCCATGGGTTATAGCGAGGCTGAAGTAGTAGGAAAGCACCATCGTATTTTTGTAGATAGTGACTACGCACAAAGCGATGAGTACAAAGCGTTTTGGACAAAGCTAAAAAGCGGAGACGTACACAGCGGTGAGTTTTGCAGAATCAATAAACAAGGCGAAGAGGTATGGATCCAAGCTACCTATAACCCTGTGTTTGACGACAACGGCGAGGTGGATTACATCATTAAATTTGCCTCTGACATTACTGCACAAAAACAGAAAAATGCAGATTTTGAAGGGCAAATTACCGCCATTAACAAATCTCAAGCCGTAATCGAGTTCGACCTAGAGGGAAATATTTTAAACGCCAACGAAAATTTCCTTGCCGCAATGGGCTATAGCTTGTCAGAAATTAAAGGGCAGCATCACAGTATGTTTGTCGACCCAAGGTATAAGCTAAGTGCAGAATACGCTGCTTTTTGGCAGAGTTTAAAAGCAGGAGAGCATACCGAGGGTGAATACAAACGCATTGCCAAAGGCGGCAAAGAGATATGGATCCGTGCGTCTTACAACCCCATTTTTGATAGTACTGGCATGCCATTTAAAGTAGTTAAATTTGCCACCGACGTAACGCAAGATAAGCTAAGAAACGCGTATTTCGAAGGGCAAATTAACGCGATTAGTAAATCTCAGGCGGTCATCGAGTTTGATGTAGATGGCAATATCATTACCGCTAATGACAACTTCCTCAACACTATGGGTTACCGCCTAGACGAAATTAAAGGTAAGCATCATCAGTTATTTGTAGATGAAGAAAACAGACAAACAGAATCGTACCAGCGTTTTTGGTCTGAACTTAAAGAAGGCAAATTCTTCTCTGGCGAATTTAAGCGAGTAAGCAAGTCAGGTAATAGCGTATGGATCCAAGCTTCTTATAACCCAATAGAAGACATGAACGGTAACCCGTTCAGAGTAGTTAAATACGCAACCAACATCACTGAAGACAAGTTGAAAAACGCCTACTTTGAAGGTCAGTTGAACGCCATAAGTAAGTCTCAGGCTGTCATTGAATTTGACCTTGAAGGCGTAATCTTAAACGCGAACAGCAACTTTTTAGCCGCGATGGGCTATACCCTTGACGAAGTAAAAGGTAAGCACCACAGTATTTTTGTAGATCCTGCCTTTAAAAATAGCCCCGAATACGCAGCCTTCTGGGAGCAATTGCGTCAAGGGGTTTATGCCAGCGGCGAGTATAAGCGTTTCGACAAATCAGGAAAGCCAGTTTATATCCAAGCCTCTTACAACCCCATCTTAGACCAAAACGGCAAGCCGTTTAGAGTAGTGAAATACGCGACAGATGTTACAGGTAGAACCTTAGCAGTAGAAAGCATCAAATCTATTATGGCGAGCTTAACAGAAGGCGATTTATTGAAAACAATAGATGAGCCACTAGATGGTGATTTCAAAGTACTGGGTGAATCCATCAATCACTTTATTGGCGAACTACGCGACACCATAGTGAAAATTCACACTGCTGTTGAAACCATCGATACTGCTTCAAACGAGATAGCCACGGGTAACGCCGACCTGTCTAGCCGTACCGAGCAGCAGGCTTCAAGCTTAGAAGAAACTGCCTCAGCCATGGAAGAACTAACGGGAACGGTGAAGCTAAATGCAGAGAATGCTGACCAAGCAAAAGGGTTGGCAAGTCAGGCGTCTGATGTAGCATCTGAGGGCGGCAAAGTTATTGAACAAGTGGTGCATACCATGGGTGAAATTAATGACTCAGCCCAGCGTATTTCCGACATTATCGGCGTAATTGATGGCATTGCCTTCCAAACAAACATACTTGCACTAAACGCAGCCGTTGAAGCGGCAAGAGCGGGAGAACAAGGACGCGGATTTGCAGTTGTTGCCTCCGAAGTAAGAACGTTGGCCCAGCGCTCTGCAGAGGCGGCAAAAGACATTAAGGCGCTAATTTCAGCATCGGTGGAAAAAATTGGCGATGGCAATGTATTGGTGAATAAGTCTGGTGAAACCATGGCCAATATCGTCACTGCCATAAAGCGTGTTAACGACATTATGTCTGAAATTGCTGCTGCCTCATCGGAGCAAGCCACAGGCATTCAGGAAGTGAGCAATGCGGTGGTTCAAATGGACGAAATGACCCAACAAAATGCTGCCTTAGTTGAACAGGCAGCGGCAGCCGCTGACAGTATGCGACAGCAGTCGGGTGAACTCGCGCAGCGGGTATCTGTTTTCAAAGTAGGAAATAGTCGAAAGCCCGAACAGACCTCTGAGGTGCGCTCGTTAAATGGTAGCAGTGGGTTACCTAAAGAGCGCGAAGTGCCAAAGCAGCGAATAAAAGCGCTGAATCCAGCTGCGCCTGATGCGTCGGATTGGGAGGCATTTTAGTGTATGACGGCCATACCAAGCACGGACGCGCAAAGGGAGTTTTCATATAGCCGAAGAGATTTCGAGCGGGTAAAAGGTCTGCTTTTTAAACAAGCAGGTATTAACCTAGCCGACTCGAAAGACGCGATGGTTTATAGCCGCCTTGCGAGGCGGCTGCGCACGCTCGAAATAAATAGCTTTAAAGAATACTTAGCTTATGTTGGAAGCAATGACGATGAAATGGAGCACTTCATCAATGCGCTTACCACCAACCTGACTGCGTTTTTCAGGGAGCCACATCACTTTGAAGCGCTAGCAAATTTTCTTCGAAAGCGACCGCAAACTAAACGTATTTGGTGTGCTGCGAGCAGCACGGGTGAAGAGCCTTACAGTATTGCGATGACGGTGGCGTCTGTGTTTGGCACCTTTACGCCCAACGTACAAATACTTGCCACAGACATTGATAGTAAAGTGTTGCAGAAGGCCCGCCAAGGCGTTTATGCCCAAAATAGTATTAGTCAGCTTTCTTACGATTATAAAACCCAATTCTTCTACAAAGGTAAAGGTTCGCAAACCGGAAGAGTAAGGGTGGTAGATGAGCTACGTAAAATGGTGCAGTTCGAACCACTCAATTTAATGTCGCCAAACTGGTGTTTAGATGCGCCGATAGACGTAATTTTTTGCCGCAACGTTATGATTTACTTTGACCGTCCTACGCAGCGTAAAATTTTAGCGCGTATGGTGAAGTTAATGTGTAGTGACGGCATGTACGTAGCAGGGCACTCTGAAAATTTCACTATGTACCCTGAACTGGTGGCGCCCATGGGGAAAACCGTTTATCGACCCGTTGTTTAAAGGGAACTTGTAGTATGAGTCAGGATGAAAACCCCATACGTTATTTTGATAATCGCCTTCAAAAAGAAGCGGTGAAGCTCCTGCCGGGGCAATACTATGCTACTGCCGCAGACAAAGCTTTGGTAACTATCCTTGGTTCGTGTGTTGCGGCGTGCATTTTCGATCAAGAAAAGAAAATTGGGGGCATGAACCACTTCATGTTGCCCGATCTCAACTTTACTACCAATCTCGACGCCTGCTTAGCCACAAAGTACGGCGTGCACGCTATGAATATGCTGATAGACCAACTCGTGCATTTAGGCGCGCGTCGTAACAAGCTGGTGGCTAAAGCATTTGGCGGCGGAAAAGTCTTACCAGGGTTTGTGCAACAAGACATTGGGCGAGTAAATGCAGAGTTTGTTTTAGAGTATTTAGATAATGCAAATATTCCCCTTGTTAGCAGTGATTTGATGTCTACCTATGCTCGAAAAATTTACTATTTTCCGGCAGACGGAAAAGTGTATATGAAGCGAATTCGCGAGTTCAATAATGCCACGCTTTACGAGCGTGAATCTACGCATCGTGTTCTACTTTCTGAGCAAGCGAAGACGGGTGTTATTTCATTTTCGGAACAATCACATGCCTATAAAAGTTCTCGTCGTTGACGACTCTGCCTTAATAAGACAAATTTTGTCAGAAATCGTCGCTAAAGCGCCAGGGTTATCATTAGTTGGCGCAGCACCCGATGCCTACGTAGCCAAACGGATGGTACAAGAGTTTAGGCCCGATGTTATTACCCTAGACATTGAAATGCCGAAGGTAGATGGGCTTCGCTTTTTAGAAGTGATGATGAAGGCGATGCCAACCCCAGTGGTAATGATTTCCACGCTCACTGAACGAGGCGCCGATGCAACGTTGCGCGCCCTAGAATTGGGAGCGGTTGATTTCATGGCAAAGCCAAAATTAGGTGTGGCGCAAGGTATGACCGAATATGCCGCAGTTATCGTTGAAAAGATAAAGGCAGCGGCCCACTCAAAGTTAAGCCATCCCACCGAAACTCGCTGTACTAAGCACGCTTCCATGCGCTATACCGGCACTGAAAAGCTTATTGGAATAGGCGCTTCAACTGGGGGAACCGAAGCGATCAAAGATGTCATCATGCATTTTCCTCGCAATGCTCCAGCAACTATTATTTCCCAACATATGCCTCCGGGTTTTACCACCACCTATGCTAAGCGTCTTGATAACCTTTGTGAAATAACGGTGCGAGAAGCGCAGGGGGGAGAGCGCTTATTGCCAGGCTTTGCCTATTTAGCACCAGGTAATAAACATTTAAAAGTAGAGAGAAGTGGTGCCGATTATCGCTTGAGCCTTGATGATGGCCCTAAGGTATCAGGGCATAAGCCGTCGGTTGACGTCATGTTCGATTCACTTGCTGAGCACGCAGGGGCAAATGCAGTGGGTGTATTGCTTACCGGAATGGGGCGCGACGGGGCAAAAGGTTTAAAGAATATGCACACTAAAGGCGCTGTCACCTTCTGCCAAGATGAAAAAACCTGTGTTGTATACGGCATGCCTAAAACCGCTGTAGAAATGAAAGCTGCAAGTTTCATAAAACCCTTAGAAGAAATTTCAGACGCTATACTTGATACACTCGAAGCATTAGGAGCGGGTAGTCGGCTTTAAGTAGTTCTTATATCTTCTGGTGCTTTTACAAATCCTCCAAGTACTTTCCTTATTGTAGATTCCATAAGCGATGGGCGTACCCGTACCACTGCCTGTCGCAAATGTCACCAAAGTAACAAGTTAACAAAAATATTCAAAAGTATAATTGTTAGAGGTAAAAATTAGACCATAATTTGATCGTGTTTTGTACAGTTGTTAACGCGGTAGTTACAATCGAGGTGAAATCGTGGTCGCCATTGCAGCAAATTATTTGGATAACTTTTTCTCTAGCAAGAGCAATGCTTTCGTTGTGGCGTTTTTAACGATGTTAGGGAGCTGGACTTTATCCTTTACGTCAGTATCGCATTTAGGACTCGTGCTTAGCTCCGCTTGTGTGGTTTTTCTGCTGTTCGTACTACTAAGAGTAACTAATTTAAGTCAGGCAACAGCAACGCCTAACGCTAACGATTCAACAGAGTACTACTCTCCTTCTCATGAGGCTTCGTTAGCTTCTGATTCAATCAGTATTGCAGTATCCGAAGCGAACAACATATTATCAGTCACCTCATCAAATATTAGTGACATTTTTTCAACCCAAAGCGATGCGGTGGCTACGTTAAGCGAATCCTTTATTTCTCTTCAATCCCTGCTTGGCCAGCAAGAAATTAGCATAAACAATTTGCTAAAAGACGATGATAACAGTGACTGCGCTTACGCCGACAAAATGCGTTCATTCGCGTCAGACACCGATGCAACACTAACGCAATTTATCGCATCAACTACCCAAATGACCGACTCTACAAGAGCGTTAGAAACTCAAGTTCAAACTATTCAGCAAGCCATGCCTACCGTGATTGAAGCGTTAAGCGGCATTGACGATATTTCTTCACAAACCAACCTACTAGCGCTTAACGCAGCTATCGAAGCTGCGCGTGCTGGTGAAGCTGGTCGTGGATTTGCTGTTGTCGCAGACGAGGTCCGTGCGCTATCTACCCGTTCTACGCAGTTCAGTGACGTAATTAAAACCCAAATAGAAAATATCAAGTCGCTTATCGATAAACTAACGGAAACTGCTGAAGTCGTTGCGTCTCAGGACATTTCTCACGTGGTGAACGCAAAAGATGCGATTAGCGAACAGCTCAAAGGCATTATCAAAAAAGCAGAAGCTGATATACAGGGCGCAAGCGAGCTTGAAGCCATCAGGCAACAGCTTGCCGACTCCACAGCAGCCGCCATTCGCGGCCTTCAGTTTGGCGATATAAATGGCCAAAACCTCACGTATACCCGAGAGACCATTGAATTCATTATTGAGCAGCTTTCACAGCTGTCCGCAGAAAGCGCAAGTCGTGTGCGAGAAAATCTAGAAAACTATCAACACTCGCTTACTGAAAAAGGGCAAGCAGACCATAACCCAGTTTCTGCGACTTCTATGGATGCGGGTGATGTAGAGCTTTTTTAGCGGTAACGAAAATCTCTACAAAGCAAGGTAAGAGCAATTTTGACAATTCAAAAGGTGATTGAATTATGAGCAAAAGCATATTGATTGTTGACGACTCTGTATCTATTCGTCAGATGGTTGAAATGACCCTCAAGTCAGCGAACTACAACGTAACTACGGCACAAGATGGGCAAGATGCGCTAGACAAGTGCCAGGGGGCTCGTTTCGACTTTGTACTGACCGATCAGAACATGCCTCGCATGGATGGCTTAACGCTGGTTAAGTCTTTAAGAGAGTTATCTAATTTTCGTTCGACGCCAATTGTGATGCTTACCACAGAGGCTGGCGACGATATGAAGGCTAAAGGTAAGGCTGCCGGAGCCACAGGGTGGATGGTGAAACCTTTTGACCCGAACAAGCTGTTAGATGTGATGAAACGAGTGTTGGGCTAATCGAACGTCGGTTTTAATAGGGCAAGTGGGAGTTAACCATGACCATTGATGTAAACCAGTTTCACGGTGTGTTTTTTGATGAGAGTGATGAGCACCTCCAAGACATGGAGCAGTTGCTCATGACCTTAGTTGTGGATGCTCCCGACCCCGAAGAATTAAACAGTATTTTTAGAGCGGCTCACTCCATAAAAGGCGGAAGCGGAATTTTTGGCTTCGACGCGTTAATGAACCTCACACATGTCATGGAGAACCTGCTCGATAAAGCCCGCAACCAAGAGATTCAGGTAACGGCAGAAATTGTTGATATTTTCCTGCAAACCCTTGATGTACTCAAAGACACCATGTCTGCTTATAAAGAGCAGACAGAACTTCCTCAAGCACAGATTGACGCAAGCATAAAAGTACTCGAAGAGACGCTTGCTAGCGCTTCAGGTGAAGTCGTGAATGAGCCTAGTGATCAAACCGAAGATATTGAAGGTGCTTCAGACAACGAGATTGAAGGTTTTGGCTTTTTCGATGATGAAGAAACTGAGACGCAAAGCATCACTTCTGAAACTTCGCAAAATCAAAAAGAAGCAGAGGAAATTGAGGGTTTTGGACTCTTTGAAGATGATGAAGTAGCAGCGGAGAAACAGGCTGAAGCGGCGCCTGAAGTTAACAAAAACGATGAGGGCTTTGGCTTTTTCGAACCAGAAAACCTTCCTATTAAACCAGATGTAACACAATCTACACCGGCACAAGCCACCCCCAAACAACCTATCGTTAAGCCAGTCAAAACCAAACCTAAAGTGGCAAAAGAAGCCGCATCAATTCGTGTAGATACAACAAAAATTGATGCCATGGTTAATTTAGTTGGCGAACTTGTTATTACTCAATCCATGCTTTCTAACGTAGGCCAGGAAGTTGAAGGGCAGGTAGGTGAACGTTTACAGCTCGCGATAGACGAGCTACAGCGCAATACCCGTGAAATACAAGAATCGGTAATGTCTATGCGCATGTTGCCAGTAAACATGACATTTAATCGTTTCCCTCGCGTTGTACGTGACCTTTCATCAAAGCTAGGCAAAAAAGTCGATTTGGTTATTCAGGGGGGCAACACTGAAATTGATAAAAGCCTTATCGAAAAGCTGGTCGACCCGCTTACGCATTTAGTTAGAAACAGCATTGACCACGGTATCGAAAGCCCTGAAAAGCGCCTTGAAGCAAGTAAATCCGAAAATGGAACCGTTATTTTAAGTGCAGAGCAAAAAGGTAGCAGCATCATTATCGGCATTATTGATGACGGTGCAGGCTTAAATAAAGCGCGCATTTTAGATAAAGCGACACAAAACGGGTTAGCCGTTACGCCGGACATGCCAGACAGTGAAATTTGGCAGCTTATATTCCAAGCGGGTTTTTCTACCGCCGCTGAGGTCACTGATGTATCAGGTCGTGGCGTTGGTATGGACGTAGTGCGCCGAAATATTGAATCTATTGGCGGACGCATTGAAATCGAATCGTCGCAAGGCGAGGGCTCAGCCTTTTATATCCACCTACCCCTTACGCTCGCCATTGTAGACGGTATGTGTGTGTCAGTTGGCGATCAGATTTTTGTCATTCCGCTGCTTAACGTAATCGAGTCTTTTCAGCCTACAGCTTCCCAAGTAAAAACACTTGGTAATGACAAGGTGCTGTGGATTAGAGACCAGTACTGGCCATTGGTGTCACTTACCCAATTGATGCAGGTAGACGACGGCATTATCGAACCAACTCGAGGCATAGTGGTACTGCTAGAAAGCAGTAAAAAACGCTACGGCGTATTGGTGGATTCTCTGGTAGGTCAACAACAAGTCGTCATCAAGAGCTTAGAGCAACATTACAAAAAAGTCGCAGGGATCGCAGGCGCTACCATTATGGGCGATGGCAAGGTCGCGATGATTTTGGATGCCGATTCGGTAGCAGCAAATTGTACCAATATCCCAAATGAAGAGGTTTCACTATGAGCGAAGCAGCATTACAGCAAGCCGTTAGTGCGTCGAAAGAGAATGAATTTTTAAGTTTCGTATTGGGCGAAGAACACTACGCCTTAGACATCACGACGGTGAAAGAAATTCGCGGCTATGAGCAGGTCACCAAAATAGCCAATGCGCCAAGCTTTATTAAGGGGGTGATAAACCTTCGTGGCGATATTGTACCTATCGTGGATTTGCGGATTAAGTTCAATGTCGGCGAAGCCACCTACAACGACTTTACTATCGTGATCATGCTAAACGTTCACGAGCGGATTGTAGGTATTGTCGTTGACGGGGTGTCTGACGTAATACGTCTTTCGGAAGAAGACATGCTTCCTCCCCCAGAGTTCGGAGTGGCGTTCGATAGCAAATACCTTCACGGGCTGGCAGATGTAGACGAACACATGGTTATTTTAGTGAATATTGAGAGCTTAATTACAAGTAACGAATTGGGCTTAGTTGAAACAAAAACACAAACGGTTGAGGGCTGAGACAATGGGAATCATGACGTGGTTAGAAGACTTCACGAAGGCAACGGACGTTAACCAAGCATTAAGAAACAAACAGGCGCTTGATGCCACAACGTGTTGCATCATGATGGCCGATGCAGACAGAAATATTATTTACGCCAATCAGTCGGTAAAAACACTGCTTAAAGAAAATGAAAAGAAGCTACAGGCTGTTCTTCCCAGCTTTTCTGCTGACAACCTTGAAGGACAGAACATCGATCAGTTTCACCGCAACCCGTCTCATCAACGTAATATCCTTGCAGAACTAAAGTCAACGATGACCTCTACAATAAACATAGGCGACTTGAACTTCAAACTTACGCTAACCCCTCTTTTCGACCAAGATAACAAAAACATAGGCACTATGGTTGAATGGGTTGATCAATCTGAGTTGCTTATCAAAAGCACCATGCTGGACGCGCTTAACAATGCGCAAGCGGTTATAGAATTTAATGCAGATGGCGTAATTCAAAACGCTAACGAAAACTTCTTGAATGCTCTTGGCTATAGCCTTAACGAGATCGTAGGCAACCATCATAAGATGTTTTGTGACTCTCAGTATATTCGTACTGAAGAGTACGCACAGTTTTGGCGCGACCTTAAAGCGGGCAAGCTGCAAAGTGGCGAGTTTTGTCGCTTTGATAAAATGGGTAAGGAGGTTTGGATCCAAGCGACTTACAACCCGGTATTTGGTGGTGATGGCAAGGTCATTCGCGTAGTGAAATTTGCCACCGATATCACCGAAAACAAGCTTCGTAACGCGTATTTCGAAGGGCAAATTGAAGCAATAAACAAAGCACAGGCGGTTATCGAGTTCGATCTTGACGGAAAAATTTTAAACGCCAACGAGAACTTCACCAACACTGTTGGCTACAACTTAGATGAAATTGTAGGCAAACATCACAGCATGTTCGTTGATGATGAATACAAGCGCAGTGTTGAGTATAGCCAATTTTGGGAGCAGTTACGCCAAGGCGTATTGTTTACCGATGAGTTTAAGCGCGTGGGCAAAGGCGGTAAGGAAATTTGGATCCAGGCATCTTATAACCCCATTTTAGATCAAAATGGAAGACCGCATCGCGTAGTAAAATATGCCATCGACATTACGGGCAGAAAGCAAGCCATAAGCGATATCAAGACTGCCATGAATGAATTAGTTCAGGGCAATTTAGACTGTCGCATTGAGCATGAGTTTGACGGCGAATTTAAAGATCTAGGCACATCAATAAATCGTTTCATTGACGATATGCGCCGTATTATCGGTTCAATAAGTGAGGTAATGACCCGCTTATCTGGTGGTGATTTAACTGCAGAGCTTGATGAACAGTTCCAAGGCGAGTTCCAAATATTGGGTGATGCCATAAACCAGTTTGTCGGTGAAATGTCTGGCACTATCGGTTCTATCTACCAAGCAGTAGAAACCATTAATACTGCTTCGTCTGAAATAGCCACAGGTAACTCTGACCTTTCAAGCCGTACCGAGCAACAAGCGTCTAGTCTTGAGGAAACCGCGTCAAGTATGGAAGAGCTTACAGGTACAGTGAAACTCAATGCTGAAAACGCGGAACAAGCTAATAGCCTAGCTTCGCAGAGCTGCGATATCGCGACTAAAGGCGGTGAGTTAATTCGTCAGGTGGTGGATACCATGTCGTCAATTAACGAGTCAGCCCAAGAAATTTCAGACATCATCGGTGTTATCGACGGCATTGCATTTCAAACCAATATACTTGCATTAAATGCTGCTGTAGAGGCGGCTCGAGCAGGCGAGCAAGGCCGAGGCTTTGCAGTAGTTGCATCAGAAGTAAGAAGCTTAGCCCAGCGCTCTGCAGAGGCGGCAAAAGAAATTAAAGAGCTTATTTCAGACTCAGTGAGCAAAATTGACGGGGGGAATAAACTCGTCAATCAGTCTGGCGATACTATGGAAGAAGTGGTGACCTCTATTAAGCGGGTCAACGACATTATGTCAGAGATTGCTGCAGCAAGTTCTGAACAAGCTTCAGGCATTGAAGAAGTCAGTAAAGCGGTAGTGCAAATGGATGAAATGACGCAGCAAAATGCGGCACTGGTAGAAGAAGCCGCGGCAGCTGCTGAAAGCTTGCAACAACAATCCGGTAATCTATCCGAGCGTGTGTCGGCGTTTAATATAGGTGATAAAGCTGCTGTTGCAGAAACGAGACCACAACAAGCGCCTCAGGCTGTGTCAGAGAAAAAAGTGGCTTCCGTAGCCATGCTAAATACGAATAAAAAGTTAGCTCCTAAAGTACCGCACAACGACGAATGGGAGTCTTTTTAGTTAATTAAAGGCGAATTCTTCAAAAGGGAGTTCGCCTTTTTTATTACTTGCAGTTTTATTCAGCGCTTCAAACACGTAGCGCTACTAATATGATAGGTGATGCTATGGGTGTTTTTAATATATTTCACAATGAAGAGTTGGTGGCTGCTCAAAGTCTTTCTCGTTTTCAGGAGCAGGCGTTGAGTGAGAGTACGGCATGTTTAATGTTAGTGGATGCATCGGGAACGATAACCTTTGCCAACAAAGCATTTAGACAGCTCGCAGCAGAGCATAGCGCACAGTTTTCTCGCTCACTTCCTAACATTAATCTTGAGGAATTGACCGGCACCTCTATCGCAAGCTTTTTTGCTAATAATAAAGAATTGAGCCAGCGATACGGCACCTGTAATAGTAGCGACACCTTTTTACTGCCAGTAAGTGACCTGCTGTTTACGCTAAAGCTCACCACAATCAAAAGCGTAGAAGGTGAGAAACTTGGCACAATGGTGGAGTGGATAAACGACCAGGAGTTGCAGCAGAAGTCAGCTTTGCTGGAGGGCCTTGACCGTTGCCAAGCTATTATTTCCTTTACTCCAGAAGGTATAGTTGAAAACGCTAACGACAACTTTCTAAAAGTAACAGGTTATTTAAAAGAAGATATTGTAGGTAAGCATCACCGTCTATTTGTGTTACCAGACTATGGTGTATCTGAAGAATATAACCAATTTTGGGAAGACCTGAGAAATGGAGAACGCAGCAGTGGAGAGTATTGTCGCGTAGCGAAAAACGGTGACAAAATTTGGATCCAAGCTTCTTACAATCCTATCTACGATAAGTTGGGCAATATTGTTCGCGTTGTTAAATTTGCCACCGACATCACTGCGCAAAAGCGCAAAAACGTAGACTATGAAGGCCAGATAAACGCCATCGATAAATCGCTAGCTGTCATAGAGTTTGACCTAGAAGGGGTAATTCAACACGCCAACGAAAACTTCTGTGCTACAACAGGCTATGACCTCAGTGAGATAAAGGGGCAACATCACAGTATGTTTGTCGAGCCGAATTATAAAATGAGTCCCGAATATGCGGCGTTTTGGCGAGATTTGAAAAAGGGTGAGTTTAAGTCAGGGGAATTTAAACGCGTAAAAAAAGATGGCAGCGAGCTATGGATCCAAGCGTCTTACAACCCTATTTTTGATGAATTCGGTCAACCCCAGAAAGTGGTGAAATACGCCTCTGATGTTACTGAACAAAAGCTGCAGAATGCATTTAACACCGGTCAGATAAATGCGATCAGCAAATCTCAAGCAGTCATCGAATTCGACCCGAACGGCAACATCGTGACCGCAAACGATAATTTTTTGGCCACGGTTGGGTATGGGCTAGACGAGATCAAAGGCAAGCACCATAGAATTTTCGTCACTAAACAAGAGTGTGAATCTGAAGAATATCGCACCTTTTGGAAGAAATTGGCTGAAGGTCAGTTTTATTCTGGTGAGTTTCACCGTATTGCAAAAGATGGTTCTGACGTATGGATTCAAGCGACCTACAATCCCATCTTCGATATGAATGGCAAGGTAGTAAAAGTGGTTAAATACGCCAGCAACATTACCGAACAAAAGGTTAAAAATGCGTATTTTGAGGGGCAGTTAGCCGCCATTGGAAAGTCTCAGGCGGTCATTGAGTTTAACATGGACGGCATTATCCAAGATGCCAATGAAAACTTCTTAAATACAGTGGGCTATACCCTTGAGGAGATTAAAGGGAAGCATCACAGTATGTTTGTCGCTCCGTCATATCGGGCTAGCCCTGAGTATGCGGCATTTTGGGATGCATTGCGCAGTGGCACCTATTCTTCTGGTGAGTACCGCAGAGTTGGCAAAAACGGCAAAGAGATTTTTATACAAGCTACCTATAACCCCATTTTAGATCACAACGGTAAACCCTTCCGCGTCGTGAAATTCGCTACCGACATTACAGGCCGAACTCAGGCAGTTGATGAAATTAAGCACGTGATGACTAGGCTTACAGAAGGAGATCTTACCGTTAATATTGACCACGCATTAGATGGCGACTTTGCTGTGTTAGGCGAAGCAATAAATCAATTCATCAATGAAATGCGCGGCACCATCACCAATATTAATGAAGCGGTTGAGACTATTAATGTAGCGTCAGGCGAGATAGCAACGGGCAATGCTGACCTATCAAGCCGCACTGAGCAACAGGCGTCAAGTCTTGAAGAAACTGCGTCGAGCATGGAAGAGCTAACTGGTACTGTAAAGCTTAATGCTGAAAATGCCGAGCAGGCAAACTCTCTTGCTGCGCAGGCAAGCAAAATAGCGTCTCAAGGAGGGGAGGTCATCGGCGAAGTGGTGGATACCATGACGCAGATTAATGATTCTGCCCAAGAGATATCAGACATTATCGGCGTTATCGATGGGATTGCCTTCCAAACTAACATACTGGCATTAAATGCTGCGGTTGAAGCAGCGCGCGCTGGTGAGCAAGGGCGAGGTTTCGCGGTTGTTGCCTCTGAAGTGCGTAACCTAGCGCAGCGTTCTGCCGAAGCTGCGAAAGATATTAAAGAGCTCATTTCTGACTCGGTGAGTAAAATTGCGAGCGGCAACCAGTTAGTCGTGAAGTCTGGCGATACCATGGCAGAAGTTGTGACCTCAATCAAACGGGTAAACGACATTATGTCTGAAATTGCGGCGGCGTCTGCAGAGCAAGCTGCGGGGATAGAGGAAGTCAGTAAAGCCGTAGTTCAGATGGATGAAATGACCCAGCAGAATGCCGCGCTGGTGGAAGAGGCCGCAGCCGCCGCAGACAGTCTTAAACAACAATCGCTGCAGTTGAATGAACGGGTCTCTGTATTTGAAGTAGGAAAAGGGCTAAGCAGTGAACAGCAGCATATAGCGGCTCTTACTCACGGGGGCTCTCGACAGCAGCGCTTATCTGCAGCGCCAGCTCAGCGATTGTCTCAAGCGAAGGCGCTAACTCCGGCTATGCCAACCGAGGCCGAGTGGGAGTCATTCTAATGACAGCGGCTGTATCACCAAAAGATAGCTCCAGGGAGTTCGCCTTTGAAAAGGCGGACTTCAAAAACGTGCAGAAGATGTTGTTTAGAAAGGCAGGAATAAATCTATCTGATGCCAAAGAAGCAATGGTCTACAGCAGGCTAGCCCGTCGGATAAGGGCAAGAAACTTGCGTAGTTTTAATGAATATCTTGCTTTAGTGAACACCTCGGAATCGGAGTTGGAGCAATTTATCAATGCGCTTACCACGAACCTTACGTCCTTCTTTCGCGAGCCGCACCACTTTACCGCGTTGGCTGATTATCTAAGACAGCATAATGTTACCAATATTTGGTGTGCTGCCAGTTCTACTGGTGAAGAGCCATATTCAATCGCGATGGTGGTAGCGGAAGCCTTCGGAAGTTTTAAAACACCGGTTAAGATCATTGCCTCAGACATAGACAGTAAAGTGCTAGCTAAAGCCAAAGCCGGTGTTTATCCCTTAGCCTCGATAGCGAAAATACCGCAACATCGACAAAAGCAGTTCTTTCACAAAGGCAAAGGTACTAATGAAGGAAAGGTCAAAGTGGTCGATGAGCTTCGCAATATGGTGCAGTTTAAAAAACTAAACCTCACCGACACAAAGTGGGATGTGAAGGGGCCGCTAGACGTTATATTTTGCAGAAATGTAATGATCTACTTTGACAAACCAACGCAGCTAAAAGTACTACAAAAAATGGTGGGTATGTTAAAGCCAACGGGGTTATACATGGCTGGACATTCTGAAAATTTCAATATGTATACTAATCTTGTTAGACCGGTGGGAAAAACTATTTATCGCCCAGCCGGTTAGGAGAGATTGTGGCGTCACCCAATTTTGAACTGCCAATAACTTATTACGACAAGCGTTTTTCTAAAGAAGCGGTAAAGCTTTTACCCGGTCAGTATTTTGTTACCACAAAAGACAAAATGCTGGTCACGGTGCTTGGCTCTTGTGTAGCGGCTTGCTTGTTCGACCCTCATACGGGGTTTGGTGGCATGAACCACTTTATGTTGCCTACCGTGAACAAATCGGCAGGTGAATTTGAGCAAGTTCAAGGAATGGCGGCAAAATACGGCGTTCATGCCATGGAAATTTTGATTAATGAGCTCGTTAAAGTAGGCGCACAAAAGAACCGGCTAAAAGCAAAAGTCTTTGGCGGCGGTAAAGTTGTACCTTCTTTTGTTCAAAACGATGTAGGTAAGTTTAATGCAGAATTTGTGACTCAGTTTTTAGAAACCGAAGGCATACCTATTTTAGCCAGCGACTTGTGCGACGTTTATGCGCGAAAGGTGTATTTTTTTCCAGACAGCGGCCACGTGATGATGAAGCGTATTCACGAGCTTAACAATGCAACAATTATCGAGCGAGAAAGTCAGCACCGCTGGGAATTATCTAAGCAGGCGCCAAGCGGCAGCGTAGATTTATTTGAGGACTAGTTATGACAATAAAAGTATTGGTAGTAGATGATTCAGCGCTTATCCGCCAAATACTCAGCGAAATAATAAAAAGCGAGCCTGACATGACGCTGGTAGGCGCAGCGCCCGATGCGTTTGTTGCCAAAAAATTGGTGCTTGAAAAGGCCCCCGATGTCATAACATTGGATATCGAAATGCCAAAAGTAGATGGTTTGCGCTTTTTAGAAGTGCTAATGAATGCTAGGCCAACTCCTGTGGTTATGATTTCTACGCTGACCGAAAAGGGGGCAGAAGCCACCTTGAGATCGCTGGAGTTAGGTGCGATTGATTTTGTTGCTAAACCAAAAATTGGTGTGGCACAAGGTATGGCAGAATATCACGAGTTAATAGTCGATAAAATTCGAACTGCCGCACGTTCAAAAGTAAAAAAAGCCTCGCCAGCCAAAGTATCTTCCGTGAATAAGGTGAGTTACTCAGGAACAGAAAAGCTTATTGCAATAGGCGCTTCTACAGGTGGTACTGAAGCTATTAAAGAGGTACTGCGAACCTTTCCTGCTAATGCCCCAGCAACAGTGATTACGCAGCATATGCCGGCGGGCTTTACCTCTACCTATGCACGGCGGCTAGACGCTGTGTGTCAAATGCAGGTGAAAGAGGCGAAGGGAGGCGAGCGCTTACTTCCTGGACAAGCGTATTTAGCGCCAGGCGACAAGCACATGGAAATAGAAAGAAGTGGTGCAGATTACCGTATCAGGCTTACTGACGGTGCGCGGGTTTCGGGTCACAAGCCCTCTGTTGATGTATTGTTTAATTCGTTGTGTAAAAGCGCGGGTAATAACGCGATAGGCGTATTGCTAACGGGGATGGGGAGTGATGGCGCTATCGGCCTTCATGAGTTATTCAACGCAGGCTGTGAGACATTTTGTCAGGATGAAGCAAGTTGTATAGTTTTTGGAATGCCAAAAGTAGCCATCGAAAAGGGAGCGGCAAGGCACATAACTAGCCTTGATGATATGGGTAAGGCAGTTATGCAGACGGTTGAAAAGCTTTCCGCTGGCAGTCGCTTGTAGTGTTACAAGGTATAGGTCATAAAACGTGTCTTATTCCCTGTTTCATGTAAAAGGATTGTTATGCTTCCCTTGTCCCTAAAAAGCTAAGGTGTTTTAATAGCATTGCTTAATAAGTAGGTAATGCTGCTTCAGAATGCTGTTGCTGAAGCCGATACTATGGATAGGCTTACTTGGAAGTGCGTAAAAATATAAAAATCGATACGTAAGTGGAATGGTAAGGTGAAGCATTGTCGCCATAATAATATAAAAGACAATGGTTTATGTGTGATAGTGGCGGGAAAGTATACAAGGTTTTATTACTACGTATATTTTACTGTACCTAATAACAAAAAAAGGCCTGCTATATTCCCTACAGATTTGAGAGCAAGTATATGCTCATTCTTACGGTAAAACACTAACCCGAGATAATAACGAGTAGTTGGGGACTCTTATGAAACAGCAAACGCTAATTGCGCTATCAGCCTTAATATTTTCTTCTTCAGTTCTAGCTAACGGCGGCTTTGAACCGAATAAGAAAGCATGTGTTAATGTCGGAAAAGAAATTACTCGCGTAAGCACTGAAATGGACGTAGCAAAGTCTGGTATTCAAAAATCATGGCTTAAGCGCCAATTAAATGCATTAGAAACTAAACGCAACTCATGTAGCACAAAAGGCTTTAAAGCTAACCGTCCAGAGTTAGCAAAGCTTTAATTGCGAAGTGTGTTTAGAAACAAAAAAGTCTTACCTTGGTAAGACTTTTTTTGTTTATACAGTAAATAAAGTTAGTCAGTCACTATACGTATTAAATCATTTAGCGAACTAATACTGTGATCAGGTGCAAGCCCTAACGGGTACATCATTTTGCCCGAACGCTCTACAAATGTAGTTTGCATACCTGTTGCCTTAGCGCCACTTACATCCCAGCCATGGGCCGCTACCATCATGGCGTCTTCGTTCTTCACATTAGCCTGTTGGCAAGCCCAGTGATAAACCGCTGCATGAGGCTTATAAGTTCGTACGCTTTCTACACTCAACACATGAGAAAAATACGGCTTAATATTGGCATATTCCAGCTGCGCATCCAGCCCTGCTTTTGATGAATTTGAAAGTGCCACTAGGGAGAATCCCGCACTTTGAAGTGCCTTCAACGCTGGAATAACGTCACTATGAGCGGGTAGCTTGGTTATATGCTGTTTAATGGTGTCTTTCGCGGTAGTTTCATCAAGGGCTATCCCTTTACTGTGGGCTACCATGGTAAGCACTGCCGCGCCGATATCAATAAAGTCATGAAACTGCCCCGACGTTACATCTACCAAACTATGGTGGAGCAAGTTAGCAAACCATAAGTCGACCAGTGTCTCATCGCCGTTTAATACAGATGCTAAGCCTGTTTTAATAGCCTGCATGTCTAAGAGTGTTTCATTGATATCGAAAAAAATAACCCTTGGCGTCACAATTCACCTTCCTATTATTAATGACTGGAAACGTCGCGTGTTGTGCTAACGCGCCTGTTGCTTATACCACTGTAAAACAGAATTGGTTTTGCTAAAGGCCTATACGACCAATGTCGATGGATTGGCGTTGAAGGAGAGCAAAGGGGAGGTTGGGAACGCGCGACACCGCAAATACAGTTCGCGCGTTTTTATTTAAGCTAATTGGTGTCGTTGCGACTGTCCATATCAATCGACATGGCAATGTCATCGAGTATATCGTTTAGCCCAGTAATTTTTTCGGTGGCAATAAATACGCTCATTTGAGACTTAACCACAAAATAGTCATCATTGGTGTCGCTCTCAAAGGTGCTCTCTAGCGCGCTTTGTACGCGGTCAAAGAACTGGCGCGCGCTTCGTTCTTCAATATTGTGAAGGCATAAAATGAATTGGTCGGTTCCAAAGCGGCCCAGAATATCGTTACCTCGGATAACGTTTTGAAAAGTTTGCGCAATTTGCCGCAATACAAAATCGCCTTTCGTAGAGCCCATTTTACGCGTTATCTCTCGTAAGTTGCTAATGTCGAATATTGCAATAGCAATGGCACGACCCTTTTTAGGCGCATCTAGTTTATTAATGCGTGCGATGGCTGAATCGGCGTTGAGTAAAAGTGTTACCGGGTCGATGGCTTTGCGTGCAACGTGCTTCTTACGTAGCACGTACCCAGCAATAATAACAAACAGTAGAAAAACTAGGATAGCGGTATATAAAGTATTCCTTCTCTGTTCTTCGGCTTTTTCAATGGCTGACTCAAGATCATAAATACGTGTATACAGATTAGCGGCACCAACTATTAAAGCGGTATCTTGGGTAATCTCTCTTCGCTTAATGACCTCTTTGGAGTAGATACTATGGGCTACTTTTGCGCGCTCTATATCGCCTAAAGCCAAAAAAATTGAAACGTTGAAGCTCAAGTAGTCTAGGTTAGTTTCGAAAATCCTTGGAATAGCATTTTTATCTAACGCACCTGTGTCAGTTAAGTATTGCTTTATACAGGTTAGGTTATTGTTGTGTAAGCATAGTTCGGCTTTGTGCCAAGCAACGAGCATTTGACCAAAAGAGCTAGAGATACTGTCTGTTGCTTCTTCTAAATCAGGGAGAGTATAGGCTAGGTTATTGTAATCCTGCGTTTTTCTATAATAGATAGACAGAGCATATTGATACAAAAAATTACTAAGTGGCGTGTTGATTTCGCTATTTAGTGCACCTAGCTCCAAAATACTTTGATAGGCTTTATCGGTTTGACCGCTGCTTAGCAGCGATACAATGGCACTAATGATAATACTGACCTTATTACTGCCTTTGTAAACAAGTAGGCCCATTTTGTGGGCTTTCAGATACTGTTCTGCGGCCAGCGCGTGTTGCTCTAAATCACCATAGAGAAGGCCGATAGCGTTGTGGATATGCGCGAGTTCGCCTGGGCTACCGTTATCGGAATAGCGTTTAAGCACGCCAAACATTTTACCTAGCCTAACTTCGGGCGACGTAGATTCTGAACAATAGTTAATAAGCCCTAGCGAAGAGCTGGTAAAAATATCGCTATGACGTTTTGGTGAAGATAAATCTTGGGCCTGTTGATAGTATTTACAGCGCGCCGGGTTTTCTCTGGCATCATAAGAAAAGCCAATTTGATAAATAGCCGATGCAAACGCGTACGAGCTTTCATCTATATTGCTTTGCATTATGGCTTTAAGCAGCATCTTTTCTGCTTCTTCATACTTGCCACGACAAATTAAAAACTGCCCTTTGGCTACGGTCAAAGCAAAACGTTGTTGGGGTGAGAGGCTTTCTAAAGTGAGCGTTTGTTCTAGCTCTGGCAGCAACGATTGACTTGGGCAATCGTACGAGGGCGAGCGAACTTTTTCGATAACGGCATCGACATCAGTATTTGCCAGAGTCGCAGAGGAAGCGAACAACACGCTGAAAAAAGATAAGAGTGTTAAATAAAACCTTCGAGCCATAAGAGATAGCGTTTACGTTTTTTTCTTTATAATATCGATTTAAGCCAATAACTACTATATCAAGCCCGTAAATCTTACTGCTTTTTTGTTTCCTTATACGTATTTTGTGTCTGAATTTAGCAGCTATAAAAAGTGGTAAGCACATTACCCCTAATGCACAGGCGCCCCAAAACTTACCAAAATTGCCACGCCAACTAAGGCAACGGCAGACCATGCAATGGTGGCCTTTGTCGCTTTTTCACCAAGCACCCAGGCTACCCCTAACGACATTAACGCACTGGTGGCAATTAACGTTTGAACAACGGCGGCTTTGGCATAGGCAAATGCAAACATTTGTAAGTAGATAGCGGCAGTAGTACCAAGCAATGTGGCTATTACAAAAGCCGGCCATATGCGCTTGCCGTGGCTACTTTGATAGTCGATAACAGGCATATAGCGGGTTTTAGTTAAGGCTATAAGCGGTATCACAAAGGCCATACCGCCTACCATTCGCAAAAACGCAGCACTTGCCGCATCAACATCGCCCGCGCTTAAAATGTCGCGGCTGACTACCGCACCAACAGCCTGACACAGTGCTGCGCCAACGCCATATAAATAACCGCTGGTAGCAAATACATGAGTAGAACTGCGTTTACGTGCCTTTATAACCATATCCACCGAAAATAGCACTACAGCAACGCCAACCCACTGCTGCCAGGTAATCCACTCGCCAATAAAGGCCATAGCAAATAGGGCAGTAAATAAAGGCGCAAGGGTTTCGGCAACCAGTACCGCTTGGCTATCGCCAATGCTCTGCAGGGCTTTAAAGAAACAGGTGTCGCCAATGCCTATGCCAATTAGGCCGCTAAGTAATAGCCACAACACTGCGCTGGTGGTAAGCCCGGTTGGCTGAACGAAAAGTAGCACAACGGCCAAAATGGCAATTGAAATTAAGCCTTTCCAAAAGTTCATCGTTAGCGGCGAAAACGCGTTACCCGTACCACGGAACAAGCGCGCGGCAATTGCCCAACAAAGCGCTGTACCAAGCGCAGCAAAAACACCCATAAATTACCTGTAAACAATATGAATAAATGAGAAAAGGGCAAAGTTTAGTCTGCCAAAAAGAGCGGCTATGCTAATGCATGGTGTAGTTGGCGTAAACTTAAATCATTCAGTTGGTTTTTAGCTAAAACATCATAGCCTTAAGCAAACGTAACAGAAGGTGAAGGTCTTTCGTGGCATTATATTGATACCAAAAAAGGAGCGAGACCGCGCTGAACTATTTTAGGTGAGCGTTAATGAAGTCTTTACAATATTACTGAAGTGAAAGGGCTAGAAAACCGTGACTATTGAGCAAATGAACTTAAGCGGCATAAAAGGTGTGATATTCGATTTAGACGGCACCTTGGTAGAGTCTAGCCTTAACTTTACACGAATGCGCGCAGACATAGGTTGCCCACAAGACGAGGATATTTTGACCTTTGTTGATGCACTTAGCTGCGCCGAAACCAAAGCGAATGCACACCGCACTATTTTGCAGCACGAACTAGAGGATGCACAGAACGCTAAATGGCTAGCCATAGGCAAAGCCATGGTAAAGAAAGTGCAGGCAAACAACTTACCCATGGCAATAGTTACCCGCAACTGTCGCCAGGCTACCGCAGTTAAGATAGCTAATAACAGCATACCCATCGACTACGTACTTACTCGCGAAGATGCTCCCGCCAAACCCGACCCAACCGCCTTATTGATGGTGGCGAACACATGGCAGCTTCAACCTGAAGACTGCCTGTATGTGGGCGACTTTATTTATGACCAGCAAGCCGCCGAGAATGCTGGGATGAAGTGGTTTTTGGTTTAGACTGAGCAAATGAATTACGTTAGCCTTTTGTCCTGTTGTTTTTCTAGCCGTATTCCGCTCGATATGGTTTGGTATCTGAGTCCCGCCATTTTGCAGAGACTCTGTACCTTGGAATCAGGTACTTCAAACATATAAAGGTAGTTACGTACTAAGACCTGTGTGATTAACTTCGAAATACTATTTTGTTCAAGACTTTTGATAACGCGATGTACAACATCAGTTGAACCGAATTTACCCATGTCGAGAAGTACTGACAAATACACTAATTTAGAAGAGTTCGTTTTTTTCTCATCCATAATTTCGCGAACGATACTTTCAAGGTTTTTGTGGCCGATAGATGACGCAATTTTTCTAATGAAAACATAGGTAATCGTTGATAGCAGTCCAAATAGTGCTTCAGTCGCAACTTTAGATATTTCACTTTCAGTGTAATTATTTTCAGTATTTTTTATATTTGCTTCAACAGCTTTCACTGCTTCTTCAGGATGCTCCCTTACTACAACGAAAATTGACTCAATGGCTCGTAATGGGCCTTCAATAGCTTCTTTAATTAACTTAGTCTTAAGTTCTTTGGGGAGGGAGCCATAGTAGTTTTTACTCAATTGTCCTAATAATTCTACGGCTTTCATTGTCATTCCAAACTGCTTAATTAGGTCGACTATTTCTTCCTTCTCATCCTCGACAGAAGCAAGAGCCTCTTCATCTTCATCTTCATGTATTTCTGCTAGATAATCTTTGCGTTCTTCGTGTTGCAGCCGGTTTTCTTGTGAATCAGCTTGAGAAGCTAGATATTTGATATCTGGTAATGTTTTAACAATTTTATCAATGAAGTTAGAGTCCATATCAAGGTTCGTTGGAGTGTACTCTTCGAAAAGACGTGCTGATCGATGGAGCATTTTTTCGATCAGTACCTTATTTTTAGAATGATGCGTAAGAAACATTAGAATACTCGCCGACTTCTTATCGTTTACATTCTCTATAAGTGCTTCTATTTCTGCTCTAATTTTTTCATCATCGATCGATTGAGCTAAGTAATTGGAAAGAAAAAAGTAGTATACGTAAGGATATTTAAATGAAACTGAATCTTCATCTTTGTTCAATATTTTCGCATTAACGAGTTTTTTCAATCTGTCGCTAATATTTATTGATAGCCCCATGATGTTTTCAAACGTCTTATTGAAGCTGTTGAACTCGTCAACGGAAATTGAGCGAATATCTTGTTCATGAAGAAAGTATGATAGATGACTTATGTAGGTAAAGTATTCATCTAACTCTTCTTTTTTGATATTTGCTAAGCCTAAACTTGAAGTAATGAGGTATTGATAGTAATAACCATGTGAACTGGTGTTAATGTCTGCAGCGCTACCCTCGTCCATACTTTGAAGGACGGTGATAAGAAAGAATGGGTTAGCAGGTATATAATTTTTTCCTAGTACATTGTTAACAGTTTTTATTATAAAGTCATTCTGTTTAATCAATGTATCTTGGCACTCTCTACACGATTCTTTGAGGGTATTCCATTTGTTTACTAGCTCATATCTAAGTTTAAAGCCAAGATTGAGGATGTCATACCATTCATATTCACCGATACTTGGAATATTTGTTACAATACCTTCGCTTAAATTATAAGAGTCAGAAACAAAAATCACGATACTATCGAAGTTATCGTTTAAAAATTGCATCATTTCTTCTATAGACGTTTTCGAACCTTTAATTTTGTCAAAATCATCAAAAATCAAAACCCTATTTAAATTTTCATCAAAATAATCAGCAGTAGGTAACTTTGAATATTGTTCTTGGACTAAACCTCTTATAAAAGAATGATTCAATTTGCTACTTTTCTTTACAGCTCCTCCATCAATAAATACTGGGAAAAAACCTTTTGTAAAGTAATCTTTATAAACCTTCTTCGAAAGAGTAGTCTTTCCGGTATTTTCGTCACCAGATAAAAACAATCTATTACCAAGAGCCCCACTTTCAATCTGTGAAGACGACTTGTTTTTAAGCGTTTGTTTGCTGTTTATTCTGACACTTAGGTTTGGATAAATGAATATATCATCAAGTTCTAAGTTTTTCTTCTCACTATGAATAAATCCAGTTCCTAAACTTGACAGAAATGCAGAAAAGCTCGGAGATAACTCAGCTCCTTTGTTTCTAATTCCTTTTTCCGCAAGAATATTAGATTTTCTTCTCGTACTAAAAATTTCAAATTCTTCTTCATTAAGTTTGAATCTGTCTATTTTTAAATCGTTATTTTCTTGCGTAATACAAAAAAAACCGTCAACTTCTTCCCTGTGCGAATAAAAAGAAACAGATTCAATGAAAAGAGCCTTGGTTGTATCTGTTTCTATGGCGAAATCATCATGCTCGTGCTCATGACCGGATATCACTATCTGGAAATTTTCCTTAAGTTCATTGCGAAAACCCTTTGAATTTTCTAGATTTAGCCAAGAAAAAGGATGGTGAAAAAATACTAAGTTAACTTTTCCTGCTTCAGCTTTTGGCATTTGATCTAGAGGGAAGTGCAGTTCCCCAGCTGATTCTTTTAAGGTAGAGCACCACGCAGTGTTAAGGGAATGAATATAAAGCTCATTATCTATTTTGTATGTTTTGCTTAACAAGTTTTGGCTTTCTAGAGCGTCTGATGCAAACTTTTCTTCAAAGTCGCGATACTCTCTCATGCCTTCAGATGCTGTTTTGATTACGCTTTCATCATACTGCTTACTAGCAAGTAGAATACTTCGGATACTGCCTTCGTACTGAGAAAAGTTGTGATCATGATTTCCCGGGCAGAATACAACTTTTGATATTAGTCGTAGCTCTTCTATCTTGGGTGAAATTAAGTCATATTCAGTTGTATTACCGGAAAAAGCTATGTCACCAGCGAATATAGTCACACAATTAAGGATTTTATTTTCAACTTTAAATTTCTTTATCATTGAAATAGCTTTAGAGAGTTTTTCTAAAACGTTTTTATGATTCTGTGCTGAAATATGTATATCGCTAATACAAAAAATAGAAGTGTTGCTTTCCATAGCGCTGAGTAATCCTTTTAAAGGCGAGGTTCTCTAAGTCTATCTTCTAAAGTAACACAGATGTGACTATGCTAAAAATCAAAAAATTGTTATTTTTAACGTAGCTATATGGTTGCTAATGGTCATTGACGTTCGCCTTTCGACAAGGCAATTTTAAGGCAATGCAACGTTAAGCCCCCCCGGCTATTGCGCTAGATACAGAAAAAGAGTGTCGCATAGGCGACCGCAATAATGAGTTATGGAATAATATAAGAAGTACACGTATGAGAAATATAGTGCTAGATACTAATATCCTTTATCAAGAGGGGGTGTCATCTCGAAATATGCTATTACTTAAGCGCCTCATCAAGGCCGAGGCGGTTCATCTACACATTCCAGAAATAGTCAAACGTGAGTTTATTAGTCGGAAAATTTATGAAGCGAAAGAGAGCTTGAAAAAATCTAGTGACTCTCTAGCAATACTCCTTAAAAAAAGTTTCTACGATAATAAGTTCAAAGATTCAATTGTTAATGCGCAAACCATTTTAAATACCGCTGAAATGGCTATAGAAAATCAAATTCTAGAGCAGTTTAACCGCTGGGTGGACGATCTGGCCGTCAATGTTATTGATTTTAAGCCAGAAGATATTAATCAGGTTCTAGATGATTATTTCAGTGGTAACGGTGTTTATAGAAAAGCAAAGTCTAGAGAGGATATTCCTGATGCAATGATTTGCTCTATTATTACCAATCTTTTGAGGACTGAGGAAAAGTTATCAATAGTCATAAAGGATGGCACATTTAAAGCGCACCTCGAAACGCTTGCTGGAGTAACCATTTATGACTCTCTAGCAGATGTGCTAGAAGAAAGAAGCTTGAAGACAGAGATTGAGCAACTAGATAATCTTTCTGAAAAGGCTGAAACAATTAAAGGTTATCTCAGCTCTCCTCAGTTCTTAGAAAAGCTTTATAGTTTTTTGCAGGATACTAAATCGGAAGTAGGTGAGTTGTATCTAGAGGAGCAGGATGTAATCCTAAACGACCAGTTTGGAATTCAGTCATTCGGAGAAAGAGTTGACTACGTTGCTCCTAGTACTTTGAAAGAATTAAAAATAGATGATGTTGCTTGGCTTGAGAATGAAAGTTATTCGTTGAAAATCTCTTTTATCGCAAAAGGTACAGTACTTTATTGTGCGACTTATGGTGAATATCTGATTCTTGAAAAAAATCTCGAGAGAGATGTTTCGTACGACAGTATGAATGGCGATGGAATTTGTGACCTATCTGAAGTTATGGATTTGCTCTTTGAAGGTCTAGTTACGGTATATATAGAAAAGGAACTAGATGTTGAAGCCGTGAAAGCACATTGCGAGTACCTAGATTCGCCTTCGAACCCCATTAGGATAAGCCTTGATATCGACACTGTGGAAGTGTTGACGCAGGAAGGAAGTACACAATAACATTTTAAGTATGGTTTTGGTTGCGTCAAACATACCTACGCCTTTCAGCCAAAAAGCCAGTCAACAGAAATGATGCCACATAGCCTGCTCCTTGGTACTGCCAGGGCAAGTAGGCTAGGGTGTGTTTCAAGAAGGGTGCGCCGTACAAGGTTAGTGCGCCATAGCCAAAGGCACACAGCACTACAAACATGCTAACGCGAATAATAAAGTGATAAGGTGCAAGAATGCGTTTTACATGGCCGTTAATCAGGTCGCCGTACACCACTAAAATTGTGGCCATAAGCATAATGCTCATTTCGGTGTAATAGGGGCTTAATGCGCGAGAAAGGGCACTGAAAAGTTCACTCATAAAATTACTACTATTATGATGTTTTGCTATGTGCCCATTATAACCACGGCAAAGTCAAAAGCGTTAGCTAACGCCTTTATTTAATGCGCTTACTGCTTTAAAGCCCTGTTCAATAGTGGCTATGCGGTCGGTGGTTTGGTCGCGCTCTACAAATTTATGTTCAATGCCAGCTAACTTGCCGTGCGCAAATATCTCTTTAAAGTTAATAGTGCCTGTGCCCACGTCAGCAAAGCTGCCGTCTTCAGCCAAATCTTTTACATGCCAAAGCTTAAATCGGCCTGGGTACTGCTTAAAGTAATCAACCGGGTTTTTACCTGCTTTTACCGCCCAGTATAAATCAAGTTCCATGGTAACAAGGTCTGGATCGGTCTGGGTAATTAGCACGTCTAACGGTGTCTTGCCATCGCGTACTTCAAACTCGAAATCGTGGTTGTGGTAGGCAAGGGTAATGCCTTCTTTCTTACAGGCTTCACCAATGGTGTTTAGCTTTTCTGCAAGGGCTTGGTAAGGCGCTATACCTGTACCGCGCTGTGCTTCGCTAAGCCAAGGTACCACTAAGTACTTGTGACCAACGGTGTGAGCGTCATCTAAAATTTGTGACAGATTAGTATCGAACGCGTCTAACTGTATATGAGCCGAGGGCGCAGTTAGGCCGTTATCATCAAGTAGTTGCTTAATCTCTTTTGCGCTGTGGTCAAAGTAGCCTGCAAATTCCATTTCCGTATAGCCTACGTCAGCTACCAGTTTAAGCGTAGCCGGTACACTTACTTTCATAATATCTCTTAGGGTATAAAGCTGCAGGCCAACCGCGCTGTTATGCATGCCCTCCATCATTGCTCCTTTATCACCACCATGCCCGTTCGCCAAACTCGTATCTGCTAAAACAGCAGGAGCGCTCATAGCCGCCAATAAACCAGACGAGTATTTAATGAACTGTCGTCTCGAAACGCCAGAGCCAATGTTGCTGGCCGCGTCTAAAATAGCTGTCTTGCTTAAAGTTTCTTTACTCCAATTCACTGTGTGCTCCTTTATATGTCTAGGTTCATAGGGGCTGGCGTTTTATCCTCACTAATTAACTCGAAGCTTTGCCTGTGCTCCCACGTACAATAAGTTCAAACGGCATAATAACCTTGGGGGCTTTGCGAATTTTGCCGTTCAGTAGGTCCACTAAAAGCGTAACCGCCGTTCTACCAAACTCTTCTGCCGGTTGTGCAATAGTCGTTAGCGGCGGGTCGACAAATGCTGAGAACGCAATGTCGTCAAAACCTGCTACAGAAATATCGTTTGGTACATGCAAATTAGCTTGCTTGAAGGCTTGCATAGCACCAATAGCTGTTTCGTCGTTTTCACAAAAAACAGCGGAAGGCCTGTCTTTCAAACGGGCGATAGTTTCACCGGCGTGGTATCCAGCCTGCAATGTAAAGTCGCCCGGAAACAGCAAGTTTTCATCAAAGGAAATACCAGCTTGCGTTAGTGCGTCTTGGTAGCCAACTAACCGGTCTTGGGTCAGCGGGCTTGAGTTTGGCCCTTTGATCATGGCAATGCGGGAATGCCCTAACGATATTAAGTGCTCGGTCATCGCCTTAGCTGCAGCACGGTTGTTTAAAGACACAACGGGGTATTGACCATCGTCAATCACTTCACAGGCATTCACCATAGGAAGTAGGCCGTTGTCATTGACCATAGTGGCATCAAAAGGATTGTGTGCACGCAACTGAATAAGCCCGTCTGCCTGCGAAGTGCTTACCATTTTGGCGTAATGGCTTTCAATTACAGTGTTACCAAGGGTGTTGGCAAGTAAAATGGAATAACCTAGCTCTGCGGCGGCTTCCTGCATTCCGCTAATAACACGGGCAAAAAACACGTTCGCCACAGTGGGAACCAGCACCACCAAATTGTGGGTTTTACCCGAACGAAACTTAACCGCCATTAAATTAGGTTTGTACCCCACAGCCTGAACCGCAGCCATCACCTTGTTGCGTGTTTTAGGAGAAACACGCTCAGGTTGTTGTAGTGTTCTTGATACGGTAGCAACCGAAACGCCGGCACTATCTGCTACATCTCTAATATTTGCCATTTCTATTTTTGTTGTTTGTTAGTTCATGCATGCATTGTAAACCCAACCAGCTAACGGTAGGCGTTATACGATGGTAGCGAATTCAAATTAACTGTGAAGTTAAAATGTAACCGTTTTCATTTTAACTTAAAGAATACGTACTTTAACAAGAACGTCAAAGGTTATTTGTAGATTAATTGTAAATTTCACTTCATCCGCCTTCTATATTCAGCCCGTTTTATCGCCAATTATTGGGGCTTATAGCCAACGTTACACTGCTAAATGTAAACTTTAGATTAATAAAATGCTGTTTTTTGTATTGACCATCAAAATGTAACGGGTTACATTTTATCGTATTAGCTACACCAATAGTGCAATTGCACAAAGAGGAATTTCGATGCAACCAATACGAATGGGAATGATCGGCGGCGGGGAAGGCGCATTTATCGGTGCCGTACATCGCCATGCCGCAGGATTAGATGGGAACTACCAGTTGGTGTGTGGCGCATTTAGCCGCAATGAAGACAATAACTCACGCACTGCCGCATCGTTAAACGTGCCGTTAACTCGCGCATATAGTAGTTGGCAGGCAATGCTTGACGAAGAAGCTAAGTTACCTGAGCAAGAGCGCATGCAGGTGGTAGTAATCGTCACACCTAATCATCTTCATGTACCCATTTCAATTGCCGCTATTAAAGCGGGCTTTCATGTTTTCTGTGAAAAACCAGCAGGCGTTAGCTTTGCTGAAGTAAAAGAGCTGCAAGATGTTATTCACGCAAATGAATCGCTATATGGCTTGGCTCATACCTACCTTGGCTATCCAATGGTATGGCAAGCACGTCATCTTATTGAAAGCGGTAAGCTGGGCAACATTCGAAAAGTGTATGTTGAGTACCCTCAAGGCTGGTTGTCTGGCGAAGAAGAAACGCACAATAAACAAGCGCAGTGGCGCACCGACCCAGCAATTTCTGGGGCAACAGGCGCAATGGGAGACATAGGTACTCATGCCTTTGGTCTGGTTGAGTTTGTATTGAACGACAGTGTTACTTCGCTATGTGGCGAGTTGAACACGCATGTTGAAGGACGTCGATTAGACGATGACGGTGCTGCGCTTATTAAAACTAGAAAGGGCGCGTCGGGTGTGTTGATTGCTTCACAGGTATGTGCCGGTGAGGAAAACGCATTGAAGATCCGTGTATATGGTGACAAAGGCGGTTTACAGTGGCGTCAAATGGAACCTAACTCTGTTATTTATCGTCCCATCGACGCACCTTATCAAGTGTTTAGAGCGGGCCAAGGCCAAGTTGGGCTATGTGATGAAGCATCTGCACGTTGTCGTGTTCCAGCTGGTCATCCAGAGGGTTATTTAGAAGCCATGGCAAACTTGTATACCGACTTTGCCAAAGCAGTGCGTGCTAATCAAAAAGGCAAAGCCGAGGGCGTTCCTGGAATAAATGCTGGCTTACGCGGAATGGTATTTATCGACGCCATGCTAGCTAGTACTGACAGTGACACTAAATGGGAATCAGTTAGTCAGGAAGGAACGCAATAATGCAACTACAACTTAATATGAAAAAGGTGAGCGCTTATGGCTACTAACCAACAACCTATAAAAGGGCCCGCTATCTTCCTTGCTCAGTTTATGGGAAAAGAGGCGCCTTTCGATACGCTTGAAAATATGGCGAAGTGGGCAGCGTCGCTTGGCTATAAGGGAATACAAGTTCCTACCGAACCTAGTCTTTTTGATTTAGAAAAAGCGGCTGAAAGCCAAGAGTACTGCGACAACATCGCAAAAATTTGTAAAGACGCTGGCGTGGAAATAACCGAGCTTTCTACGCACCTACAAGGTCAGTTAGTTGCTGTACACCCTGCTTACGACGAATTATTCGATAACTTTGCACCCTCGCATCTGCATGGTAAGCCACAAGAGCGAACCGAGTGGGCAATCAACCAGCTAAAATGTGCGGCTATCGCTAGTAAACGTTTGGGATTAAAAGCCCACGCCACTTTTTCAGGTGCATTAATGTGGCACTTAGTTTATCCATGGCCTCAGCGTCCAGCTGGCTTGGTTGAGCAAGGCTTTGCTGAACTCGCTAAGCGTTGGAAGCCCATTCTTGATGCATTCGATGATGCTGGCGTAGACGTGTGTTATGAAATCCATCCTGGTGAAGACCTGCACGATGGCGCCTCGTTCGAGCAGTTTTTAAGTGCGGTAGATAATCACCCTCGGGCAAACATTCTTTTTGACCCAAGCCACTTTGTTTTACAGCAGCTTGACTACCTCGACTTTATCGATCGTTACCACAGCCGTATCAAAATGTTCCATGTCAAAGATGCCGAGTTTAACCCTAACGGTAGAAACGGTGTATATGGCGGCTATCAAGACTGGCAAGAACGAGCTGGCCGTTTTCGCTCTCTTGGCGACGGGCAGGTCGATTTCAAAGGAATTTTTAGCAAGCTTACCCAGTACGGCTTTACCGGCTGGGCAGTTCTTGAGTGGGAATGCTGCTTAAAAGACAGTGCGCAAGGTGCTGCTGAAGGCGCGCCTTTCATTGCTTCACATATTATTGAGCCAAGCAAATACGCGTTTGACGATTTTGCGGGTGGTGCCGTGAGTGAAGCGAAGAATAATCGTATTTTAGGGCTTGAGCGCTAAGCGCCATCAACAGGATAGCAATAACTATGATAACCCTACGCCTGAGTTTGATGATGTTCCTTCAGTTCTTCATTTGGGGAGGCTGGTTTGTAACATTAGGTACGTATTTGTCGAATACCTTGGCTGCTAATGGCGGGCAAATCGGTATGGCTTTCTCAACCCAAAGTTGGGGCGCCATTATCGCCCCCTTCATTGTGGGGCTTATTGCCGACCGATTCTTTAATGCAGAAAAGATCCTCGGTTTCTTACACCTCGTTGGCGCCGTACTTATGTATTGTATGTACCAAGCGAATGATTTTGTCAGCTTCTACCCTTATGTGTTGGCGTACATGATTGCCTATATGCCTACGCTGGCATTAGTCAATTCGGTGTCATTCGGGCAAATGGTCGACCCGTCGAAAGAGTTCGGAAAAGTTCGTGTGTGGGGCACTATCGGCTGGATTGTGGCAGGTCTTATGATTAGCTATGTATTCTCATGGGATTCTGCCCAATCTATTGCCGATGGTATGCTCAAAAACACCTTATTATTATGCAGCATTGCCTCGTTAATTTTAGGTGTGTTCAGTTTTACGCTACCTAACACGCCTCCTAAATCTAGCGGCAAAGCCGTAACCATACGGGATATTCTAGGCTTAGATGCGTTGGCACTGCTCAAAGATAAGAACTTCTTTGTGTTCTTTCTCTCATCGGTACTCATTTGTATTCCGCTGGCCTTTTACTACCAAAATGCTAACCCTTTTCTTACCGAAATAGGCGTTGAAAACGCCACGGGAAAAATGACATTGGGCCAAGTATCTGAAGTACTGTTTATGTTGGCTCTACCGGTATTTTTGAATCGCTTTGGCATTAAAGCCACCTTAGTAATTGGTATGGCTGCATGGGTAATTCGCTATGCGCTGTTCGCATTTGGGAACGCAGACGAAAGTTTGTTCATGCTTATTATCGGTATTGCACTGCACGGCATTTGTTACGACTTCTTCTTTGTATCAGGGCAAATCTATACCAATGCGAAAGCGGGAGAACATGTAAAAAGTGCCGCGCAAGGGCTAATTACCCTAGCAACATACGGCGTAGGTATGCTGATGGGGTTTGCTGTAGCAGGCGCAATTACCGATACCTATACGTTGGAAACAGGTGCCCATAGTTGGCAGCAGGTTTGGTTATTCCCAGCAGCGTTTGCCGCGGTGGTGTTAGTGCTCTTTGCCATTCTATTTAGAAAGGAGAAGGTTAATGCCGATGCATAACAATGCCCGCAGAAAGTTACTTCAAAGCATGGCAATGACTGGGGTAGGAATAGCTGGAGTAGGATTAACCGCCTCTGGTTTAGCGGCAGCCGATTCAACCACAGCACGTAAAGGTAGCAATGCCATGAATACACCGCTTAAAGGCAATGTGAATCACTCGGTAAGTCGATGGACTTACGGCGATTTAAGCATTGAAGAGTTGTGCGAAACTGTTAAGCAATTAGGGTTTGGAGCAATTGATTTGGTTGGCCCTGAAGATTGGCCTGTACTAAAGCAATATGGCATCGACTCTTCTATGTGTAATGGCGCTGAAATTAGCCTTGAAGATGGCTTTATTCATGCTGAATTACACGATGAACTAGAAGCGCGCTATTTAAAGCACATAGATTTAGTCGCCGATGCAGGTTACACCAACCTTATTTGTTTTAGCGGTAATGCCAGAGGCATGTCGCCCGAAGACGGGCTTGAAAATGCCGTCAAAGGATTACAGCGAATTTTGCCTCACGCCCAAAAACGCAACGTAGTGATCTTCATGGAGCTATTCAACAGCAAAGTCGATCACCCTGATTACATGGCCGACAACTCTGCGTGGGGCATAGAACTTTGCAAACGTCTTGGTTCTGAGCACTTCTCACTACTTTACGATATCTACCACATGCAAATTAATGAGGGCGATATCATCCGAACTATTCGCGATAACCATCAGTACTTTGGTCATTATCACACGGCCGGCGTTCCTGGACGTCACGAAATAGATGCTTCACAAGAACTTAATTATGAAGCCATTGCTAAAGCCATTGTTCAGACCGGATTCAAAGGCTATCTAGCACAAGAGTTTATACCCACACCGAAAAGCAAAGCCAGCAGAATCGAGTCGCTAAACCAGGCGATTCAAATCTGCGATGTATAACGTGCGAACAGGCACAGCGACGAATGAAGTTTTAAGGACGTGTTATGGCGAGTAACGAATACGATGCAATAGTCATTGGATCTGGTATCAGTGGCGGTTGGGCAGCTAAAGAGCTTACCGAGAAAGGCTTAAAAGTGCTTATGCTCGAGCGTGGTCAAAATATTGAACATATTAAAGACTACAAGAATGCCCACAAAGAAGATTGGGATTATCCACATCGCGACTTACCTACACAGGCGATGAAAGTAGATTATCCCGTTCTTAAGCGCGACTACCCATTAAACGAAAAAACCTACGGTATGTGGGCAAACGAAAAAGCAAATCCTTACACAGAAGATAAGCGCTTTGACTGGTACAGAGGCTACCATGTAGGCGGGCGCTCACTGTTATGGGGGCGCCAAAGCTACCGTTTAAACAAAGAAGATTTTGAAGCCAATGCTAAAGAAGGTATAGCGGTTGACTGGCCTATTCGCTACGAAGACTTAGCACCCTGGTATGACTATGTAGAAAAATTCGCAGGTATCAGCGGCAACCGAGATGGTTTAGACGTGTTGCCTGATGGTATTTACCAGCCGCCGATGCCAATGAATATTGTAGAGGAAAGTGTCGCTGCACGGGTTAAAAAAGCTTACGAAGGCTCGCGCCATTTAGTACACGGTCGAACATCTAACATGACACAAAGCAAACCTGAAGAAGGGCGTGTTCATTGTCAGTACCGCAATAAGTGTTGGTTGGGGTGTCCGTTTGGTGGCTACTTTAGTACACAAGCATCTACGCTTCCGGCTGCTGTTAAAACAGGTAACTTAACCCTTCGTCCTTTCTCGATTGTAAAAGAGATCTTGTTCGACAAAGACAAAAAGCGCGCAACTGGTGTTGAAATTATCGATGCAGAAACCAACGAGACCTATGTATTCAAAAGTAAAATCGTTTTCGTTAATGCGTCAGCTTTGAACTCGGCGTGGGTACTAATGAATTCTGCCACAGATGTGTGGGACGGTGGATTAGGAAGCAGTAGTGGCGAGCTAGGCCACAACGTTATGGACCACCATTTTAGAGTAGGAGCATCGGCAGAAGTAGAAGGTTTTGACGATAAATATACTTTTGGACGCAGACCAAGCGGTTTCTATGTACCAAGGTTTAGAAATTGGGATGGCGATAAGCGTGACTATCTACGTGGATTCGGCTATCAGGGCAGCGCAAGTCGTTCAGGCTGGCGCAAAGACATTGCCGAGCTTGGTATAGGAGCAGGGCTAAAAGATGCGATCACCGAGCCGGGTCCTTGGACCATCGGGATGACAGCTTTCGGCGAAATTCTTCCGTATCACGAAAACAAAGTGTACCTAAACAAAAAAGTCACCGATAAGTGGGGCTTGCCAGTACTTGCCATGGACGTTGAGATCAAAGAAAACGAACTCAAGATGCGTAAAGATATGCAGCAAGACGCCGTTGATATGTTCGAAGCAGCTGGGCTTAAGAATGTTCAAGGTTGGGATGCCGACTATGCTCCTGGCATGGGTATTCACGAAATGGGTACGGCGCGTATGGGCAGAGATCCAAAAACGTCCGTGTTAAATGCGCATAACCAAGTATGGGACGCACCTAACGTATTTGTTACAGACGGTGCAGCAATGACATCGGGCAGTTGTGTTAACCCGTCGCTAACCTATATGGCGCTAACGGCAAGAGCTGCTGAATTTGCCGTGGAAGAGTTAAAGCGAGGAAATCTTTAATGGAACGCAGAGAACTACTTAAACTTATCGCGACAGCCACGGGTACGGCGTTATTTGCAGGAAATGTGTTTGCATACAAAGATATTCCTGCGGTACCGCTAAGTGACACATTATTTAATGAAAAAGACGTGGCTCTACTCAATGAGATGGGGGAGGTAATCATCCCCCAAACAGATACGCCTGGAGCAAAAGCTGCAAACGTTGGCGCAACAATGGCTGTGCTGGTAACCGATTGCTACACACCCTTACTTCAAAAGACGTTTGTCGATGGCATAAAGAAAATATCTTCATTAAGTCAAAGTCGCTTCAATAAGCCATTTATCCAGCTTTCCAAGCAAGAGCGAGAAACCTTCTTTAATGATTTGGATGTGGAAGCAAAAGCGGCGAACCTTTCTAACGGCGTTTATCAAGGCGTTGAAACAGGCAAGCCAAGTCAATGGGAGCCTGGTACCGATGAGCCAACCCCTCACTACTTCACCTTATTAAAGCAACTGACACTTTATTGCTTTTTCACGTCACAAGTTGGTGCCACCAAAGTACTTCGATATGTAGCTATTCCTGGGCGTTACGATGGAGCATTTCCTTATAAGAAGGGCGACAAAGCGTGGGCCACGTAAGCCTGATATACATACGTTTGATAGACATAAGCCTGATACAAAAGCTTAGTGAATAAAGCAAAACAAGAAAGCCAATTGCTACATAGTGATGAAACAGATTAAAAAAGGTACTAACACAATGAATAAGACTCTTCTTGCCTCTACAGTGGCGCTACTTATGCCGCTTACCGCGTGCGCTACAACAGAAGCAGATACAGAGAAAAGCGAGTCACGTCTAACTCGTGAAAAGCAGGCAGCCAAAACAGAAGTTTGGGAGCCGGTTCCGGAAGTTGTCTCTTTTGATGAGAATGGCGTGCCTTCTGATGCTACCATTTTACTTGGCAATGACTTATCAAATTGGAGTTCGGTAAAAGAAGGTGAGGCTAAATGGACGCTTCAAAAAGGTGTACTTACCGTAAAACCGGGCACGGGCGATATTAAAACGAACGAAGCGTTTTGTGACGTACAACTACACGTAGAGTGGAAAGCGCCTCAGCCAGAAGCAGGTATGGAAGGACAGCAGCGTAATAACAGCGGTATCTTCCTTCAACAAAGATACGAGATTCAGGTATTAGACTCATATCAGAATAAGACCTATCCCAATGGTCAGGCGGCAAGTGTATATAAACAAACTATCCCGTTAGTTAATGCTATGAAGGCCCCTGGTGAGTGGCAAACCTATGACATTATCTATAAAGCTCCTACCTTTAACGGTGAAGACTTAGCAACAAAGGGCTATGTTACCGTTATACATAATGGCGTAGTAGTTCAAAACCATACCGAGATCCAAGGAACCACAGAATGGATAGGTGCACCTAAATATAAAGCGCACGGATGTGCCCCGCTTCAATTGCAAGATCACGGTAACTTAGTGAGCTTCAAAAATATGTGGGTAAGACCGCTTTAAAACGCAAGCCGATATATATCTTCAATCTCTTCAATACTTAATTGCTTGGGATTATTGCGAAGAAGGCGAGTTACTTTACTCGCTTCTTCTGCTAGTTCCCCTACACAAGTTGGCGAAATATTAAAATGGGTGAGTGAAGCGGGTATGTCTACATCCCTACACAGCTTTTCTATAGCACCTAATAGCAGCTTAACTGCCTCTTCTTTTGAATGGTGGCGCTCACATACCTTCAGTAGCTTGGCCACGCAGTAAAGTTTGTCTTGGCAGAAAGGCGCATTAACTTTCAACACGTGGGGAAGCATTACAGCGTTACTCATACCGTGTGATAAATGAAAGCGCCCGCCTAAGGGATAAGCCAGTGCATGTACTGCGCCCACGCCGGCATTTCCAAACGCAAGACCAGCCATTAAACTGCCGGTGGCCATATCTTCACGAGCCGACAGGTTCTCACCATTATTATAAGCGTGTACTAATGAACTAAAGATAAGCTTAAGCGCCTTCTCTGCAAGTGCGTCGGTAATGGGGCTAGCATTAACACTGATATAGGCTTCAAGGGCGTGAACGAACGCGTCTATTCCACTAGCTGCTGTAATGGAGGGAGGGCAGGTTTTTGTCATTTCAGGTGCAACAATTGCTACATCGGGTAATAAGCAGTGGCTAACAATGCCTTTTTTCATTTGTGCTTTAGGGTCAGACAAAATAGCAATGTTGGTAACTTCGGAACCTGTACCAGCGGTAGTGGGGATAACAATAAGGGGGAGGTTTCTTTGTGTAAGCGTATTTTCACCGAAGAGTTCTAAAAGAGGTCCGGTATAATCATAAGTAGAGGCTAGTACTTTAGCGCTATCAATAGCACTGCCTCCGCCCAGCGCAATTATCCCGTCTATCTGTTTTTCCCGAAGCAAGCCCAACTTTCTTTCTATAACGTCTACTTCAGGCTCAGGAGGTACGTCATCGACAATAAGTAAAGGTTTAGAAGAAATGAGCGTGAGTATTTGGTCGAGAAGCCCTGAAGAAGATACGCCTTTATCAGTTATCACAGCGCAGTTATTTATGCCTAAACGCTTCATCTCATCAGCAAGGGCTTTAATAGCACCAAGTCCTGTAATGAGTTTTCCCGCGGTCTTAAATTCCGAAACCTTCATAGAGTGCTCCTGATAACGACGTACTTTTAATAGCTACGAGTTCTTTAATTTATAGTACAACACAGCGGATACCACTTAACTAAGCTTATAGATGCTTAAAAGTGAGGTGAATTCGTGGTTTTAATGAACGTTTTGTTTGTTGTTTGTGCAAACGATCGAAAAATAAGGTTTTTTTCGAAATAAGTGTTGACGTGAGCGCTCATTTCCCTAAAATGCGCATCCGCTTCGGGGGAAAAGCAAAACAGCAACCCTCCTGAAGTAAGTCTCTACTACCTGCATAGGCCAGTAAAGACGGGAGTTTAGAAGAAACGCTTCAGAAAATAAATTTTCAAAAAGTGTTGACAACGAAAACTTCCAGCGTATAATGCGCACCTCACTCGAACAGGGTGAGTCACTAAGAAGCAACGGCTTCTGGTGAATTGCGACGAAGTCGCAATGTTCTTTAACAATTTAGACAAGACAATCTGTGTGGGCACTCGTTAAGAGTGTCACAACGACGATTCATATTTCGATATATTTAATTGAAGAGTTTGATCATGGCTCAGATTGAACGCTGGCGGCAGGCCTAACACATGCAAGTCGAACGGTAACAGGAAGTGCTTGCACTTCGCTGACGAGTGGCGGACGGGTGAGTAATGCTTGGGAACTTGCCTTTGCGAGGGGGATAACAGTTGGAAACGACTGCTAATACCGCATAATGTCTACGGACCAAACGGGGCTTAGGCTCCGGCGCAAAGAGAGGCCCAAGTGAGATTAGCTAGTTGGTAAGGTAAAGGCTTACCAAGGCAACGATCTCTAGCTGTTCTGAGAGGAAGATCAGCCACACTGGAACTGAGACACGGTCCAGACTCCTACGGGAGGCAGCAGTGGGGAATATTGCACAATGGGGGAAACCCTGATGCAGCCATGCCGCGTGTGTGAAGAAGGCCTTCGGGTTGTAAAGCACTTTCAGTTGTGAGGAAAAGTTAGTAGTTAATACCTGCTAGCCGTGACGTTAACAACAGAAGAAGCACCGGCTAACTCCGTGCCAGCAGCCGCGGTAATACGGAGGGTGCGAGCGTTAATCGGAATTACTGGGCGTAAAGCGCACGCAGGCGGTTTGTTAAGCTAGATGTGAAAGCCCCGGGCTCAACCTGGGATGGTCATTTAGAACTGGCAGACTAGAGTCTTGGAGAGGGGAGTGGAATTCCAGGTGTAGCGGTGAAATGCGTAGATATCTGGAGGAACATCAGTGGCGAAGGCGACTCCCTGGCCAAAGACTGACGCTCATGTGCGAAAGTGTGGGTAGCGAACAGGATTAGATACCCTGGTAGTCCACACCGTAAACGCTGTCTACTAGCTGTTTGTGACTTTAAGTCGTGAGTAGCGAAGCTAACGCGCTAAGTAGACCGCCTGGGGAGTACGGCCGCAAGGTTAAAACTCAAATGAATTGACGGGGGCCCGCACAAGCGGTGGAGCATGTGGTTTAATTCGATGCAACGCGAAGAACCTTACCTACACTTGACATGCAGAGAACTTTCTAGAGATAGATTGGTGCCTTCGGGAACTCTGACACAGGTGCTGCATGGCTGTCGTCAGCTCGTGTCGTGAGATGTTGGGTTAAGTCCCGCAACGAGCGCAACCCTTGTCCTTAGTTGCCAGCATTAAGTTGGGCACTCTAAGGAGACTGCCGGTGACAAACCGGAGGAAGGTGGGGACGACGTCAAGTCATCATGGCCCTTACGTGTAGGGCTACACACGTGCTACAATGGCATTTACAGAGGGAAGCGAGACAGTGATGTGGAGCGGACCCCTTAAAGAATGTCGTAGTCCGGATTGGAGTCTGCAACTCGACTCCATGAAGTCGGAATCGCTAGTAATCGCAGGTCAGAATACTGCGGTGAATACGTTCCCGGGCCTTGTACACACCGCCCGTCACACCATGGGAGTGGGATGCAAAAGAAGTAGTTAGTCTAACCTTCGGGAGGACGATTACCACTTTGTGTTTCATGACTGGGGTGAAGTCGTAACAAGGTAACCCTAGGGGAACCTGGGGTTGGATCACCTCCTTACCATTACGTCGAAAGACGCACTTGATGCAGTGCCTACACAGATAGTCTTGTTTAAAATGAAGAACGACACAAGTTTATGGGGCTATAGCTCAGCTGGGAGAGCGCCTGATTTGCATTCAGGAGGTCAGCAGTTCGATCCTGCTTAGCTCCACCATCTACTTGAAACTGGGTTTGTTGCTAACAAACTTAGAAACTGAAGGCTTGTAGCTCAGCTGGTTAGAGCGCACCCCTGATAAGGGTGAGGTCGGCAGTTCAAGTCTGCCCAAGCCTACCATTTCCTTGCTTTAAGAAAGGAAGGTAATAAAGGTAGAAATGTGTCACGTTGGACCCGAAATCCTAATGAATATTTACTGTTTCAGTAAGCATTGATTAGGGTTTTTTACTCTAAAGATGAAAGTACTGCTTTTGCAGGAAACATCGAATGTTCTTTAACAATTTGGAAAGCTGATATTAATAGTAATCAATCAAAATTGAGTAACTGAGAAATCGAAAGATGACTTTTTACTCTACTTGACTGAATTGCTTGTTATCAATTTATTGATAGCAAGGCAATTCTTCCGATTAGCTTGTCATGCATACGACATAACTTAGACAGAAGTCAAAAGGCTGTTTGGGGTTGTATGGTTAAGTGACGAAGCGTATACGGTGGATGCCTTGGCAGTTAGAGGCGATGAAGGACGTGTAAGTCTGCGAAAAGCTGTGGTGAGCCGACAAAATGCATTTGAACCACAGATGTCCGAATGGGGAAACCCACCTGTTTACAGGTATCGTTACATGAATACATAGTGTAACGAGGCGAACGAGGGGAACTGAAACATCTAAGTACCCTTAGGAAAAGAAATCAATTGAGATTCCCCTAGTAGCGGCGAGCGAACGGGGAACAGCCCTTAAGCTGTATTGAATGTAGTGGAATCCTTTGGGAAGAGGAGCGATACAAGGTGATAGCCCTGTACACGACGCAATCTTTACAGTGAAATCGAGTAGGTCGGGACACGTGTTATCTTGACTGAATATGGGGGGACCATCCTCCAAGGCTAAATACTCCTAACTGACCGATAGTGAACCAGTACCGTGAGGGAAAGGCGAAAAGAACCCCTGTGAGGGGAGTGAAATAGAACCTGAAACCGTATACGTACAAGCAGTGGGAGCCACTTCGTGTGGTGACTGCGTACCTTTTGTATAATGGGTCAGCGACTTATATTTAGTAGCAAGGTTAAGCGAATAGCGGAGCCGTAGCGAAAGCGAGTGTTAACTGCGCGTTTAGTTGCTAGGTATAGACCCGAAACCCGGTGATCTAGCCATGAGCAGGTTGAAGGTTGAGTAACATCAACTGGAGGACCGAACCCACTGACGTTGAAAAGTCAGGGGATGACTTGTGGCTGGGGGTGAAAGGCCAATCAAACCGGGAGATAGCTGGTTCTCCCCGAAATCTATTTAGGTAGAGCCTCGGACGAATTCCATTGGGGGTAGAGCACTGTTAAGGCTAGGGGGTCATCCCGACTTACCAACCCTTTGCAAACTCCGAATACCAATGAGAACTATCCGGGAGACACACGGCGGGTGCTAACGTCCGTCGTGGAGAGGGAAACAACCCAGACCGCCAGCTAAGGTCCCAAAATATTGCTAAGTGGGAAACGATGTGGGAAGGCATAGACAGCTAGGAGGTTGGCTTAGAAGCAGCCACCCTTTAAAGAAAGCGTAATAGCTCACTAGTCGAGTCGGCCTGCGCGGAAGATGTAACGGGGCTAAGCAATATACCGAAGCTGCGGCAGCAAGTTTACTTGCTGGGTAGGGGAGCGTTGTGTAAGTGGATGAAGGTGAGTTGTAAAGCTTGCTGGACATATCACAAGTGCGAATGCTGACATGAGTAACGATAATGGGAGTGAAAAACTCCCACGCCGGAAGACCAAGGTTTCCTGTCCCATGCTAATCAGGGCAGGGTAAGTCGGCCCCTAAGGCGAGGCAGAAATGCGTAGTCGATGGGAAACGGGTTAATATTCCCGTACTTATATAATCAGTGATGGAGGGACGGAGAAGGCTAGGCAAGCTTGGCGTTGGTTGTCCAAGTGAAAGTGCGTAGGCTGAAAACTTAGGTAAATCCGGGTTTTCAAGGCCGAGACACGAGACGAGCTCCCAAGGGAGTGAAGTTGTTGATGCCCTGCTTCCAGGAAAAGCTTCTAAACTTATGATTATATGAACCGTACCCCAAACCGACACAGGTGGTCAGGTAGAGAATACTAAGGCGCTTGAGAGAACTCGGGTGAAGGAACTCGGCAAAATTGTACCGTAACTTCGGGAGAAGGTACGCCTCTGTTTGTGAACACTTCGCGTGGTAAGCAAATGGAGGCCGCAGTGACCAGGTGGCTGGGACTGTTTATTAAAAACACAGCACTCTGCAAACTCGTAAGAGGACGTATAGGGTGTGACACCTGCCCGGTGCCGGAAGGTTAATTGATGGGGTTAGTTTTCGGACGAAGCTCTTGATCGAAGCCCCGGTAAACGGCGGCCGTAACTATAACGGTCCTAAGGTAGCGAAATTCCTTGTCGGGTAAGTTCCGACCTGCACGAATGGTGTAACCATGGCCACGCTGTCTCCACCCGAGACTCAGTGAAATTGAAATCGCAGTGAAGATGCTGTGTACCCGCACCTAGACGGAAAGACCCCGTGAACCTTTACTACAGCTTGGCACTGAACATTGAACCTACATGTGTAGGATAGGTGGGAGGCTTTGAAGCACAGTCGCTAGATTGTGTGGAGCCGTCCTTGAAATACCACCCTTGTATGTTTGATGTTCTAACATAGGTCCCTAATCGGGATTGTGGACAGTGTCTGGTGGGTAGTTTGACTGGGGCGGTCTCCTCCCAAATAGTAACGGAGGAGCACGAAGGTTAGCTAATCACGGTCGGACATCGTGAGGTTAGTGCAATGGCATAAGCTAGCTTAACTGCGAGACAGACACGTCGAGCAGGTACGAAAGTAGGTCATAGTGATCCGGTGGTTCTGTATGGAAGGGCCATCGCTCAACGGATAAAAGGTACTCCGGGGATAACAGGCTGATACCGCCCAAGAGTTCATATCGACGGCGGTGTTTGGCACCTCGATGTCGGCTCATCACATCCTGGGGCTGAAGTCGGTCCCAAGGGTATGGCTGTTCGCCATTTAAAGTGGTACGCGAGCTGGGTTTAGAACGTCGTGAGACAGTTCGGTCCCTATCTGGTGTGGGCGTTGGATGATTGATGGGAGCTGCTCCTAGTACGAGAGGACCGGAGTGGACGAACCGCTGGTGTTCGGGTTGTCATGCCAATGGCATTGCCCGGTAGCTATGTTCGGAACGGATAACCGCTGAAAGCATCTAAGCGGGAAGCCGGCCCAAAGATGAGTCATCCCTGAACTTTAAGTTCTGGAAGGGTTGTTATAGACGATGACGTTGATAGGCAGGGTGTGGAAGCGTTGTAAGGCGTTAAGCTAACCTGTACTAATTGCCCGAGAGGCTTAACCATACAACGCCCAAAAAGCTTTAGGCTTTAAGAGTGTTGTAGACAAGCTAAGCTCTGAAAAATGAGCCGCAAGTAAGAGTAAAAAGCAGTTACTCACTGATTGAATTAATATTATCTTTCCCAAATTGTTACCAGTTTTTTCCTGGCAGCCATAGCGATACGGTACCACCTGATCCCATTCCGAACTCAGAAGTGAAACGTATTAGCGCCGATGGTAGTGTGGGGCTTCCCCATGTGAGAGTAGGACACTGCCAGGTCCCATTAAGAAGAACCCGCCTAACGGCGGGTTTTTTGCTTTCTGCACCATTATTTGTGTGTTGTCAGTATTTCTAGACATTCTTATTCGATAAAAGCCTTAATAGATCTGACTTACTTTTAGCAAAGTGAGCGTTTTTTGGTAAACTCTATCGAGTATTTTTCTAGTCGAAGTAAATAGGACGAACTAATGGCCGTATTCGGTACAGTATTCATGCCACAAATGGCGCTTGCTACCTTTGTCAACGATAAGTGGACTGACACCGAATTTGTCAGTGCAGACAGTATTTCACTTCACCCTGGTGCACACGTGCTTCACTACTCAAGTACATGCTTTGAAGGTTTAAAAGCATTTAAGCATGAAGATGGCAGCATCAATATTTTTAGAATGGATAAGAACATTGAGCGCTTTGCTCAAAGTAGCCGCCTTTTAAATTTGCCTGAAATAGATAAAGCGCAAGTTGAAAAGATGATTATCGATATTGTTGCAAAGTATGCTTCTGAAGTTCCAGAGCCTCCTGGTTCTATGTACATTCGTCCTACTCACATTGGTACAGAAGCGTCTATTGGCAAAGCAGCAGCACCGTCAGCAGATTCGATGCTATACGTATTATTGTCTCCAGTGGGTGATTACTTTGCGGGCGGAGCAAAGCCACTTCGCTTGTTACTAGACGAAACAGGGATGCGCTGTGCACCGCATATGGGAATGGTAAAAAGTGGCGGTAATTATGCCAGTGCATTACCACCTATTCTCAAAGCCCGCGCAGAAGTTGAGGCTGATCAAATACTGTTTTGTCCTAATGGTGACGTTCAAGAAACCGGTGCAGCAAACTTCTTACTTATTGACGGTGACGAGATCATTACAAAAGGGTTGGACTCTAGCTTTTTGCACGGCGTAACCCGTGCAACCGTTCTTCAAATTGCTAAAGATCACGGCATGAAAGTAAGTGAGCGTGATATTACAGTTGAAGAGCTATTAGAACGCGCAGCAAAACCAAATACAGAAGCGGCGCTATCTGGTACAGCGGCTGTGCTTACGCCAGTGGGTACTTTTATTCATAACGACAAAGAGTATCAGGTTGGAAGCGGCGAAGCTGGCCCGGTCACTATGAAACTTAGACAGGCGTTAAATGATATCCAATGGGGTAAAGCCGAAGATACACATAACTGGCTAGTCAAAGTGCCAAACTAAACTAGTCATAGTTAGATACCCATAAAAAAGCCTGCTTCAGCAGGCTTTTTAGTATTTAAAAGGTTTACGCTTATTTCGCTTGGCCTTGTTTAGCAACTGCATCCATCATTGCTTTGATTGCATCAGCATCGCCAAGATACTCTTTAGAGATTGGTTTAAGGTTTTCATCTAGTTCGTATACTAGTGGCACACCTGTAGGGATGTTAAGACCTAATACTTCTTCGTCTGACATACCATCTAAATACTTAACAAGCGCGCGAAGGCTGTTGCCATGTGCCGCTATAATTACACGCTTACCAGCTTGGATGTCTGGACGAATAACATCATGCCAGTAAGGTAATACACGTTCGATAGTAAGCTTGAGGCTTTCACCACGTGGCAAAATATCAGCATCTACATTGTTATAACGTGGGTCGTGACCTGGGAAGTGTTCACTGTCGTCTTCAACTGCCGGAGGTGGAATATCGAAGCTACGACGCCAGATTTTCACTTGCTCTTCGCCGTGCTTAGCAGCAGTTTCCGCTTTGTCTAGACCGGTTAGAGCACCGTAGTGACGCTCGTTCAGACGCCAGTGACGCTCAACTGGAAGGTAGTGTTGACCCATTTCTTCAAGGGCAATATTAAGCGTTTTGATTGCGCGAAGGAGTACAGACGTATATGCCTGATCAAATGTAAATCCAGCATCTTTAAGAAGCTGACCTGCGGTCTTTGCTTGTGCTACACCAGTGTCGGTCAAGTCAACGTCGTGCCAGCCTGTGAAACGATTTTCCAAGTTCCACTGACTTTCTCCATGACGAATAAGTACCAATTTATACATAGTTGGGTTACCTGCGGCGTTAAAGTGAAATAGTCTGAGATAATTCCAGAAGTTGGACGTTCAGACGTATATTTAAAAACTGCTGTTATCATCCTTGATTGGCGCTTAAAAATCCAGTTTAAGCGGGTATAAAATCGCAGGTAAGACGTGTCTTTGCCGTTCAGATAAGAGATTTATTAAATAAACCGTGTCAGGTCTGGATGGGCAACTTTTATCCACTCTTTCATTGATGGTTCTTCAATAAAGCTAAAATCTTCAAAATCAAACCCTGGCGCGACTGTGCAACCTACAAGTGAGTAGTCACCCATAGTTGCAGCTCCCTGAAAATTGCCCGCCTCAACCACTTCAACATAATCGTTGTTGCCACCACCTATACGGCGTTCCCATAACTGCTGTTTCTGAATTTGGAATAGCTGTAAAGGAGCACCTTCATAGTGATTCCATACTTCATCATGTAAAACGCGATGAAAGCGACTGACTTGGCCCTTAAGTAAAAGAAAATAGATATGGGTGAGTGCTGGACGGCTGGCACCATGGACATAGGATGTAGTCTTATTTTCTGAACGAAAAACCTGACGATAAAAACCTCCCTCGGGATGAGGTTCAAGGTTGTACTTCTTAATAAGCGGATGGGTCATGATAACTTCGTATTCTTGTTATTGCTTTTTTACTGGTGCTCGTCCTTCAATGACTTTCTGAGCATGTATTAAGGCATTAGGCGTTTAGCGTGGTGATAAGCATACCGCTTGCAAGATTATAAGAAAATAATAATGTTGCATATTTGTAAATGAATGAGGTATGTGACACTTCATTCGTAATAACTCTCTCCTTGTCAGCCTAGGCCAAAAGCTTCTACTCGTGCATAAAGGCCAATTATTCTAACTGGTTGCTTTCCGCTGATAGGAAACACTTTTTCTGCCTACCTCTGTAGAAGTATATGTTGAGACGAAAAGCGGCGATACGAATAACTAATAATAGGTGAACTTTTTTTCATGTTTATGCCGTACAAACTTGAAAATAACGCGACGGATTAAATACGTCGCTCGTTTCTTGCATTGGCAAAAATCGAAACGTAGACAATATTCATGAACAGGCAAAGAAGGATGAGAGCGTATGACATATAAGTCTTTTTCGCAGCTTGAAGTAAACGGCAAAAACTTCAAGGCGGTCAATTTTGACAGTATAGGTAATCAGTATGCGCTCGACCGGCTACCTTTTTGTATCAAAATTCTTCTCGAGAACCTAATCCGACATGAAGATGAAGAGTTCGTTTCTAGTAGTGACATTGAGCAAGTGGCTAAGTGGGACACTGACAACCACGCTGATCACGAAGTATCATTTGTTCCTGCGCGGGTTATTCTTCAAGACTTTACTGGCGTTCCTGCCATAGTCGATCTAGCTGCAATGCGAGATGCAGTTAATCGCTTAGGGGGCGATGCACAAGCAATTAACCCTTTAAACCCGGTAGAACTGGTCATTGACCACTCTGTAATGGTTGATCATTTCGCTGAAGAGAATGCATTAGAAAAGAATACCGATATAGAGATTGAGCGCAATAAAGAGCGTTATCAATTTCTAAAGTGGGGGCAGTCTAGCTTCGATAACTTTAAAGTTGTTCCTCCAGGTCGCGGTATTGTGCACCAAGTTAATTTAGAGTATCTGGCCCGCTGTGCTTTTACCAAAGAGCAAGATGGTGAGACCTTGGTTTATCCAGACACCCTTGTGGGTACCGATTCTCACACTACAATGATTAATGGCCTTGGCGTACTTGGCTGGGGTGTGGGTGGTATTGAAGCGGAAGCGGCTATGCTAGGTCAACCAGTAACAATGTTATTACCAAAAGTGGTTGGCTTCAGGCTTTCAGGTAAGTTGCCTGCTGGCGTAACTGCTACTGACATGGTGCTTACCATCACACAGCAATTGCGTGAACACGGCGTTGTTGGCAAATTTGTCGAGTTTTACGGTCCAGGTCTTAAACACTTAACCACAGCAGATCGCGCAACAATTGCAAACATGGCACCAGAATATGGTGCAACGTGCGGTATCTTTCCCATAGACGATGTGGCGTTAGATTATTTGAGACTTACAGGTCGCGATGAGGACCAAATAGCACTTGTCGAACAGTACGCTAAATTCAGTCACCTATGGCATGACGACCATTCAAAAGATGCACAGTACCATGAAACACTTGAACTCGATTTGGGCGAAGTAGTGCCGTCACTTGCCGGGCCGAAACGCCCACAAGATCGCATTGCCCTAGACAAGGCAGCAGAAGCATTCAATGAATGGCATCGTTCGCAAATTGATGTGAAAGTACTAGATGAAGAAACCGATTTAATTGCCGAGGCTGGGCTGGGTACCACTGATGATGTTGATGAAGATCATGACTCTTTTGTTGAGTTCAGAGGTAACAAGTTCAACTTAGAAGATGGCGCAATCGTGATTGCTGCCATTACAAGCTGTACCAATACATCAAACCCGTCAGTGCTCGTTGGCGCGGGTCTGCTGGCTAAGAAAGCTGCGGAAAAAGGCTTAACTCGTAAGCCTTGGGTCAAAACGTCATTAGCACCTGGCTCACAGGTTGTTACTCAGTATTTAGAAGATGCTGGTCTTATGGACCCGCTTGAATCACTTGGGTTTAACTTGGTGGGATATGGCTGTACAACCTGTATCGGCAACTCTGGTCCACTACCTGATGCCATTACTGATGCTATTAGAAAGGCGAAACTTACTGTTACTTCGGTGCTATCCGGTAATCGTAACTTTGAAGGTCGCATTCATCCTGATGTAGCGGCAAACTATCTTGCGTCACCGCCTTTAGTAGTCGGATATGCGCTAGCAGGGAACATGAATGTAGATATCACTACAGAGCCATTGGGGCAGGCAAGTGATGGTTCACCTGTTTACCTAAGAGACATCTGGCCTACTGAAGACGAAATTCAGCAATATATTGCTGAAAACGTAACGGGTGACCTATTTAAAGAAAAATATGCGGATGTGTTTAAAGGCGCAGGCGAATGGAATGAACTGGAAGTGAGTAAAACATCAGTTTATGACTGGCCAGAGTCGACTTACATTAAGCATCCGCCTTTCTTTGAAGTGATGGGTAAAGAGCCAGAAGCCTTGACGGCAATCGAAAATGCGCGATGCCTAGTGAAAGTTGGTGACTCAATCACGACAGACCATATTTCACCTGCAGGGGCCATCGCAAATGATAGCCCAGCGGGAGAGTACCTGCAGGCACAAGGTGTTGAGCCAAAAGACTTCAACTCTTATGGCTCTCGTCGCGGTAACCATGAGGTAATGATGAGAGGAACGTTTGCGAACGTTCGTCTTCAAAACCAACTGGCGCCGGGTACACGAGGCAGTGCGACAACCCATTATCCGAGCGGCGACAGCATGTCTATCTTCCACGCTGCTATGCGTTATAAAGATGACGGTGTACCAGCAGTTGTCATTGGTGGTAAGGAGTACGGCACTGGCTCAAGTCGAGACTGGGCAGCTAAAGGGCCTTCTCTTATGGGCGTGAAAGCTGTACTTGCGGAAAGCTATGAGCGTATTCACCGCTCTAACTTAATAGGAATGGGTATTCTACCACTCCAATTTAAGTCAGGTGACAGCGCGAGCTCTTTGGAGCTTAAAGGTAACGAGTCGTTCTCTATCGATGCAGTTGAACGCGGGCAGACCGAGGTTGAAGTGAAAGCTGTATCAGACGAGGGGCAAACAACTACCTTTATGATGGACATCAGAATCGATACATCTAACGAGTTTACTTACTTCGAAAACGGAGGAATACTTCACTACGTTATTCGAGAGTATTTAAAACGATAAGCGTTTATAAGATTAAGGCTGCGGTTAGTTCGCAGCCTTTTTATTTATGGCACCCGGCAAGGGCATTTACTCTCCGCCAATAATTTGGACTTGTGCTATATCAGTATCGCCTTTTAATACTTTGAAAATAGCATCTTGCACAAGGGTTCGCATACCATCTTTGGCCGCTTGTGATTTCATTTCTGAAACGCTGGCTTCTTTATATACCATTGAGCGAAGCTCTGGTGTCATCCCCAGTAATTCGTGCACACCTGTTCTGCCTTTATAACCTGTGTTTCCACATTCTTCGCAACCTTTGGCTCTGTAGAGTTCAAGTGGGGCCTGAATGTTCAGTTCTGACAGGTGCTCTTTGCCATATTGGCGCTCAATAAACGCCATGTCTTTCTCGCCTGCTACATACTTCTCTTTACAGTTCCCACACAAGGTCCTTATAAGACGCTGGGCCAATATTCCCACGCATGCGTCTGAGAAGTTGACCGGATCAAGACCTAAGTCAAGTAGACGGGTGATGGTCTCTGGTGCTGAGTTAGTATGCAGCGTTGAAAGTACTAAGTGACCAGTTAATGACGCTTCAATACCCGCATGAGCGGTTTCCTTATCACGCATCTCACCAATAAGAATGATATCTGGGTCTGCCCGCAAGAATGCCCGAAGTGCTGCCGCAAAGTTAAAGCCAATTTTAGGGCTTACCTGAACCTGTTGCAGACCAGGCTGAGTAATTTCTACCGGGTCTTCAGCCGTCCAAATTTTCTTTTCAGGCGTATTCAAATATCCCAATATAGCGTGAAGCGTAGTGGTTTTACCGGAACCTGTGGGGCCTACAACAAGCAAGATGCCGTGAGGCTTTTTAATCATTTCTTCCAACCTTGTACGGTTGGTTGGGGCCAGGTTCATCTTGTCGATAGGCATTGCACCGCCTGATGCCAAAATACGCATTACTACACCTTCACCGGCGACGGTGGGGATAGTAGCCACACGCACTTCTACGAGTTTACCGTTCATTCTAAATGCGAGCTTGCCATCCTGCGGTACGCGTTTCTCTGCAATATTAAGATTCGACATTATCTTAATACGCGCAATCACCGCGTTATGATGCGAGTGAGGTACCTGGTTCATATCGCGGCATACGCCATCCACGCGCATGCGAACACGAGTAGGCGCATTCTTTTCAGGGTCTATATGAATATCTGAGGCGTTTAAACGTTTAGCATCGTGCAGTATACGACTTACTAAGCGGACAACTGCTGGCGCATCGTCTGAAAGCTCATCAATCTGGTCTTCATTGTCGTCGCTGGATGAGCCAATTTCATCGAGGATGTCGCTCATTTCACCAGGGCCGCCGCCACCGCTATTCTCCCCTAAATATTGAAGAATAAGGTTAGGTAAACTTACCGCGATTTCGTAGCTATCAATGCCCATAGCGCTTTCAATTTCCATTAAGAGCGCGGCATTGTTTGGCTCAGCCATTAGCACAATGGGTTTATCGTGTGCATCGGCGATAACTGCAACATAGTTTCGCTTGAGGTAAGAAACGTTTAGACGACTTTCGTTTTCGAACCTGTGATATTTTTCCGGCAGGTAAGAAATGAACGGTACTTGATAGTGGATTGAAAGGGAGTTACCAATTTCATCTTCCGATATGCGATGTTCAGATATCAACCGTTGAACTAAGGCTCGTATATCTGGCGTTGTCGCTTGTATATCGGCGAGGGTGGCCTCTTCTAGCAAGCTTTTGTGAACTAACAGGTCAAACGGGTTATTGGTGCCGCCTAATTCAAATCTGAATTTATCACCAAGAATAAGCGCTAATGCATTCCCACGCTTGAGGTCCTCTTCGGTAAAACCGCCGCTTGCCTTATTGATGATCTGAATAACACCCATTAACACGCCAGCGTTCATTATTGGTACGCAAAGGATGTTTTGAGTTCTAAAGTCATTGTCTTTATCGAATTTATCGGCAAAGCGAAGTCGAGGGTGAATGCTTTGAAGTAGGGTAGGATTGTACGGGTCATCAATGACAACAGGCTTTTGTGAAAGCGCAACGTAGCCAGCAATAGACATGGGGCTAATCGGTACTTTTATCTCTAGGGTTTCTTTACCTGTTTTAAATCGGGCGACCAGGTCTTGGTGTTGACGACGGCGTTGAAAAATACTCATGCGTGTGGCGTCAAACAAGCCAAGTATCATAGGTTCTAATAGGCTGTAGGCATCTAACAACGTAGAGTGGTTATTTAAGATGCGTTTTATTTGTGCAAATGTTTGCTGGTTATTTACTACTTCCATATTCTCACTACTAATAATGTTGGCGCCTAGTCCTTTACGCTTTTGACGCTATAAGCATGTTTTACGCTAGGGTATCAAGATATACTGTTACCATAAAAGCAACAATACTACTTCTAGACAGTTACATACACTGTTTTAGCGTAAAAATATGTGTATAAAAAGCAAACTGCCTCTTGCATTGCCCTCTGCTTTCTGTATAATTCGCGCCCACTGCCCAATTAGGGTATGAAGTTTTTAGCCGCAACCTCACTGCTTTTAGGGTGGTTGCCGAAGTAACGGATTCATCATTACTGATTAGCCTGTTGCTGGCGTGCTAGAAAAAAGAACAGGGTTCCGATAGGGAACCATCGGTTTACGCACATCTTTTCTTTCCGGAATTAATGGAAGAGAAAAGGTGAATTTTTTTGTTCTTTCGATTGGAGCTTAATCGATGCCAAATCAAAGAATTCGCATTCGTTTGAAAGCGTTTGATCACAAGTTGATCGATCAGTCTACGGCTGAAATCGTTGAAACTGCGAAACGCACTGGTGCTCAGGTAAGTGGTCCTATTCCTCTACCTACTCGCAAAGAACGCTATACAGTTCTGATTTCTCCGCACGTTAACAAAGACGCGCGTGATCAATATGAAATCCGTACTCACAAGCGTTTGGTAGACATCATCGAGCCAACTGATAAAACAGTTGACGCGTTGATGCGTTTGGACTTGGCTGCTGGCGTTGATGTTCAAATCAGCCTGGGCTAATAAGAGAGGGTTATAACAATGGCGATTGGTCTAGTCGGTCGTAAAGTGGGTATGACTCGCATCTTCACTGAAGATGGTACGTCTATCCCTGTGACTGTTATTGAAGCGACCCCAAACCGCGTTACTCAGCTTCGTACTGAGGAAACTGACGGTTATCGCGCTCTTCAGGTTACTGCTGGAACTAAGAAAGCTAACCGCATCAACAAAGCTGAAGCAGGTCACTTTGCTAAAGCTGGTGTTGAAGCTGGACGCACTCTAGTAGAATTCCGCCTAGAAGAAAACGAAGGTGCCGATATTGAAGTAGGCAGTGAAATCACTGTTGAAATCTTTAACGACACTAAAAAGATTGATGTAACTGGTACATCAAAAGGTAAAGGTTTCCAAGGTGCAATCAAACGCTGGAACTTCAGTTCACAGCGTATGACACACGGTAACTCTTTGTCACACCGCGCACCTGGTTCAATTGGTCAAAACCAATCACCAGGTAAAGTATTCAAAGGCAAGAAAATGGCTGGTCAGCTTGGTAACAAGCAAGTGACTACTCAGTCTTTGGAAGTTGTACGTGTTGACGTAGAGAACGGCCTTATCCTAGTTAAAGGTGCCGTACCTGGCGCAACTGGCAACGATGTAATCGTAAAGCCAGCTGTTAAAGCGTAACGTCTGGGGAGTGAACTGATGGAATTAACATTGAAAGACGCGCAAAGCGCTCTTGAAGTATCCGAAGCGACCTTTGGACGTGAATTCAACGAAGCCCTGGTACACCAGGTAGTTGTAGCTTACGGTGCAGGCGCTCGTCAGGGTACAAAAGCGCAGAAAACTCGCGCTGAAGTTCGTGGTGGCGGTAAGAAGCCATGGCGTCAAAAAGGTACTGGCCGTGCACGTGCTGGTACAATCCGTAGCCCAATTTGGGTTGGCGGTGGCCGTGCTTTCGCAGCAAAGCCTCGTGACTTTGACCAAAAAGTTAACAAGAAAATGTATCGCGGTGCACTTAAGAGCATCCTGTCTGAACTAATCCGTCAAGACCGTTTGGTTGTTGTAGAGAAGTTCGGTGTTGACGCACCTAAGACTAAAGCTCTTATTTCTGCACTTAACGAATATGAACTAAATGATGTTCTAATCGTTACTCCAGAAGTTGATGAGAACTTGTTCCTAGCGGCACGCAACTTGTACAAAGTTGACGTACGTGACGTAGCAGGCATCGACCCAGTGAGCTTGATTGCATTTGAAAAAGTGCTAATTACTGCTGATGCGGTTAAACAACTTGAGGAGGCGTTAGCATGAAAGAAGAACGTCTACTGAAGGTGCTAGTAGCACCTCACGTTTCAGAAAAGTCTACAATGGCTGCTGAAGCGAACAACACAGTTGTATTTAAAGTAGCTAAAGACGCGAACAAAGCTGAAATCAAAGCTGCAGTTGAAAAACTGTTTGAAGTTGAAGTTGAAGGTGTTCGTACTGTGAACGTTAAGGGTAAAACCAAGCGTCACGGCATGTCTTTCGGTAAGAGCAGCGACTGGAAAAAGGCCTACGTGGTTCTTAAAGAAGGTCAGGACATCGACTTTGTCGGTGGTGCTGAGTAAGAAGGGGATTAGAAATGCCATTATTGAAAGCTAAGCCAACTTCTGCCGGTCGTCGTCACGTTGTTCAGGTCGTAAATCCTGACCTGCACAAAGGTGCACCGTACGCACCTTTGCTTGAAAAGAACAGCAAATCTGGCGGTCGTAACAACAATGGTCGTATTACCACTCGTCACATTGGTGGTGGTCATAAGCAACACTACCGTGTAATCGACTTTAAACGCAACAAAGACGGCATTCCAGCCAAAGTTGAGCGTTTAGAATACGATCCAAACCGTTCTGCAAACATTGCACTAGTATTGTACGCAGACGGTGAACGTCGTTACATTCTGGCTCCAAAGGGTATGAAAGCAGGTGATGCAATCCAGTCTGGTTCGGGTGCTCCGATCAAGTCTGGTAACACGCTACCTATGCGTAACATCCCTGTAGGTACTGTTGTACACGCAATTGAAATGAAGCCTGGCAAGGGTGCACAAATCGCACGTTCTGCTGGTGCTTACGCTCAGATCCTAGCACGTGACGGAAACTACGTTACCCTACGTCTACGCTCTGGCGAAATGCGTAAAGTTCTTTCTGATTGCCGCGCCACCATTGGTGAAGTTGGTAATGCAGAACACATGCTTCGTTCACTAGGTAAAGCTGGTGCTACACGCTGGCGTGGTATTCGTCCTACCGTTCGTGGTGTTGCCATGAACCCGGTTGATCACCCACACGGTGGTGGTGAAGGTCGTACATCAGGCGGTCGTCACCCAGTAACTCCTTGGGGTGTTCCTACCAAAGGTAAGAAAACCCGAAGCAACAAGCGTACTGATAAGCTTATCGTACGTCGTCGAAACAAGTAATAGCGAGGATTCACCATGCCACGTTCTCTCAAGAAAGGTCCTTTTATTGACCTTCACTTGCTGAAGAAGGTAGAGGCTGCAGTGGAAAAGAACGAACGTAAACCAATCAAAACTTGGTCTCGTCGTTCTATGATCATCCCAGATATGATTGGGTTGACCATTGCGGTCCATAACGGTCGCCAACATGTACCTGTCATTATTAGTGACGAAATGGTCGGCCACAAGTTGGGCGAATTTGCGCCAACGCGTACTTACCGCGGCCATGTCGCGGATAAGAAAGCTAAACGTTAAGGGGTAGGAAGATGGAAGCATTAGCTAAACACCGTTTTGCCCGCACGTCGGCTCAAAAGGCACGCTTGGTTGCGGATCAAATTCGCGGTTTACACGTAGAGAAAGCTTTAGAAGTTCTTGCGTACAGCCCGAAGAAAAGCGCAGCGCTAGTAAAGAAAGTTTTGGAATCTGCGATTGCTAACGCAGAGCACAACGAAGGCGCGGACATCGACGAGCTAGTCGTTGCCAAGGTTTTCGTTGACGAAGGTCCAACTATGAAACGCATCAAGCCACGTGCTAAAGGCCGTGCTGATCGTATCTTTAAGCGCAGCAGTCACATCACTGTGGTTGTAGCGGATAACTAGGAGTAGATAATGGGACAGAAGGTACATCCTACAGGTATACGCCTGGGTATCAGCAAACCATGGACTTCTACCTGGTACGCTAATACTGCAGACTATGCAGACAACCTGTATAACGATCATCAGGTACGTCAGTATCTGACTAAACAACTTAAGAACGCTTCACTTTCTAAAATCGTGATCGAGCGTCCTGCTAAGAGCATCCGTGTGACTATTCACACTGCTCGTCCAGGCGTAGTAATCGGTAAGAAAGGTGAAGACGTAGAGAAGTTGCGTAACTACGTATCTAAGCTAGCCGGTGTGCCAGCTCAGATCAACATCGCTGAAGTACGTAAGCCAGAGCTAGATGGCCAGCTAGTAGCTGACAGCATCTCTAGCCAGCTAGAGCGTCGTGTTATGTTCCGTCGTGCTATGAAGCGCGCAGTTCAAAACGCAATGCGTCTAGGCGCGAAAGGTATTAAAGTTGAAGTTAGCGGCCGTTTGGGCGGTGCAGAAATTGCACGTTCTGAATGGTACCGTGAAGGTCGCGTTCCTCTGCACACTTTCCGTGCGGACATCGATTACGCAACCTCTGAAGCGTCAACTACTTACGGTATCATCGGCGTTAAAGTATGGATCTTCAAAGGTGAAGTTCTAGGTGGTCTACCTACAACTCAAGAGCAAGCACCAGCTGCTCAACCTAAGAAGAAAGGCCGCAACGCTAAGCGAGAGGGCTAATCATGTTACAACCAAAACGCATGAAGTTCCGTAAGATGCACAAAGGCCGCAACCGCGGCTTCGCAGCGGGTAGCACTGTTGCCTTTGGTACTTACGGCCTTAAAGCAGTTGGCCGTGGTCGAATGACTGCGCGCCAAATCGAAGCAGCGCGTCGTGCTATGACTCGTCACGTTAAGCGTCAAGGTAAAATTTGGATTCGAGTTTTCCCTGACAAGCCAATTACTGAGAAGCCTCTTGAAGTGCGTCAAGGTAAAGGTAAAGGTAACGTTGAGTACTGGGTATGCCAAATTCAGCCTGGTCGTGTTCTTTACGAGATGGAAGGTGTTCCTGAAAATCTTGCACGCGAAGCGTTTGAATTGGCAGCGGCTAAACTGCCATTTAAAACAACCTTTGTAACTCGGACGGTGATGTAATGAAAGCGACTGAACTGAAAGACAAAAGCGTAGAAGAGCTGAACGCAGAGTTGATTAACCTGCTACGCGAACAGTTCAACCTGCGCATGCAGCACACAACAGGTCAGCTTGAAAAAACTGATCAGTTGAGAAAAGTACGTCGTAACATCGCGCGTGTTAAAACCATTCTGACTCAAAAGGCTGATGCGTAATGACTGAGCAAAAAATTCGTACAGTACAAGGTCGTGTGGTTAGCAACAAGATGGATAAAACCATCACTGTTGTAGTTGAACGTTTTGTTAAGCACCCAATCTACGGGAAGTTCATCAAGCGCTCTACTAAGCTTCACGCCCACGACGAAAACAACGTGTGCAACCAAGGTGACGTAGTAACAGTACGTGAATGTCGCCCGCTATCTAAGAACAAATCTTGGATGCTAGTTGACGTTGTTGAAAAAGCTGGCGTTTAATCGCTAACTTTTTTCAAAGTCTTAAAAAAGCCGCTTTCGAGCGGCTTTTTTGTTTTCTTTGACCTGTCCTAAAAAGCGTTCGCGCTTTGTTTTACTCACGCTTTCACAATCTGGTTGTAAAGTGCAGCATACTCTCTTGCCATATTCTCTATGCTAAAGTGTGTTTTCACATGCCGGTGAAGTGCTTTACCTAATGCTATCTTTTCCTCGGGTTTTGCTATCAATAAGCTTACTGCTTGCACCAGCCCGCTAATATCCCCGGGGCTCACCATTAAACCCGTTTCCTTATGCTTTATAATTTCTGGAATTCCGCCAACGGGGGTTGATATAACAGCACGTTTGCTTATCCCTGCTTGTAGAAGTATAACGCCAAGCCCTTCAGCGTAAGCGGGATGAACCAGCACGTCTATATTAGGCAAAATGCTCGCAACGTCGTTAGTAAACCCGCACAGCTTTACATTACTGTGCAGCTTATACCTGTCGATTAACGACTTATAGTGTTCTTCTTGTGAGCCCTTACCAAAAAGAAAGCAAGTTAGGTTATTAAATTGCGTTGTTAGCTCTCGCATAGCGAGTATTAAATCGGCTTGCCCTTTGCGGGGGATATATTGTGCAAAATTAGCGATAACGAAGTGGTGCTGTGGAATATCAAACTTACTCTTCAACCACTGCTGGTCAGCAGGCTGTCCGTATTCTTTCTCATCAACGGCAGAGTGAATAATTCCTTGGTATTTCACTTTATCGCAGTGCTTTGAGACTACATTATGGACACCGTCCGATATGCTTATTACCGCTTCGTACTCTCGATATTTAAAGCTGGCCAATTTACCCTCAGTATTATCAACACGTCGGGTACATACTGCCGGTATTCCCGTGAATTTTGCTACCAGTGCGCCCCAGACATCAGCGCCACGTCTACTGTGTACGTGAATTACGTCGGGCCTAATGCGCTTTACAACGTCAAGTAAACGCTTAAAGCCTATTAGGTCGGTATCGCCTTTGTAGTTAATAGAGAAAGTTTTACAGCGGTCAAAACTGTAATGACTGATTTCGCTGTTAGCAGCACAAACAAGCTGTTGGGTAAACCCACTGTCTTTATCTAGCGCATCGATAAGATAAGTTACTTGCTTCGCACCACCGTATAAATGCCTTCCCAATTCGATATGCAAAACGTTAATGTCGAAAGAATGCTTGTTGCTCATACTAGTGGCTTATGTATGGTTTAAGTTGATTAAAGGCTTGTTCAGGTGTAACTAGCGTCATGCAGTCAAAGCGCTCATTGCACGTGGGTTTCCGTTTACATGGGGCGCAAGGCATATCTTTAAACAGTACATGGGTATATGCATTGTCGGTTATAGTATAGGGTCTTGTTGAACCAAAAATGGCAACAGTAGGTTTTTTATAACTTGTAGCTAAATGGGTAAGACCCGTATCTACACCAACAAACGCATGGCAAAGTGACAGCACGCTCACGGACTCCTCTAAGCTAATTTTTCCTGCGAGCGAAATTACGCCGTTACATTCAAAGGTTAAGGCTTCGGCTTTTGCTGCATCACCAGGACCTCCTAAAATGGCTATAGGTAAACTAGAGTGATTACGTACCCTGTGAATTAAATTTTGCCAGTGTTCAGAAGGCCAATGCTTTTGAGGGCGAGTGGTAAAGGGCGCGATGGCTATAAAGGGTTCTGTTAAGCCTAAGTGACTAGTTTTCGATATCGCTGACTGCATGGCAGCGCTACTTGATCTGATGCACATTTCATAGCCTTGGCTATTATTGTTTTCAGCGCTGCAAAGTGAATATAGTGTTTTAGCGAGGTGTCGATATTCGCTGCTAATCTGTTGTGATATTGGCTTATCTAGCGCGAGAGTAAGTAATCTTTGGCTATTTTCTTTGCTTTTAAAACCTATGCGCTGTGATGCACCACTGACGTAAGCGAAAAAGGCGCTTTTCAACAATCCTTGTGCTTCAATTGCTACTTTGAAGTTCTTTTCTCTGAGCTGTTTTCTGAACGCTTTTATAGTTTTAAAAAGCGCCCAGTACTTTTTAGCCTTTAATAGCGCTCGCCATTCGTTTTTAGGCCACGCAATAACGTGGTCTACATAGGGCTGACTTTTAACTAGCGCGACATAGGGAGCTTCTACTAGCCAAGTTAATTCAACAGGCTCTCCGTATTGGGAATAACTTTGCTTTATGCTAGACGGTAGGCCAGAAGCCATTACAATATCGCCAATTGCGCTAAGCCTGATAAAAAGAATTTGTTGTACGTTTTTAGGCATTAGAATAGGCTTTCAAAATTCACGTGAAGCTAACTAGCTAGCAATATCATCACAGTTTGACGACACTTTAATGACGCACATTGTATTAACGATTATGTATGCGTTTATGTTTACCATTAAGGACAATTTATGTTTGCTGCCGAGCGTAACGGCTACAAACCCACACTTATTGAAGATATATGCCGATGGGGATATTCGCTGATATTAGTGTTCATTATTCCCTTCGCCTTTTTACAGTTAATGCTAAGAGGTACCACCAGAAACAAAGACTATAACCGGAGAAGGTTTGAACGCTTTGGGTTCGTCGCACATGCACCTAAAAAAGACGGATACTTATTTCACTGTGTTTCAGTGGGAGAGGTGGTTGCGGCTTCTTGTTTAATTAAACGTATCATGGCGGATGAGCCCGATTGCCAGATTACGGTGACCACCACTACGCCTACGGGCTCTGCGCGGGTACGCGCAATCTTCGGTGACAGCGTGCATCACTTTTACTTACCTTACGATCTGCATATGGCTATGGCAGGAATGCTCAAAAGAATTCAGCCCAAAGCTGTGCTAATCACCGAGGTAGAGTTATGGCCTAACCTTATCCACGCATGCTGGAAACGGGATATACCTGTAATGGTCGTCAACGCCCGTATGACTGATAGGTCTGCCAGACGTTATAAAAAGATTGGTAAGTTGTTTAACCCTATGCTCGCTAAGCTTTACCATATTTGTGCCCAAGGGCAGCGCGACTACAAAAATTATGCATGGCTTGGGGTGCCCGATAAAAAGCTTACGCTTACTAACAACATCAAGTTCGACCAGGTAGCTTCTGCTACCGCGCCGGACCATCCTTTTTTAGGTTTGAATCGAGCAGATTACCCCATACTTGTAGCGGGGAGTACCCATGACCTTGAAGAAGAAGCGGTACTTCAAGCAGCAAAAGAGTTGTGGCAACAAAGCCCTCCCTTCAAAGTAATTATTGTTCCACGTCACCCTGAGCGTTTCGATACGGTAGCTAAGCTTATTGAAGCTAAATCGCTACCGTTTGTTCGAAGTTCTCAGGTGCAATCCGTACCAGAAGATACCAATGTGGTGTTACTCGATGAGATGGGCAAATTAAATGATGCCTATGCGGTGGCTTCTTTCGCCTTTGTTGGTGGCTCCATAGCTGATAGAGGGGGTCACAATGCCCTAGAGCCTGCAAGCTTTTCTATTCCGATAATAATGGGCCCTCACACTTATAATAATCCGGTTATCTGCAGTTACTTAGAAGAGTGTGGCGCGCTGATAAAAGTAGAGAGTGGGGAAGCAATGTCGGCGATTGTGAATAGATGGCTTCTAAAACCCAATGAGCGAGAAAAGGCAGGACAAGCTGGCCGTAAAGTATTAGAAGAAAATAGTGGTGCTCTTGAAGCTACTGTTCAGTGCATACGGAAATACGTTAACTAATTGTTTTATGGTTAAAAAGTGGGCCCCTTAATAGTGCGCACTGTGCACTTTAATGGGGTTTTCTATGAGGTACCTGTTAAAGTCAGGGTGTGCAAACTAATGTAAGTTATTGTAAAGAATGGGTTTTGTTGATTTGGTCTACTCTTTGCTATAAAGCCTACGACAGCGTATCGGCAGTAAAATCCAAATAAAAACGCACCTTTAATAAAAGGGCACTGTGTTACGTGTTCTCCAGGGAGAGACCTCCTGCCGAGAGGCAGGAGGTTTTCTTATTTTTACTCTTCTATTTTTTGTTCAAGCTCTGGCTCAATCAAGCTGATAATGCGCCAGCCAGCTTTAGGCTGAATGCTGTTGCCGTTAATAAAGGTGTAGCTTTTACCTTCGGCATTAATGGCAATAAGCGGCGTAGCCCGTTCACCATACTGCTTCGTATACTGCTCAAAGGTAAACTCTTCTGAAAGCCGGGTCGTTTTAACCGCAGATTCACGGGCAATGGCTGACGCTAAATAGCCATAGGTAACACCCTCATCAAATAACGTAAGCTTTTTAGCATACTGCTCGCTAACTTGGTGACTAGGTCGCGTAGACTGTTCATTATTGGTTAGCGCCCACACTTTGTCTTTACCCATAGTGTACTCAAAGTGATAAGCAATAAGTGGGTTCAATTGTTTGTAAGGCGACATTATCAATACAGTGCCAAAGGTGTTTAAATCGAGATGTCTAGCAGCATGATCGGACATAGGATTACCGAAATACACCGGAATATCCATCATGCGCGCCTCTCTAATCGCATCCCAGTTAGTATCTGCAATAGTCACGTCCAACTTTTGATTCAACATTTCACACGCAAGGGCGCGATTGAATTTGCTACCTCCAAAAATAAGGTAGCCAGTAGGCGCCGGCGCTCTAACCTTAAGAAGAGATGCAACACTGCGAGAGGTAAGACTTTGCACTACAACCGTCGCGATAATCACCATAAAGACGATAGGAACGATAATACCCGCTCCTTCATAACCGATTTCTTCAAGCTTAAGAGAGAACAGGGCTGAGACTGCTGCAGCAACGATACCACGTGGAGCAATCCAACTTAGCAACGCTAATTCATTCAGCTTAAGTCCAGTACCAATGGACGATGCTAATACTGACAGGGGGCGAGCTATAAACATAATAGCGGCTAGCACCACAATCGATCCCCATCCTACATCGATGACAGACTGTAAGTTCAGTCGCGTAGCAAGCAGTATGAATAAACCTGAAATAAGTAAAACGCTTAGGGTTTCTTTAAATTCGAGGATGTCTTCTACATCAACATCTTTCATGTTGGCCAACACCATACCAGAGATGGTCACCGCCAAAAGGCCCGATTCATGCGCTACGTAGTTTGATGCTGCAAATACACCTAAAATAACGGTTAACACAGCGGTATTAAGCAGATAGTGGGGGATCCATTCCTTACGAATAGATAGGCCCAGTAAATAGCCTGAGGCAAGCCCCAATACGGAGCCTATACCGACGGTTTTTCCAAAGGCAATGAGTGTATGTGTAATAGCTGTTTCTTGTGACGCTACGATGAATTCGAATACCAGTACCGCTAACAAGGCTCCAATGGGATCGATAACTATACCTTCCCAACGTAAGATATTGGCTAGGTTGGTTTTAGGTCGTACAGTCCTTAACATGGGAACAATAACGGTAGGTCCAGTTACAGTAACAATTGCACCGAACAAAAAGGACAACTGCCATGAAAGGTCTAGGCTATAGTGTGCGGCTGTCGCCGCAACCACCCAAGTGACTAAGACACCGATAGAGCACAGGTTCCTCACCATATTGCCATGGCCCGCAATATCACTAAACTTTAGCGTCAGTGAGCCCTCGAACAAGATAATGGCAACAGAGAGAGAAACGACGGGAAACAATAAATCGCCGAATAAGTCGTCCGCATTAAGTACACCGAATACCGGGCCGACAACAATACCGACTATTAAGAGCGGCAAAATTGCAGGAAGCCTTACCTTATAAGCTAAGTATTGGCATGTAATTGACAGCAATCCTACTGCAACGAGTGAGAGAAGCGGGTCTGACAAAGTGAATCCTTATCGCGTTATTATTTATTCATCCTATATCAGCCTAAATATTTGTCATATAGAGACTTTAGGCCAAGCATTAGCCCATAGCGATATACGCTTGGGTTTGAAGTTTAGACCAATAGACCATTTTTAGCGCGCTAAATACATATTAGATGTTTAAAAGCTTTGGTATTATTACAAGAGATTACCGGTCTTTTAGGAACGACTTTTTTGAACTCTCTTTTTAAACTTGCACTTTTGACGTCAGCGCTTTTACTAGCGTCTGCATGCGCGAATCAATATCCTACCTCGGGCGCTTCGTTTAACGTTAAGAGTGTTGTGGAATTGCCTGAAGAGCTTTCGGAAACGTCGGGTTTGTTTTGTGAAATTGATAGTATGTATTCGCTTAATGACTCAGGCAACGCACCAATAATTTACCGTATTAATTACCAAGGTGAGATAACCGAGCGGACGCGTTTACCACTGACTAATAGAGACTGGGAAGCAATAACCGCTGATGACACGTCGTTTTACATTGCAGATGTTGGAAACAATAAAGGAAAAAGAGAGAAGGTTGAAGTTCACAAAGTAAATCGCCGCAACACAAACGAAATAACTACCTTCACGCTAAAATATGCAGGCAATAATGCTTCGAGCAATATTCCTTACGCACACGATTTCGATTCAGAAGCGATGGTCAAGTACGGTAATGAACTGCTTCTGTTCTCAAAAAGCTGGAGAACGGGCATTACTCATGTTTACAAGGTCAACGAAGGGGAAACAGAACAAACTATCAGCCCCTTTGCATCGATTGAAGGCCTACCAGGTGTAGTAACTGGCGTTGATTTCGACCATCATCAAGGCATGTTCGTTATCACAGGGTATAAATCAGATCCCTTTGGCAATTTCGCAACGTTTATCGCTCAAATATCACAAGACTATACGCTTTTTGATATATGGCCGTTAGAGCGATATAAGCAAGTTGAAGGTGTATGCGTAGATAACAAGGGCACCTATTGGTTTAGTGAAGAAGCAACGGAAGGGCGGAAGGCGTCATTGTCTAGCGCTCAAATAACACAAAAATAAGCAAAATTCGGTCGTTACGCTTGTTAACAACTGTGAGCAAGCGCGCTTTCATCACTCGTCACAATTCTATTTAAGTTATCTTTTAGCTGTTGTTAGTAAAATGGCTAATACCCAATTACCCTCTTTCCTGCCTATACTAAAACTGTGTTTACGTTTGTTTTAACCAACCACATTTTAAGAGGGGCGAAGATGAGACGTTTCGTACATGCTATTTTGGCAATGTGCACTTGCTCATGTTTAATGATGGCAGGTGCTGCTAATGCTTCAGTGGTTGAAAAAGCGCAACAATGGCTAAACAAGTATTCAGACAGCGATGATATCTTCTCTTTAACTCTCACCAAAAACAAAATTAAATTCAAAGGCTGTAAACAGAAGCAGTACCAATTAGCATTCAGCCAAAAAATAGCGCCAATGTTTAACATTGAAGCCATTGTGCACTACAACAAAGGGCTTCTTGACTACGGTGTTTTATCTCAGCGCGTGAAAAGCCACGAGTTCGAAGTAGTCAGCTGGTGGGATAGAGGAGATTACCGCTTAGGGTTGAGCCATAAAGTGCGCCCTCGTCATGAAATGCGTATCCCGGTTGCTGATACGATAAGACTACCAACTAGCACAACGGCTGGCCTATACGTTGAAGTTCCGTTTAACGAAGATAGGCACCTACTTACTGTAGGCGCCATGAGAGAATCGTGGGAAAGTGGTGGTGCCTCACTTCAACTACCGTGGCGCTCAAGCCGTGATAATCAAGTAAAAGTGCAATACGCCATTACCTTCTAAATAATGGCGAACAAGGTTTTTTTACCAACTGTTTGGCGTATAGCACTATAAGCTTCTTACAACTTAAACCTGCTCACTTCTAGCGAAAGTTCCTGCGCCAGCTCGTCAAGTTTGTCACTTACATTCACCAATATTTGCGTTGCATTTAAGGTTTCTTCACTAGATGCACTAATATCGTTGATGTTTCGGTTTATATCTTCAACCACAGTCGCTTGTTCTTCGGTTGCAGTGGCAACTTGCGTATTCACATCATTGATATGAGCAATCTCTTCGGCGATATCTTGAAGCAACTTGTCAATTTCAGTGGTTGCGGTTACAACATCAGTGGTGCGCGTACGGCTCGACTCCATTTGCGAAACCGCAGATTTAGAATCTTGCTGAAACTTGTCAATTTTAACCTGTATTTCATCAGTCGCTTGGGCGGCACGTTGCGCCAAAGTTCGAACCTCATCGGCAACAACCGAGAAGCCTCGACCGTGATCGCCAGCCCGCGCAGCTTCAATTGCAGCATTAAGCGCAAGTAGGTTAGTTTGCTCCGAAATACCTCTTATCGTATCAAGGATACCGCCAATGGCTGCGGTGTGTTCATCTAGCGACTGAATAACTCGTGATACATCTTGAATTTGCTCTGACAGGCCGTTTATCGCATGCACTGCACGCTGAGTAATTTCGCGACCGTGAGCCGAGTTTGTGGTTGCTAAATTCGCATTTTGCGCGGCATGAGTAGCTGACTGTGCCACTTCATTTACTGTACTGCCCATCTGCGTTAATGCCGCAGCTGCTTGCAACGTCTGATCCCGTTGGCTTTTAGTAGAGTTTTCAGTTTGATGAGATTGCTTTGCTACATCCTGAGCCGATGCTTTTAATGCATGGCTTGTTTTAGCCACTTGAGAGATAGTGCCGTGAAGGTGGTCGATAAAGTTATTAAACCCTTCTACTAAGCGGGCAATTTCTTTTTGTTCAGGCATAGGAATTCGAGAACGTAAATCGCCTTGCCCTCTGCCGAGCTGTTGGAAAACATCAGCGAGTGATTCAAGTGGTTTGGTAAGGGTTCCAGCTAGCCATATACCGATGAATGCAAAAGCACCGGCTATGATCAACGCCCATATAATGATTTGGCGGCTACCCGCATCTAAAGATGCATAAAGTTCGTGCTCGGGTACTTGCGCTACTACGTACCAGCCCGCCTTTTCCACATAGGTACTGGCAAATAACTGTGTATCGCCTGCTGAGTCGCTGGTGGCCATAGCGAAACCCTGACGATTAAGCAGTTGTCCTGCTGTGTTCGAATCACTTATTGTCGCTAATTTGGCTTTGCCCAGTAAATCAGTATTGGGGTGTGCGATAATAGTACCGCTACCGTCTACAAGAAAGACAAATCCGGTTTGTGCAATTTTAACGGCATTGATAATACCTAATAACTCATCTACCGATTTAGCAACACCCGACATACCTCTGCCGTTTACTTGCTGATAATTCGCAAACAGGCGGTAACCCTGTCCGGGTTCGTTGTACAAACTCAGCGAGATGGGTTCGCCACTATTTTTGTAAGCGAAAAACCACCCGTCGAACTCATCGTTCTTAAGTACACGCAAAAAGCCATCTTGGTTCCAATATTTGTAGGTGTTTCTGTCTACAAACGAGGCTACCGTTAAATCGTTAAATTCAACTATATTATTTAGATAGCCCAGTAAACGCCGTTCGCCAGCGCTATCGGCGCCGGCTGATGACCAAGCGAGAATATCGGGGTTAGAGGCAATGCTGTGCGCCACAGTCAGCATTACACTGGCCTCTCTGTCTACGCGGTTGCCAACCTGTTTCAGTAAAGAAGGGAGCTGTAGTTCTTCCATGTTCTCTTTAACGAGATCACGGGCAATCCATTGGCTAATTGAACCTACAAGAATAGCTGCGGCAAGTACTGCCACAATAAGAGAAATAATGAGTTTTTGTTTAATACTGAAAGTCATGACTTTCGACCACGTAAGTTAATGCTGAAAATTTATAGATTAAAGGTGACGTGGCATTGCAGGCACAGCAACGTCTGATACTGAATCCTAGGCGGGCCAGTACTACTTTATGATTCTTACGCTCGTGCTTTTATTATTTTTTAAGCGCAGAGAAGTTATCGACCTATTGTTTGTAAAGTTTATACTTTTTGCTAATAAATAGGTCAAAACGATTGTGAAGCATAATTGACCAACAGGTCAACAAAAAATATTAGACTTTATCTATGTGGACTGGTAGTAAACATAAACGAAAAAGCCCTCGGACTACTCATAGAACCGAGGGCTAGTTTAAGCAATGCTTATTAGAGCATCAGCTAACGCTTACTCTTTCGTTTCCTTAGGAATAGGGAAACCGCGGTCGCGCATTAGTGCGTCTACTTTGGCATCACGGCCACGGAATTTGCGATACGCTTCAGCTGGATCCATTGCGTTACGCACAGCAAATAGGTATTTCACTAAGCGGTCGCCCACTTCTTTATCGTAGAAACCACCCGGTGCTTCCATAAAGGCCTCTGCAGCATCAGCAGTTAGCACTTCTGCCCACATGTAGCCATAATAGGCCGCCGCATAACCTTCGCCTGAGAATACGTGGCCGAAATGAGGTGAGCGGTGACGCATCACAATTTCTTCTGGCATGTCCAGCTTCTTAAGCTCTTCACGCTCAAAAGTATCAGGGTCAATCTTGCTAGGATCGGTAGTATGATACTTCAGGTCCATAATGGCAGAAGCCATGTACTCAGTGGTTTTGAAGCCTTCATTGAAGGTTGAGGCCTTCTTAATCTTTTCAACTAGTTCTGCTGGAATTGGCTCGCCTGTTTCGTGATGAACCAGGTAGTTGTTGATAACCTCATCGGTAGTTAACCAGCGCTCTAGCAACTGAGACTGGAACTCAGTGTAATCGCGTACACCAGAATGCGACGACGGGTATTCAACGTCGGACGCTAAGAAGTGAAGTGCATGGCCAAATTCGTGGAAGTAGGTTTCAGCATCGTCCCACGAAATAAGCGTGGCTTCGCCTTCAGCGCCTTTTACGAAGTTCGAGTTGTTAGAAGACAATACGGTTTTCTTGCCATCAAAGGTAGTGTAAGAGCGGTATGTAGTTGCCCAAGCACCAGAGCGCTTACCCTGACGTGAGAACGGGTCAAGATACCAAAGGCCAATGTGTTCACCGCTGTCTTTATCTGTTACTTCCCATACTTTTACATCTTCATGGAAAACCGGCACTTTGCCTTCTTCAACAGGTGTAAAATTGAAGTTGAACAAGCGACCAGCAACGTAGAACATGGCTTCGCGAAGCTTATCAAGCTGTAAGTACTGCTTTACTTCGTTTGAGTCTAAGTCGTATTTCGCCTGGCGCACCTTTTCTGCATAGAAGCGGTAGTCCCATGGTGCAATAGTGATGTCTGCACCTTCTTCATCTGCAATGGCTTGCATGTCGGCCACTTCTTCTTCAACACGAGCAATAGCGGCAGGCCATACTTTCATCATAAGGTCCATGGCATTTTCTGGGTTCTTTGCCATGCGATCTTCTAAGCGCCACTGAGCGTAATTTTCGTAACCTAATAGCTCAACGCGCTCGTCACGAAGAGTTAAGATACGTTTAATAATGTCGTTGTTATCAAACTCGTCAGCATTGTCACCGCGGTTGTAGTAAGTACGCCAAACTTTCTCGCGAAGCTCTCGATTGGTGGAGTATGTTAAGAACGGGTCCATAGACGAACGCGTATTGGTAATTGCATATTTACCTTCTTCGCCGCGAGACTCGGCTGCCGCTTTTGCTGCCTTAACAAATGAGGCAGGCAAACCGTCAAGCTGGTCTTCAGTAATATAGGTAACGTAGTTTTCTTCGTCTGCTAGTACATTGTTAGAAAACTTAGTGTGTAGCGTAGCAAGCTCTTGGTTAATTTCAGCATAGCGCTTCTTCGCTTCGCCATCTAAGGTCGCACCATTGCGTGCGAAGCTATTGTAGGTCATCCATGTTATACGCTGTTCTTCTGGCGTAAGTGAATCTAACTCGTCAGACTCATATACCGTTTTAACTCTTTCAAAAAGCTTTTCGTTTTGCGTAATTTGCGTGAAGAAAGCTGATAGCTTAGGCGACATTTCTGCCTGAATTTCGCGGAATTCTGGGCTCGACTTGTTTGAACTCCAAATGCCGTAGTAAGTGAATACGCGCCCCAGCTCTGCACCTGCCCGCTCCATTTCTACAATAACGTTTTCAAACGTTGGTGGCGCTTCGTTGTTCGCGATAGCTTCAATTTCTTTAAGATTCAATTCCATAGCTTTTTCCAGCGCAGGCTTTAAATCTTCCAAATTCATCTTATCAAACGCAGGTACACCGCCATAGGGGCCTTTAAACTCTTGAAGCAGCACGTTATCAAACTGTGCTTGTTGAGATGCCGTTGTATTTTGCACTTCTGTGCTAGACGTTTCTGGTGCCTTTTGCTGTGAACATGCACCAAGTGCAACCACAACCGCTATAGCGGTAAGTGATGTTTTAAATTTACCCATGAGTTTTCCTGTCTGTTTTTATCTATAGGTTTTTTGACAAAAACCATCTTAAGATAATGTAAAAATAAGTTAAATGCTCTTTAACGTAATTCCTTGCAGTACAGCGGTTTGGAGGGGAAATCGTACTGGTATGCAATTCGTCGAAATTGCACAAATTTTGATTGGCTTTGCGCTGGTTGGAAATTACACTGCGCGCGTTCTGAATTAGCTGTATTCCACAGCGCGTAAACCATTGACTTATTTACTGTGATCACCATGTTTGAATTTCTTCTCCACGGGTTTCCCGTAGCATTCGCCTTGGCCTCCTTTTGGTCGAATACTGAACGCAAGTTACTGCTGCTGAATTTAGGTTTATGTATTGCTATTGGTTCTCTTTTGGCTTTTGAGCAAGCATGGGGAGGAGTTGTAGTTATAACGGTAGCAGGAATGAGTACCAGCTATCGCATAATAAAAAATAAGCTCCTGTCGCCTATTGCAACTTACATTACCTTAATCACTATGATGGTGATTGTACTGACAGTAAATAATTTAACCGGTAAAACCTCGCTGATTGAGGCTATGCCTGTGTTAACTTTTATGGCTTATCGCTTTGGCGAACTGCACTGTAAAGAGGCTGGCCTTCGCGTGTGTATGATTATAGGTTCAATCAACTTCACGGCATACGGTGTGATTACTCAAACGTGGGGCTTAGCTATTACTGAAGCGCTATTTGCAGTATCAAACCTGTGGTACTACATGAAGCTTAGACGTGCCATGCGCACTAGCCCAATTTAGTTGAATATATAGTTGTTTTGTGATGTATTTATTGTCAAACGGAATTGAATCCACAGGCAAGGTAATGCAACGTAAACCCATCGACAAAGCAATATTTTTTGGTGTTCCGGCTTTTCTATTGGCGCTTTTTGTCCTGCGCTTAAACGTAGAAGACGATCTGAAGCTTGCAATGACCATTAGTAGTGTAGGGCTTCTTATTGGCTATGTTTCCTATTTCAGAAGCAGGGGCCTTAGCAAGAAATATTCTATCGAAAGCTTAATAGAAAAAGAGAATGAGAGCGTTGTGTTTCACTATTTGCACGGTTATGACCGCGAGCCACTAAAAGTGAATGCTGACACGATTTATGCGCTTAATTTTTCTCACCAATATCTAGGAGTAATTTTAGATAAAAATGGCAGAGGTTTCGATTTTCACTATCCACACAAGGAAGCCGTAATACAAGCTAGGCTTCAAGAAGTACTTGGTGAAGATGGGTTCAATAACGTGAAAAAGAATGTCTAGATAGAGCGAGACTCGACCAAATCAAAGCCCGAGAGTAATGTTACTGTCGGGCTTTTTTATTAGGTAATTGTAAAAGCTTACGCGAATACCACGGTTTTGTTTCTGTGAATAATTACGCGGTCTTCTAAATGGTAGCGCACACCGTGAGCCAGTGCGGTTACTTCACAGTCTTTACCTTTGCGCACCATGTCAGCTGCGCTGTCGCTATGGCTGATTCGTTTTACGCTTTGCTCAATGATCGGACCTTCATCTAAGTCTTTGGTGACGTAATGACACGTTGCGCCAATTAATTTTACGCCGCGATCATAAGCTTGCTGATATGGCTTAGCGCCGGCAAAGCTAGGTAGGAAGCTGTGGTGAATGTTAATGGCTTTACCTTCCAGCTCTTGGCATAGCGTATCAGGTAAAATCTGCATGAAACGGGCAAGCACGGTCAAATCAATTTTGTACTCTTGAAGTAAGGTGGTGATTTGCGCAAATGCTGCTTCTTTTCCTAAGGCTTTAAAGTCTACCCAATGAAAAGGTACTTTGTACCAGTCAGCAAACTGTTTCATTTGCGGGTGGTTGCCAATAATTACTGGAATATCACAGTGCAACTCGCCAGTATGCCAGCGATGAAGCAGGTCAACTAAACAGTGAGACTCAAGGCTCGCTAACAAAGCAACGCGCTGTTTTTTGTCTGAATCACTGAGTTTCCAGTTCATCTGATACTCGTTAGCAAGTGGGGTGAACTCTTTAACAAAGCTTTGGTGGTCTAGTTTTAGCGAATCTGTACTAATTTCATGGCGCATGAAAAAGCGGCCGGTCTGTAAATCGGTATGATGGCTGGCCTCAACGATGGTAGCGTTATGGTCGGCTAAAAATTGCGACACGCTGGCAACTAGCCCGATTTGGTCAGGGCAGTCTATAACTAATCTAAATGTTTGTTGCATGTGGGCAGTTTGAATAAAAAAACAGGCTATCTTTTTACCCGTGACGCTAGGCGTTGTAAAGGCTATAGGCAATTTAAAACCAGCTTAAATTGCTATAACTCATAATCACACCCATAGATCACAGCTGCTTAGCCATAAAAAGGCGTTTGTCATAGTTTTGCAGGTGCGGATAATCCGGTGCGGCAGTACATTTTTCTTAGTTCGCCATTCATTATTTAGCTGGTTTACTCATCTGTAATACCGCGACGAAGTTTCTCTCTTACCGACATATTATGTTTCAACGGCCAAGATTGACGAATAGGGTAGGTCACTCCCTGCGGCGTAGTTACAGACTCAAATAGGTGAAATGCTGAGATGTGAACGTCTACGCTTGGGCTGTAAAGCGGTAGCGGCAATGTTGACGTAGCCTTTCTCACAAGAGTGACGTGAGGCTTATACTCTCTGTTTTCTACTTCGATTGCCGCTTTACGGGCCGCTTTTCGCGACAATTTAGCGAGCTCATTAAGTGCCTTTGGCGTATCAGTAGGTGCAGCAAAGAGTATTTTAGGCCCATTCCATAACCCAGTGGCATTGAGAGCCAGAGAAAATGGTTCACTGACGAGCTGATCGAGTTCATACACAAGCGCTTCGTGCTGACGGTGATTTATCTCGCCTAAAAAGCAAAGCGTTATATGAAAGTTTGCTGCTGGCACAGCATAAGGTACTGCGGGCCCTTGGCTGTTGATGTGCTCGTTACGCTTGTTGCCAGACTTACGAGTACGAGTTACCTCGCTTTTCACCCATTGACGAGGCATTACTTCAGGCAACGCCTGTTGACGCCAGCTATCTAGAGCAAGTTTTTCTGTGGCGCTAAGATCTAAACCAATAAAGCTTCGCATAGCTTTCCTCCTTTAAATTTGCCCTATCTATGTACATTAAACAGTATTGCTGTCCACAAACTTAAGAAGGCAGCGAACGTCTGTACGATAATAAGTTTATCATGGCGCTGTGGACGAGTTCCAAAACAAGTCCCGCGTATTGAGTATTTACCAAATTTAAAAAAATAGCTGTGATGTTCGAGTGCATTGTTTACATCAGGTACACTATACCCACCAACTTATAACACCTTTATGCCCTTTATGTTACAACCGTTTTCTCACCTACCCGCTTATGAACTTGTTACGCCGCTACAAGAAGCCGTAGCGACTAACAACATCATCATAGGGGCGCCTCCGGGGGCAGGGAAATCTACTGTGCTGCCTTTGTCGCTGCTGCAATCTTCGCTAAAAGGAAAAATCTTGCTCATGCAGCCTCGCCGGGTGGTGGTAAGAAATCTTGCTGACCACTTAGCAAAACAGTTAAATGAAAACGTGGGTGAAACAGTTGGTTATCGTATAAAGGGCGAGTCAAAAACGTCGTCAGCTACTCGGCTTGAGATAATAACCGAGGGCGTATTAACGCGCATGATTCAGCAAGACCCAGAGCTTACCGGTGTAGATGCTATTGTCTTCGATGAATTTCATGAGCGCAGTATTCATAGTGACTTTGGGTTGGCGCTGGCACTTGAAGTCCAGTCTGGGCTTCGCGATGACTTACGCCTAGTGGTGATGTCGGCAACCTTGGATATTGCGCCACTTCAAACATTGCTCAATGGGTTTAGCGTACTGCCAGTAGCGAACTTGGAAACGCAAGGTCGTATGTTTCCTGTTGATGTTCGCTACACCCAAGATGTGCAGGCTTATGAGTTGGTACCGAAAACCAGTAATCTCATAAAACAGGCAGTAAGCGAGCACGATGGTGATATTTTAGTGTTCCTTCCCGGCCGAGGAAGCATAAATGCTGTTGCCAGAGAAATAAAAGGGTTAGCTGAAAGTGCGGACATAGCCGTTCACATGCTTTATGGCGCTATAGGAAAATCAGCACAACAAGCAGCCATCGCGCCAGACCCCCAGGGTAAACGAAAAATCATATTATCTACCAACATTGCAGAGACAAGTTTAACCATTGAAGGCGTGACAGTAGTTATTGATACTCTGTGGGAGAACAGCGCTCAGTATCACCCTTCAAGCGATATTACTGCGCTTACCCAGCAACGTATTTCGCAAGCATCAGCCACGCAAAGAGCAGGGCGAGCAGGACGGGTAATGGCCGGTACCTGCTATAGGTTATGCAGTAAAAGCAGCTTCGAGCGTTTGGCCAAACATAATGCGGCGCAAATTGAGAAAGAGGACTTAAGCAGCTTCTTGCTTGATACTCTGGCGTGGGGTAGCAGCCCAGATACGTTGGCATTATTGACTCAACCTACACAAGCACAACTGCAGGTCGCACAACAAAAGCTTTGCCGAGTTAATGCTGTTTCAAAGGCAAACATTACCCCTTATGGAAGAGCGTTGGCCCAGTTGCCATGTCAGCCTCATTTAGCCCATTTATTGCTAACGGCAAAAACAGGTATAGAGGGGCTAAGTGCTGATGAAAATAGTGCGCTTCGCTTTGCAGCACCTTTTGTAGTGGCTATAAGCGAAAGCAATATTAATGTAAATGGTGCGACAAACGTAATGGATGCGCTGCTTCATGCTAATAGCAGTACTCGCAATCAGCTTATACAACAGGCTTCTCGTTATGCGCGCTATGTGCAAAGCGAGAAGGGAAAAACGCAGAGTTTTAAGCCTGACATCAACGCATTAGACGAACACGCCCTTGGCCTTTGTATCGCCATCGCCTTTCCTTTGCAGGTGGGCTACCGGCGAAATGCGCCAAGCAACCATGGCGGTAATTTTGGTAATTCGAAAGTGACAACGAAGGGGGCTACGGGAAGCGGTGCTTCACAGTCTCATATTATTGAGTACAAGTTGGCGAGTGGGAAGGGGGCTGAGCTAACCGCTACAGCCGGTAGTACATTTTCCAATGAAAGCGAAAAGGACAATCACCCGTGGATAGCCGTGCTTGAGGGGCAGCTAATCAAAAGCACAGTGGCAATACGTCTAGCTGAGCGTGTCCCTGAGCGCAGGTTGCGTTTAGCTTTCCCTGACGCATTTAGCGAAAAGCGTAGCGTTATTCTTAACAGCGAAACTGGCGTAATGGAAGCCAGAGTAAGTACGGGGTTTTATGACATAACGCTAAATAGTGCGCCAGTATCCGGACAGGAAAAAAGCCGCGAAAAAGCGTTTTGGGATAGCGCAATGTGCGATGCTTGGTTTGCCTATCTCGATACCTTGCCGTTATCCAATTGGCCACTGTCGGATGCCGATTGGCAATGGTGGCGAAGAGTTCAGTTGGCCGCAAAGCTCAATTTACCGCAAGATAAAGCTTTTGACGAACCAGATCCCTGGCCATTGTCATTAAGCGACTTGGTGCATAGGGCAAAAGACAGCCTAGCGCCTGTTTTAAAAAGCTGTAAAAGTATCAAAAGCCTTAAGCAGTTACCGTGGAAAACTGTCTTGAATAATGGGTTATCTTGGCCTCAGCAAGACGCATTGGCCACGCTTTTGCCCACTCACGTGACTATTCCTACGGGCAGAGAGGCTAGCCTAGATTATCGCGACAATGGGGATGTGGTGCTGTCGGTCAAAATGCCAGAATTGTATTCGCAAAGCGCTCCATTAACCTTAGCGGGTGGGCGAGTTACTGTTGTGTGCGAGCTGCTGTCGCCAGCAGGTAGGCCACTGCAAACCACCAGTGATTTAGGTGCGTTTTGGCAAGGCAGCTATAAAGAAATACAAAAAGAGATGAAGGGGCGTTACCCCAAGCACTTTTGGCCGGATGATCCTGCCAATGCATTGCCGACCAGCAAGACAAAAAAACATATGTAGCCGTTGATGCGGCCATACCTCTTATTGTTTTTATTTGATTGTTGTGTATTTCAAACACTAGCCATTGCTTATACGCCAGTCTCTTACACAGTCTGTTTTTAACGACAGTGGTTACACAATAAAAACTAAGCTAAGTTGATGGTAGCAATTACAAACTTTTATTTAGGTAACCTTACACTATGAAATTATCCAGTTTAGCCACCGTGGGCTTTCTGTTTGCTACATCTTTAAGTGCTCGGGCTCACGATTTTTGGTTAGAGCCAGCAAGCTACCGTTCACAAGAGCCAAGTGCTGTTGCCTTGCAGTTTAAAGTAGGCCATAAAGAAGATACCTCTCACTGGAACCTGTCATGGGATAGGATAGTCGCGTTGCGCACTTATTCTTCTAATGGCGTGAGTGATATGGCCGCCAGCGTAGTACCTAAAACGTCAATGCTACCCGGCATGGCTAAAACGGTCGAGCTTTCACCTGGCACTCACGTTATAGGGTTTGAAAGCTATCATGCGACTAGTGTACTAAAAGCGAAGAAGTTTAATCAGTATGCGAAAGATGAAGGTTTAACAGAAATACTAGCCCATCGCGAGGCGAGAGGGCAAAACGATATCGCCGGAAAAGAGCTTTATTCAAGGAAAGCAAAAACCATTGTACAAGTAGGTGAGGCAATAACGGACAATGCCATAAAACCAATTGGCCACACGTTAGAAATAGTGCCCCTTGAACACCCTTATAAACTCTCAGATAACACTCTATCTGTTCAGGTGTTGTTCAAAGGAAAGCCCTTAAGCAATGCACTTATCGATGCAGCATCCTTAGTTGATCACAGCGTGGAAGTGCAAGCGGTTAAAACTGACAGTGAAGGAAAGGCGACGTTTAAAGTTAATGTCGAAGGGCCTGTTATGCTAAATACGGTTTGGGGCGTACCCCTTACAAATAGTTCTGCAGCAGATTTTGAAACTTACTTTTCAAGTCTAACGTTTGAATACGTTCAGTAACCAATAAGCTGGACGGTGTTTATCTTACCGATTACTAAAAATACCAAATGATTAATGCGCCCTTGAAAGGGCGCTGTTTTAATCAAGTTTAAGAGGTAGCCTTGCTTGCCAGGTCAATGTTGAGGGCTGCCATTACTTCCAAACCTGGAAAACCATCTGCGATCATATTATTGCTAATTTGGTAGTTGCGGATACCCTCGCGAGTGGCAGGGCCAATGATGCCGTCGGGTTTGCCCACATCGAAGCCTAAATTATTTAGCTTACTTTGAAGCGCAATAATGTCTTTGCGGCTGTAGGCGGGGAGATCAGGTAAGGTTGCTTTAATACCAGACGCTCCAGCGATGCGGTCGGCCAATACGCCTACGGCGATGGCATAAAACTCAGAGTTGTTCCAGCGCATAATAACGCGGAAGTTTTTGTAAGCAATAAAGGCAGGGCCGTTATGCCCTGCAGGCACGATAACATAAGCTGTGGTATCGTCTTCGCCCAGCGCAGAGCCATCGGCTTTCTTCACGCCTTGAGCGTTCCATTCGCTAAGAGGTTTTCTATTTTTGTAACCAGACTCTTGATAGTCAAAGTTCTCAGGCAACTGCACTTCACGACCCCAGCGGAAGCTGCGCTCCCAACCTAGGCTTGCAAGGAAGTTTGCGGCAGAAGATAACGCATCTTCTTCACTTGCCCACAAATTAATTTGCCCGTCGCCGTCGCCGTCAATGGCATAGTGTGTATAGGCTGAAGGCATAAACTGAGTGTGACCCATAGCGCCAGCCCACGAACCAATCATGTCTTCTTTTTGAAGCTTTTCCCGTTCCATCAGCTTCACGGCCACAAGGAACTCTTGGGTAAAGTATTTACTTCTTCGTTTGTCACAAGCCAGCGTGGCAAGAGAATCAAGTACCGGCATTTTGCCTTTGTAAGAGCCAAAGTTTGTTTCTAAGCCCCAGAAAGCGAGCAGGTAGTGAGGAGGCACGCCATACTTATCACTGAGTTTGTGCAAAAGCGCTTCGTGCTTAGCGTACATCTCTTTGCCTTTCTGAGTGCGCCAATCGGTAACGCGCTTACTAAAGTACCCTGGAAAGGTTTGTACAAATTCAGGTTGGCTTCGGTCTAACTCAATCACACGGTCTTGATGAACAAGGTGAGGAAATACATCATCAATGGTTTGCTGGCTAACCCCTTCTTGCTTTGCTTTATCTGCAAGTACGGCGGTGCAGCTAGCAAATTGTTCATTGGCATAAGCGGTGTTAATCGACGCACTAGTAATAAGCAGAGCCAAAGATGTACGAATTAATGAGGTGTAAGACTTGGTCTTCTTAGGTGAACGATCAGAAAGAAAAGAAGACTTAAATGAAGCTAAGCGCATAGTACGATTCCTGTGTTACTTGCCAGCATGCTATCGCATTGTGACCGTGAAACGCGAGTAAAATTCACTTTTCCTAGTACGTACAGAAGTACTTTATTCCGCATCAATAGTAAATGGGCAATAGGTGTGCATATTTGGAAACAGTTGTTGAGCGGCGGCCCGAATGGTAATGTTGATACCATTAAAACTAACGTTTTAAGCGACGTTCGTTAAACCTATATCGCAAAGTATGCGATGTCATCTTCAATGATCTTCATGGCGTTTTCACGTGGCAAAAAAACAGACACAAAACAAATCATCTTCAAAAAGCAAAACAACCAACAAGGGTAAGAGCTCAGCCAAGCGCTCGTGGTTTTTCAAGCTATTCTGGCGAGTCGCTTTAATAGGCTTAGTGGTGCTCGGGGCTTATGCGTTTTATCTCGACGCACAAATTAAACATGCGTTCTCGGGTAACAAGTGGGAAGTACCTGCGCAAATCTTCGCACGTCCTTTAGAAGTAAGTAAAGGCGAGGAGATCACGCCACAAGAAGTCATTGATGAACTCAATTTGCTGGGCTACCGCAAGGTAACCTTTGCCGACAGTAGCGGTGAATATAGCTATCAAAATAAGGTGCTGACTGTACAGCGCCGCGCGTTTCAGTTTCCAGAAGGCGCAGAGCCTCTGCGTCATTTAGTGATCACGTGGGAAGGTGCACGTATTGGGGAAATTTATGACAAGTCGCAAGGCCGCCCGTATGGTTCTGCAAAGCTAGAACCCTGGTTAGTAACGCGCATGACAAGCGGGTCTCAAGAAGACCGTATGCTGGTAACGTTAGACACCATTCCTGACATGTTGCCAAAAGCGCTAACCCTGGTGGAAGACCGCAATTTTTATAATCACCATGGCGTTGCGCCGCTTTCAATATTGCGGGCTCTAATGGCAAACATTGCAGCCGGACGAACGGTTCAAGGCGGCAGTACGCTAACGCAGCAGCTGGTTAAAAACATGTTTTTAACCCGTGAGCGTTCCATTGTGCGTAAGGCAAAAGAAGCCATTATGGCGGTGATCATTGATGCCCGTTACAGCAAATCAGAAATTATTGAAGCGTACTTAAATGAAGTGTTTTTGGGGCAAAATGGCGATATGGCCGTACATGGTTTTGGACTTGCTAGCTATTTCTATTTTGACCGACCAGCTAACGAGCTAAGTACGCCCGAAATAGCCACGTTGGTTGCTATTATTAAAGGCCCATCTTATTACAACCCACGCAAATATGCTGAGCGCACGAAAGAGCGTCGTGATTTAGTGCTGCGCATGCTGTTTGATGAAAATGAAATTAGTCGTCAAGACTACGAACGTTTTGTGAATATGCCGTTAGGGCTCGCCAGTGGGGCGAGCCTAGCAAGCGGTAAACACCCTGCTTTCATGGAGCAGGTTCGTCGGGAACTCAATGAAATTCTGGCTGAGCCTAGCTTAAGAGATTCGGGCGTAAAAGTGTTTACAACACTTGATATCGTAGCCCAGCGCCGCGCTGAAAGTGCATTGTCGGGTACGCTAGACGGTTTGCAAAAAGACAGGAAAGTGCCATTACAGGGCGCAATGGTAGTCACAGATAGTGCAAGTGGTGAAGTACGCGCTATCGTTGGCGGAAAAGACTTTGCGTTCAAAGGCTTTAACCGAGCACTAGACGCAAAACGCCCTATAGGCTCGTTGATTAAACCTGCGGTTTACTTAACCGCACTAGAAGATCCAACACAATTTAACTTGGCAACGCCGCTTAAAGACGAACCCATTACCCTTGAAAGTCGAAATGGAAAAACGTGGTCGCCGCAAAACTACGATAAAGAGTTCAGAGGCCAGGTGCCTTTACTTCAAGGGCTAGTCGAGTCTTTAAATATACCTACGGTTAATTTAGGCATGCAGATAGGGCTTGATGCGCTAGCCGATACGATAGAGCGATTAGGGGTAACCACCCCTGTAGATAAAGTACCGTCGTTGACCCTTGGTGCTTTTGAATTGACACCATTTAGTACAAACCAAATGTACCAGACCTTATCAAATGATGGGCGTTACATACCTCTTCATACGGTGACTTCTGTAGTAACAGCAGATAACGCGCTGCTTTGGAAAAAGGCGGAGTTTTTTGCTCAGCGCACCGATGAAGCAGCAACCTATTTGCTCAACTATGCCTTGTATAAAGTAACCACCGAAGGTACTGCGAAGCGCATCGGTTGGAATTTTGGGAATGTGAATATGGCTGGCAAAACGGGCACCACAGACGATTACCGCGATAGCTGGTTTAGTGGCTTCGATAGAAACAATGTGGTTACGGTTTGGGTAGGCAATGATGACAACCAACCGGTTAATTTGACCGGTGCAGGTGGGGCCTTACCCGTCTTTATAAACTACATGAAATCTCAGTCACCCAAGTCATTATCAAGGCGTTTCCCAAAAGGCTTAGGCATTGCACATTTTGACGCCAAGACCGGCGCGGTTGTGGTTGCAGGATGTGCTGGGAGTTTAAGCGTACCGGCTATTTTGGATGTGCTTCCTCCACCTCAACAAGATTGTTCAGGCCGTCCTGTAGACAAAGACAGCGACAAGGATGATAAAAGCTGGTGGGAACGGATATTCGGATGAAAAAAACTCCAGTAAGAAGATAGAAAACACAATCACTTGGCTGGGATACAGTCCGTGCTTTCTATCTCCCTCTGGAGTAAAAGGCCCAGGGAAGGCAAATCTTTTAGCGGTAGTCGGTTAGGTTCCTATTTGTTTTTATTGCGTTTTCAGTGACCTTTCTGAAGGAATAGGCGCGCTGTAGAAAACACCAGCGCACTTACAGCAAACGCAATAACCGGCCCGAGTACTATCATAAATAGGGTTGCGGCGGTTAACATGTGCACTCTCCTTATGCGTCGTTATCGTCCGAGCTGACTGACTCAATTGGTGTAATAGTTATTTCTGCAATCAATGAGCGGGCTTTTTCTACTTCTGGTTCAAATGTGTGACTTTTAGTTAACACGTCATAGGTCACATCCAGCGCTAAGTTCTGCTTTACGTCATTCATGGCGCTTTCAACGATAAAATCTGTATGTGAAACAATGTTGTTCTGAGATTCGTCAGCGAATGCTGCTGCGCTCAATACGCTAGTTGCTAAAGTTAGTGCAGTGAAAGTTTTGCGACCGATAAACATAGTAATCTCCTAAAAAAGTAAGTTAGACACTGCACTTGAACATACTGCGTGGCAGCTATCATGTTGCTAAAGGTTTCGATAATAAGTCGTTATCAATTAACAATTAGTTTATAGCGAGGGATGTGCCAACTCGTTAAAAAAGTCTATGTACTTGAAATTGTTGAACTTTGTTTTTCTTGGGAAAGTAGGTAAAAAGATTGCCTATTACAAAAATACTAAAATTTAGTGCTTTTCATATGAGTGTGGTCAAAATGACTAACGCAACGATTTAGAAAGCGTGAGCTAAGGTATTTTTTGTTAGATAAAGTGCTATAGGGAAGGTCAGCGGTACAGAAAACCGCGACGCCCTCCCTTAAGAGAGAAGGTGAAAAAGAAAAAAGACTAAACAAAAAGATAAAGCACAGAGCACGGCCCTAGGACTTTTTGCCTTTAAATTTGGAAACCATTGTCACTACTAGCGCAATGATAACGCCAGCAACAATACCTACTACGCCATCTGCCAGTATAGACATAACCAATGATGCGCTTGGGATAAGTGTGGTAAACCAGTCGGTAAAAATATGTAGAAAGCCTATGCTGTGAGTAAGGATGCCGCCGCCCACCAAGAACATTGCCACCGTACCCACTACCGCAAGGGTTTTCATTAGCGCGGGCGCGGCAACTAACAATGCTTTGCCGATAAATCGTTGAAGGGTGTTCATTGAGCCTGTTAGTGACTTACGAAGCATGTAAAGGCCCACGTCGTCCATTTTAACCAAGCCCGCGACTAGTCCATATACGCCAAGTGTAATGGCTAAGCTTAGTGCCACTAACACACCAATTTGCGTTGTGAGCGTTGCATCTGTCACGGTACCTAACGCAATAACAATGATTTCAGCAGATAATATAAAGTCGGTGCGTATAGCGCCTTTGATTTTATCTTGTTCAAAAGCCACCATATCAACATCGTCTTTAGAGAGCGCTTCAATTCGGGCTTCTCGTATTTCTTCCTCATCTTCATGGGGGAGATATTTATGAAGCAGTTTTTCAGCGCCTTCAAAACATAAATATAATCCGCCCAGCACCAATAACACGGTAATAAGTGAAGGTATGAAGGCACTTATGGCTAACGCTGCGGGAACCAAGATGGCCTTATTGATAAGCGAGCCTTTTGCAACAGCCCATACAACAGGCAGTTCTCTATCTGCTTTAACCCCTTGAACCTGATCGGCATTTACTGCTAAATCGTCACCTAAAACGCCCGCTGTTTTTTGTGCTGCGACTTTTGACATAGTTGCGATGTCATCCATTAACGTTGCAATATCATCAAGTAGGGCAAGTAAGTTAGCTGCGGCCACAGTGATTTTCCTTGTATTCGTTGTTATAAAGTGTGCTGTTTTTATGTTTCACTAACATAGCAAATCGGCAAGCGATAAGTAGTTGCGGCATACAAAGAATACGCGCAGCATCTTACCTTTGGCAACTTATGAATAACGTGACATCAGAGAAAAAGGCAGGAATCAGTGTGAGTAACGACAGAGAAATAGGTGAAGCAACACAATTACCGTCGCTTTCAGTTCGTTCTTATGCCAGAAAAGCCCGTAGTCACGCACATCCTTTTTATCAGTTAGTATTGCCTGTAAACGGGCATATAGAAATAGCGCAAGACTATTTTACAGGCAGCGTCGGTGTAGGGGAGGGAGTGTGTATTGCGCCCCTCGAAGTACATAGTTTTAGTGCGAACGAAAATGCAAAGTTTGTGGTTGCCGACTTACGTTCAGTACCAGTACAGTTGCAAGACAAACACAAGCCTATTTTCCAGGTTAATACCGCCCTTCAAGCTTTCTTAAGTTTTGTCGAAGTGCAGTTAACCAATTACGCTTTTTACGGGCACGATGAAATGACTGCGTTATTTCAGGTATTGCTGGCAAAAAGTGAGGTGGGCGCGGGAGCAGACAAGCGAATCACCCAAGTAATAAGCCACATACATGGTGACTTAGGGGCATCGCATACGTTGCAGTTGCTTTCAGAGATGGCCTGTATGGGAACCACACAGTTCAAAACTCGGTTTAAACAAGCCACTGGGCTTAGCTTACGTGATTACCTAGTGAAGATAAGGATGGAGAAAGCCAAAGCGCTGCTTAGAAATACCGATACGCCTATGTCGAGCATAGCTCAAACCACGGGTTATGAAGACGTTGCGGCATTCAGCCGTCGGTTTAAAACGTATTTCGGGCAACCACCAAAGACTTTTAAGAGAAAGTGATACGCCTTGCTAAAGGGGAGCTCTCGTTAGCTACGGACTACTATAAAAAAGCAAAGCAATAATCAACACGCTCTAGTTTTTATTTTCATCTTGGGGTAATTTTTTCACTCTAGCGTCTATAAAACGTTTGTGATCGTCCATTTTGGTGCATTTCAGGCTACCACCCGCAATCCCACTCAATATCGCCAAGGTTTTATTGGTCGTACTGCTACAGTTTACGCGCTTTGAAGGGCGTCGATTTTCTTTTGCTTGTATTTGCTGTGTGCTTGGCCCGCTTAATATAGGGCTGTTTTTTTGTTCTTGAAATTCTCTTGCTGCTTGTTTAGCGTCTTCAGCGAGTTTGTTGTTGTTATATTCTTCAAAATAGCGTGCAGCCCCGTCTTTAACCGATAGGTTTAACGAACCCGCCCGTCGATTTATATCATTGGAAAGACTCGAGGACGGCGGCGTTTTATCCGGCTTACTTTCAACCGGTGCTAGCTGTTCCTCAGTCGCTGGGTTTATCTCTTGGTGGGCTTCTACTTTTTCTGATGGTTTGGTTTTACTATCAGTCGCTTGCGGACTCTTAAACACATCAGGCTTAAGCTCGTTATTACGTGTTTCATTAAGGCGTTCAACCTGCTTATCTTCTGTCACTTGAGGTCGTGGCATGGGAGGGTAATACAGACGAGCTTTTATCTCGGCTGTTCGCTCCAAAATGTTTACACGTGCTTTTTGATCATCAATACTCAACTGAGAAAGTAAGACAACCAAAATCACCCCAAATACGTGTACACCGCCTGAAATTAATAGCGGCCGCCACGCCGTTTTTTTAGCAAGGGCATGGTGTTCGATGCTGCGTTCAGGCGCAAAGAAAGTAGGAGTGATAGTTGTCATTGTAAACAACAGACCATTCACGCTATCGAATAGTTCCATCCTAATTTCATCGCTCTTTTTAGACACCTTACCTCAGTATTTTCTTCGGCCGCTTCATTGTTGGGCAATTTTTAGCTCGTGCACCATTAATGTGCATTATTTTTGTGCAAGGTCCGCTTGTTTGTGGCTATATATATGATTTTTATATGGAAACATTTGTGGCATGGCTCTTGGTTTATCTTCCCGTAGTTGGAAACACGACCATAAATCACAGAATAACCAAAACAAACTGGGAGCAACTCATGAAACTAGTCACAGCGATCATCAAGCCGTTCAAGCTAGATGATGTTCGTGAAGCCATTTCAGAAATCGGTATCGACGGTCTGACCGTGACCGAAGTGAAGGGCTTTGGACGTCAAAAAGGACACACTGAACTTTACCGCGGAGCGGAATATCAGGTGGATTTTCTACCTAAAGTCAAACTGGAAATTGCTGTTCAGGATGATCAAGTAGAGCGCCTGGTAGAAGCCATCGTTGGCGCTGCCAAAACAGGCAAAATTGGAGACGGCAAGGTGTTTGTTTATGACCTTGAACACGCCGTTCGTATTCGAACTGGTGAGTCGGATAGCGACGCGCTGTAAGCCACAACGATATATTTGCGGAGAAAACCATAATGGAAATCACTTTTGAACTTGGGTATGCGCTAGATACCTTTTATTTTCTAATCTGCGGTGCACTGGTTATGTGGATGGCTGCAGGTTTTGCGATGCTTGAAGCTGGTCTAGTTCGAGCGAAAAACACCACAGAAATTCTAACTAAAAACGTGGCACTATTTGCAATTGCTTGCACCATGTACATGATCTGCGGCTACGGAATTATGTATGGCGGTGGCGACTGGGGTCCATTCCTAAGCGGTATCATGGCTGATGGCGCTACAGGTGTAGCTGAAGAACCAGCAACATATGCACCTTCTGCTGACTTCTTCTTCCAAGTAGTATTTGTTGCAACAGCAATGTCTATTGTATCTGGTGCGGTTGCTGAGCGTATGAAGCTTTGGGCATTCCTAGCGTTTGCAGTTGTCATGACGGGCTTCATCTATCCAATGGAAGGTGCTTGGACATGGGGCGGCGAAGCCGTATTCGGTATGTATACACTAGGAGACCTAGGTTTCTCTGACTTTGCTGGCTCTGGTATTGTTCACATGGCTGGTGCAGCTGCTGCTCTTGCTGGTGTTCTTGTGCTTGGTGCTCGTAAGGGTAAATACACTGCTGACGGTAAAGTAAACGCGATTCCAGGTGCAAACTTACCGCTTGCAACTTTAGGTACATTTATCCTTTGGATGGGTTGGTTTGGCTTCAACGGCGGTTCAGTACTGGCTACTGCAACTGTTGAAAGTGCAAACTCAGTAGCTATTGTATTTATGAACACGAATGCTGCAGCTGCTGGTGGTGCAATTGCTGCACTTATCGTAGCACGCATTCTATTCGGTAAAGCTGACCTAACTATGGTTCTTAACGGTGCGCTGGCAGGTCTTGTAGCTATTACAGCAGAGCCTTCAACACCTACTCCACTAGAAGCAACGCTGTTCGGCGGCCTTGGTGGTATTTTAGTAGTGCTAAGCATTGTTACGCTAGACAAGCTTAAGATTGACGATCCAGTGGGCGCAATTTCAGTTCACGGTGTGGTAGGTCTTCTAGGTCTAATCCTTGTACCTTTCACAAATGACGGTTCAAGCATCTCTGGTCAGCTTATTGGCGCCGCGACTATCTTTGTATGGGTATTCGTAGTAAGCCTAGTGGTATGGCTAGTGATTAAAGCGGTAATGGGTGTACGTGTGAGCGAAGAAGAAGAGTTCGACGGCGTAGACATGAGCGAGTGTGGTCTGGAAGCATACCCAGACTTTACAAGCGGCCGCTCGTAAGAGAGTCTCGATTAGGCAAATGAAATAACAATAATAATGCCTTATTACTTCGTTTAAGCCCCGCAGTTGCGGGGCTTTTTTCTTTTAAAGTCATGTACTTTTTAGTTGCTATAAGACTAAAGAAAAGGCCCTAGGCGTAATGTGACAATAACGCTACACTATGTTTTAAAGGGTTTAGGCTAGATTTATCAACGGCGACGTTTTTGTAAAAGGATAGTTATGACTGTAAGTGTGCGACTACTACCTTTGATATTGGCTTTTTTCAGTATCAATTGTTTGGGCTATGACAGAATAACGGGGCAACCCTTTGCAAGTCGCTCAGAAGTTATTGCAAAGAACGGCATGGCGGCCACTAGCCAACCATTAGCCACGCAAGTGGCTTTGGATATTTTAAAACAAGGTGGTAGCGCGGTTGACGCAGCCATTGCGGCCAACGCCATGTTGGGGTTGGTTGAGCCAACAGGCAGCGGTATTGGCGGCGACTTATTTGCCATTGTGTGGGATGCAAAAGAAGAAAAGCTGGTAGGTTTAAATGCCTCTGGCCGCTCGCCAAGACAGCTAACCAAAAAGGTCTTTGCTGAACGCGGTCTTCATCAAATACCCAAATTTGGTCCTCTGCCCGTATCTGTCCCTGGTGCTGTAGACGGCTGGTTTGCGCTACACGAGAAGTTTGGCAAACTGCCTATGTCAGCGTTGCTCACGCCATCTATCAAATATGCCCGTGAAGGCTTTCCGGTTTCCGAGGTCATTGCCTACTACTGGCAGATGAATCAAGAACGAATTGGCCATTACGATGGCTTTGCTGAGACCTTTCTTATCAATGGTAAGGTACCGCAGAAGGGTGACATTTTTAAAAACCCCGGGTTAGCCGTGACCTATGAAAAGATAGCAACTGGGGGGCGTGATGCCTTTTATAAAGGGGATATCGCCCGTACTATCGATGCTTATATGAAGTCCCAAGGGGGCTTTTTGTCATACCAGGATTTATCTTCACATACCTCTGAGTGGGTAGAGCCTGTTTCCGCTAACTACCGCGGCTACGATGTATGGGAGCTTCCGCCAAACGGGCAAGGCATCGCAGCACTACAGATTCTTAATGTGCTAGAACGTTACGATATCGAAGGAATGGGGTTTAATTCAGCTGACTACATACATACCTTTGTTGAAGCCAAAAAACTTGCCTTTGAAGACCGCGCTAAGTTCTACGCTGATCCAGATTTTAATGAGATTCCCGTCGATTGGCTGATTTCAAAAGAGTATGCCGCTGAGCGCCAAAAGCTGATTGACAGCGAACGCGCTGCAAATCGTGTTGATGCGGGCATTTATGAAGGAGATACCATTTACCTTACCGTTGCTGATAAAGAGGGTAACATGGTGTCTTTGATTCAAAGCAACTATCGCGGCATGGGGTCAGGAATGACGCCGCCTGGACTTGGTTTTATTCTTCAAAATAGAGGCGAGATGTTTACGCTTGAAGAAGGGCACTTTAACGAGTACCGCCCAGGCAAGCGTCCTTTCCACACTATTATTCCTGCTTTCGTAACAAGAAACGGCAACCCCGTAATGAGCTTTGGGGTGATGGGCGGCGGGACACAGCCGCAAATGCACGCACAAATTATTGTGAATATTCTCGACTTCGGTATGAATTTACAAGAAGCGGGAGATGCTCCCCGCATACTGCACAGTGGTTCAAGTAGCCCAACTGGGGCGCTTATGACCGATGGCGGCTATGTGAGCTTAGAGTCTGGCTTTAGTGAAACCGTTCAACGAGAGCTCATGGAGCGAGGGCATAAGCTACAGCGCGTTGTAGGCGCATTTGGCGGTTACCAAGCCATTGCTTGGGATGAGCAAAAAGGTGTCTATTTTGGCGCGTCAGAAACGCGAAAAGATGGACAAGCAGCGGGCTATTAAGCACACTAGAGTAAATATTAAGCGATAGATTATCTGCTCAATAAAACTTAGCTTCACTTGAAAAGGTTTTTAAGTTTGAAGTAGTTGCTACAATTGATAAAAAGGTTCGCAATACAAAGCGTGACGAATGTTCGTCAGCAGCGAAGCGTCATAGTAAGACGTTAATAACAAAAAGAGCGGCAATGACACAACCACAAAAAGGCCTCTGCGCTGAGCCCAACTTACATGCACAGTATTTGTTACTGAACGTAATTGACGATGATAGCCAAGCCGTGCGCGCAAAATTGTCTCGCGTGCTGGATATTTTTGAGCACTTCGAAAATGAGCATTACGAGGCTATGGTTACAGGAGTAGTAGCCATAGGTACTGGTTATTGGGCAGAAGTCTATCCGGGTTTGATACCCATTGAACTTGCCCCCTTTCCCGATATGCAGTGCGAAGACCGAAGTGCGCCCACCATGCCTTGTGATCTCTTTATTCAAATTCGCGCTGATAGGCTAGATATCTGCCACGCCGTTGGCATTGAAGTGATGGACCTATTGCGCATTCACGTAGAGCTTGTTGAACAGATAAGAGGGTTTAGATATTTAGATGGGCGTGACCTCAATGGGTATCTTTATGGCGCGGATAACCCTCGTGGCATGAAGCGCAGAAAGGTGGGGATTATCGGAGAAGATGACCCTGATTTTAGCGGTGGCAGCTATGTTCACGTCCAGCGTTATCGCCACGATTTAAGGCGCTGGAACAGCCTGTCTAGCCGCCAGCAAGAGCAGGTTATGGGCACAACGCAAGAGCATAACTTAGTCAGCAGTGAGCAGTCAGAGTCGTCACATAATGTCAGAGCAAGTACGGTTGCCCCTGATGGCGATGAACCAAGACTAATAAAGCAAGGCATGCCTTACGGCGATATGATTTCCCAGGGGTTATTCTTTGTAAGTTGTAGTGCGAGCGCGCGGCCTTTTAAGCAAATGCTGCATAGTCAGATATACGGCAACGGAGAAGGCGACTACGACCGCTGGCTAGATTTCACCAGTGCCGAAACAGGTGCTGCTTTCTTTGCACCCTCTGTGACATTTATTCGGCAACAAGCGAAGCTTTCGGAAAACTGAGAGTGTTGAGTTAATGCCCATCTTCATTAGAAGCTGGAATACATCCATCAGGATGTTAGTCGCTTGAAGGTGTTAGCGCGATAAATACTATAGGACCAAAGCACCGTCCCAGTCAGAGGCAAGATCTAAGTTTTTGTAGATACGGCACACATCCAGGTGGTGATGTACAAGTGAATCATTGGGGCTTATTGCTAAGGCTGTTTCAAAGTATGCAATAGATTCATCCCATTGCTGATTAATTCTACATGCCAAACCCGCGGCTATTTTCGTTTGCACCGCAAGTTTCTTTTCCTGCTCTTTTTCTGGCAGGTGGCTGAGAATTTCGTATATCTCTATTGGGGCTTTTCGCCCTTTAACTCGAACCCAGTCAAGTAGGCGGGTTCTAAGAGAATCGTTAGGGCCGATAATTTGAAGCACCTGAGCACTCACAATAATGTCGGCTTGATACTTAGGCGTTAGAGCTTCTAGTCGAGAGGCTATATTTACACTATCGCCTATAACTGTGGTATCCATTCTATCTTCCGAGCCCACGGTCCCCATAATGACTTGGCCGAAATGAATACCTATCCCCATATTTATAGCTTCGTAATCGCAGTTTTTCCGATGTCCGTTATAAATCGTTAATGCCTTACGTAAATCTAATGCAGCTTGTACCGCATCCAATGCTTTTTCTTTAGGCGTGCCACCTTGATGGTCGAATAACGCCATGATGCCGTCACCCATAAACTTGTCGATAAAACCTCGGTTTTGGTGAATAGGGTCATTCATTCGCGTGAAATACGAATTGAGGAAGTTCATCAATTCTTGTGGGGTGATACGCTCGGAAAAACCTGCAAAGCCACGAATATCACAAAACATGATGGCCACATCGTTTTCAGCAGCATAGCCAAGCTCCAATGAATCTACATCGGTGGTAGCCATATGTTCTACGAACTGGCGTGGTACAAATTTCTGGAAAGTTTGGGTAAGTTTTAAGGCTTCATCAGCAGCGGCCTGAAACCGGGCTTCGTCTGCAGCCTGCAGTGTTGCTTCATACTTACTCGTGTTGCGGGATAGGGCCGTTCTAAGTCGATACTTGAAGCGCCTGCTTCGCCTTACATAAAGAATACTGATAACAGTGCTATAAACAGTAAGTGCAACAAGCGCGCTTATTTGCCAGTCCATTGTTAATTACACCTTTTAATTTCCTACAGAAAAACAGCAAAAATGCGGTTAATAATTATGCTGCCAAGAAAGTATAAAGGATAATTCGGCGTTAACACATTACTTTTGATTACATTTACAAAGAGTGTTAGCGCCGATTTTTAATAAACGGTAAGGGGCAATTAACTTATAGGGTTGAGAACACTTTATCTGCCGCAGCCAATGTTTTTTCAATGACCTCAGCATCGTGTGCTTTCGAGACAAAACCAGCTTCATAGGAAGCGGGAGCCAAATAAACCCCTTGTTCTAACATACCGTGATAAAACTTATTGAATTGCTCGGTATTACAGTTAATCGCCTGCTTGTAGTTAGTGACTTTCTCTACGTCTGTAAAGAATATCCCAAACATACTGCCAGCAATATTAGTAGTTAGGCTAATATTGTGTTTGTCTGCTAGTGCCTGAAATCCATCAACGAGTTTTTGTGTATTCTCAAAGATAGAATCGTAAAGACCAGGCTGTTTGATTTGGGTTAACGCAGCAAGTCCTGCCGCCATAGCCACAGGGTTACCGGAAAGTGTACCGGCTTGGTAGATAGGGCCGGTTGGAGCAATATGAGTAATGATGTCGCGGCGACCACCGAAACAGCCCACAGGCATACCGCCACCGATAACTTTACCCAAGCAAGTTAGGTCTGGTTTAACCTTGTAGCGTTCCTGAGCTCCGCCGCGAGATACGCGGAACCCTGTCATTACTTCATCAAAAATAAGTACGCTGCCGTACTCATTGCAGATAGCGCGAAGCCCTTCAAGAAAACCTTCCACCGGTGGGATACAGTTCATGTTGCCAGCGACTGGCTCAACAATTATACATGCAATATCATCGCCGTGGGCTTCAAAAATTTCTTTTACGCTATCTAGGTTATTGTATTCAACCGTTAGCGTATGCTCGGCTACGTTGGAAGGTACGCCCGGAGAGCTAGGCACACCAAGGGTTAATGCGCCAGAGCCTGCTTTCACTAAAAGTGAATCGGCATGACCGTGATAGCAGCCTTCAAACTTAACGATTTTGTTGCGGCTAGTGTAGCCGCGAGCTAGTCGAATGGCTGACATGGTGGCTTCTGTGCCAGAGTTAACCATGCGTACCATCTCCATAGATGGCACCAACTCGCTAACAAGTTCGGCCATGATCACTTCCGCTTCGGTTGGCGCACCGAATGAAAGGCCGCTGTATGATGCTTCAATCACTGCTTCGCGGATTTTTGCATTGTTATGACCTAGTACCATCGGCCCCCAAGACTGGATGTAGTCAATGTATTGCTTACCATCCGCATCCCACATATAAGCGCCGTCAGCTTTGGTAATGAAGCGGGGTGTGCCGCCTACGGCTTTAAATGCGCGAACAGGTGAGTTTACGCCACCAGGAATGGTTTTTTGGGCGCGGGTAAATAGGGCTTCAGATTTTTGCATGTAATTACTTACTCTTATTGCTGTACCAAACGACATCGCGCTCGTATTTGGTCAGAAGGTTCTCTACACCAAGCGTTAGCGCAAACAGAGCCATCCTTACAAGCACACCATTGTCGGTTTGCCTAAAGATAGCGAGGTTTGGGTTAAGGTTTAGATCGTTATCTAATTCGTTGGCTTCCATACGTGAGTCACGAGGAAGTGGATGCATAATAACGGTCTTCGACTGAAAGTGTTTTGTGTAAATCGACTGATTTAAGCGGAACTTACCTCGGTATTTGTTCGCTTCTTCTTGAGAAGGGAAGCGCTCTTCTTGAATGCGAGTCTGGTAGCATATATCCGCATCCATATTTCCTTCGAGCGTATCGGTAATAGTAAGCTGGTGTCCAGCGTTCTCAATTGCATCAATAACTGGCTGAGGCATGGCCAGCTCTTTCGGGGATATCAGCGTGAAGCGAATATTCTTAAACAGGCATAATAGGCGTGATAAAGAGTGTACCGTTCGGCCGTATCGCAGGTCGCCAATCATTGCGATGTGTAAACCATCAACGCCGTGGCCGTTGTACTCAAGTTCACGTTTAATGGTAAATAGGTCTAACAGTGCTTGTGTGGGGTGCTCGTTTGCGCCGTCACCCCCATTAATTACAGGCACTCGACTACCTTCTGCAAACTCAGCGACGGAGCCGGCTGCAGGGTGTCGCATGGCGATAATATCAGAGTAGCCGCTGAGCACTCGGGCAGTATCATAAAGCGATTCGCCTTTAGCAAGTGCAGAGCTAGACATACCGGTAGTTTCTCTTACTTCGCCGCCTAAAAGGTTAAAAGCGGTACCAAAGCTCACGCGGGTACGCGTACTTGGTTCGAAGAACAGATTTCCGAGAATAGCGCCGTCTAGTACGGTAGTGCGCTTTTGCCGCTTCGCATAAGGCTTCATGGAATTGGCGACTGAGAAGACTTTCTCAATGGCCTCGCGATCAAATTGATCAACCGAAAGAATGTGGTTACCCGTAAAGTCAGACATGCGCTTCTCAATCATCAACGAAAACGCCGCTAGTTTATAATACCGCAGGTGTTAAGTCATTAGGCCAAGGTTAATCTTGCTTTACGTTTTTGCCAGTTTGACCAACTGGTTAAATGGTATTTGTGCTGTCTGAAATGGCCCGAACAATGTTCAGTTTTCACCACTTTGCTGCGTGTAATGAGTAAAAAGCAGCAGAATTTTTTCAGCGGCGCAATCAACATGCGCTGTGATTTCGTCCTCTGTCAGCGGAGACTGTATGCCGCATAACATCATGGTGTGGTACTCACCTTTAAGTAGTGCGCAATAATCCACGGCTAACTGCTGCGCAACATCAGCACTTAAGCTACCTTGTCCAAATTTCTCTATCACTGTGCTAAGTGTGGCGAGTGATGCCTCAGGACCTGCTTGATAAAACAATGTGGCTACGTGGGGGCTATTTACTGCTTCGGCAATAATGACGCGAAATATTGCGATAGCTTCAGGGTCTTGTAATAGACGAACAAACTGACACCCCACTTTTTGCAAGCATTCAAACAGTGAAAGCGAGCCTAAGGAGGCGTCAATAAGCTGCTGAGTGTCGAGTTGATAAGAGCGGCATTTTGAAGAGATTGCGGCTTTGAACAGGGCATCTTTACTCTCAAAATGAGAGTAAACCGTTTGTTTAGATACTCCAGAGGCCTTAGCCACGGTGTCCATTGACGTACTAGCAAACCCTTCTTTTAAAAATAGGCAAGACGCAGCGTGTAATATGAGGTGATATTTTTCTTCACTTTTGGGACGGCCTTGCTTTTTGATGGTAGCCACGTACGTTCTCACTTTATTGCAGAATATTTAAATATCAAACTGGACGGTCTAGTATTTATATACTAGCATAGCACAATAAGTATGCAAATATAGCCTAAAGCACACGCCGAATTGGTTAAAGGAACCGTTATGACTGCTGCAAATACACCGTCTAAAAGTGGCAAATTCACGTTACTTATTTCAATTGCCGTTTTTACAGCAGCACTGGTGATATTACTGATGACTGCTGGTTTGGGGAACGCAACGCAAACGCCAGAGGCAAGACTACCCGTTGCGGTTTCAACAGGTACGGTCACCATTCAATCAGGCTTTGAAACGCCTATTAACGTATTTGGTTTAGTTGAATCACCTAAGGCCACATCTTTATCCTTTGATGTCGCTGGTCAAGTTACCAGAATGCTTGTAGAAGAAGGCGATGTAGTCAGTCAAGGCGATATACTTGCTCACCAAGATTTGCAGCGCCTAAATGCAAGAAAGCGAGAGCTACAAGCAGCGCTTGAGCGAGCAAATGCTGATCTTGCACTTGCTAAAGTTAACAGTGATAGAACCACCTCATTGGTGGAGAGAAAGCTAGAGTCAGCACAACGACTGGATGAAGCAAAAGCGAATTTAAACGTAGCGAAAGCGCAGGTTAGCGAAATGCAGGCTGCGCTCGAATCTCTCAATGTAGAAATAGCAAAAACTACGCTCGTTTCGCCTTTTGATGGTGTTGTTAATCGCCGATTTTTTGATGAAGGCAGTGTGGTGAGTGCAGGAAGCCCTGTATTTGGCATTACAAGTATCGACAATTATCAAGCCCGCTTTGCGGTACCTGCTGACGTCGTAGAGCAGTTTGATGTTAATGAACCCGTACTTGTGCGTGTTGGCGATATTGATGTTGCTGGAACGGTATCTCAGCGGCTTCCAGTACGTAACGTGCAGACTCGAACCGTAGATATTCTGGTCACACTTAATAGTAACGAACAGGTTCGTCCTGGCGACATGGCAATTCTGTCTGCCTTCCGCTCTCATTCTGAAACAGGTGCTTGGCTTCCTGTAAACGCGCTAAGTAATGGCCTTAGAGGCTTGTGGCGTGTTTTCGTTTTATCTAGTGAGTCAAACGCCACCATAGAAGCGCGCGTTGTCGAGGTGGTATATACCGACGGAAATAGAGCGTTTGTTCGCGGCGCGCTCAAAAACGGTGATGTTTATGTTAAAGAGGGCACCCATAAATTAGCGCCAGGGCAAATGGTAGCTATACCCAGTGAACAACATGCTGGGGCCCATTAATGAAGTCATTTAACTTCGATACCGATAAACCCTACCCGTGGTACACGCTTTTTTATCGTCGGGGTCACTTGCTGGTTTTAAGTCTATTGATTTTGATTACCGCAGGGTTATCAGCTTTGGGCTCATTACCACGAATAGAAGACCCTCGAATTGATACAAGAAACGCGCTAATTATTACCCAGTATCCTGGCGCATCAGCCGAGCGAGTTGAAGCCTTAGTCAGCGACGTACTTGAAGACAGGTTAAGGGAAATATTTGAGATTAAGGAAGTGAAATCTACCTCTCGTGCAGGAATTTCCATCATATTGATTGAAACACAGGACTGGGTAGACAACACAAGTAACGAACAGCTATTTAGTGAGATCCGCGATGCAATAGGTGCTGCCGCTGAGTCATTTCCAGAAGGCGCAATGGCGCCGATATTTGATGAAAAACGCGGCGCGACTGCCTTTACCTTGTTGCTTTCTGTGCGCGCTGAACACTTTGATAATACACCTATCACGCTCACCGCTCGTTTGGCTCAAGAACTTACCGACCGACTTCGCAATGTTAACGGTACTGAGTTAGTGCGTGTATACGGCGCACCGCAGGAAGAAATTAGTGTCAACATAGACCCTATCAAGCTAGCTGCTACAGGCCTTACATTGCAGCAGGTCAGCAATACAATCAGTCGTGCTGACCCCAAATTGCCTGCAGGTATACTGAATACCGAACAAAGTAACCTGCGCTTTACGGTGGGAGAGGGCTTAAATGGTGTAAACATGATAGCGTCTATTCCTCTTGTTAATGAACAAGGGCGCTATTTGAGAGTCGAAGATGTTGCGTCGGTAGAACGCAGTTACACCACTCCACGAAGCGAAATAGCCTTTTTAAATGGTGAAGAGTCTATCTTTGTAGCCGCCCGCATGCAGCCTTCATTGCGTTCTGACGTATGGACGAAAAATGCATTAGCGGTGGTAGAGCAGTTTAATAAAGATTTCAGCGGCACCTTAACCGCGACGGTGGCATTTGAGCAAAATGAATATACTGCCACGCGCCTTGCCGACCTATCGATGAACTTATTGATGGGATGTGCGGTTGTCATGATGGTAATTCTACTTTTCATGGGGTTTCGCGCAGCATGGATTGTGGGGTTAGCACTGCCATTGTGCGCCGCTTTTGCGTTGTTTTCATTGAGCTTTTACAACGAGCAAATACACCAAATGTCAATCTTTGGCATGATCATCGCCATCGGCCTGCTTATTGATAACGCTATCGTAATTACCGATGAAATACGCATTAACTTACAAGACCCTAACCTAACGCGGGTAGGGGCTATGGCAAAAAGTGTTTCTCACTTATTTGCGCCACTTTTAGCTTCAACACTTACGACTATTCTGGGCTTTATGCCTATCTTTCTTCTTGATGGAAATATAGGTGATTTCGTAGGGCCAATAGCGATAAGCGTGGTCATGGCACTCATTGGCTCTTTGTTTATTTCACTGACTATTATTGCCGCGCTAGCCGCACGATTTTTACCAAAGCACGATAATGCTTCGCAAGGTAAAGCCGTATCCAATTCGTGGTGGAAAGTTGGTCTTCAAGCGCCGCAATTAAGTCTAGCTTTTAAAAGGCAGTTAGGTCGTTGGATTAAACAGCCCATTTTCGTGCTACCGGTTGTTGCCATACTTTGCCTGTCTGGCTTTGTGTTGTCTTCGACACTGGCCAATGTGTTCTTCCCAAGCGCAGATAGAGACCAGTTTGAAGTTTATCTGTGGACGAAAGAAGGAAGCAGCATTGACAACACCACCCATTACGTGAAAGAAATTGATGCCGCTATTCGCTTAGAGCAAGGTGTGAAGCAGGTTAGCTGGTTGGTCGGCGGCTCTGCCCCTTCGGTGTATTACAATCAAATGATGACCCGCGACAACATGCCTTATTTCGCCAATGCCGTGGTTTCTACCCACACGGTAGAAGAGGCGGCAGCGCTGGTGGGCAAGTTACAACATTCTCTTGATAGCGAGTACCCAGAAGTACAAATTGTAGTTCGGGCGTTTGGACAAGGTCCACCCATTGCCGCGCCTGTAGAAGTCGAAATATTTGGCCCAGATCTTAATATACTGAATGACCTAGGCGATAAAGTTCGTATGTTGATGTCACAAGTTGACGGCATATCTCAGTCCATCACCAGTATCTCTATGGGCGAGCCTGAACTTAAAATCAATGCCGATAGTGATAACTTATCTTACCTTGGCCTAACCCTTTCTGAGCTTGCTAATCAAATGCAGGTTAACTTCTCGGGGATCACCGGTGGCTCGGTACTAGAGAGCACAGAAGAAATTCCGGTTAGGGTAAGGCTTGATGAGGCTTACAGACAAAACGTCACTAGCGTGGATGCTATGCCAATACCTGTTGCGGGTGATAATGCAATCTCGTGGTCACCCCTTGCCGCAGTTACTAATTTAACGCTACAGCCTGCAACTAGCAGCATTACTCGTGTTGACGGAGAAAGGCTTAACCGCATTCAGGCGTTTTTATTGCCTGGCGTACCGGCCGTTGATGCCAGTAATCAGTTAAGGGACTTGCTTGAAAGCCAACTTGAACTACCCGAGGGCTACAGAATTCACTTGGCGGGCGATGCAGATGAACAGCAGCAGGCACTAGGTAAACTTGCTACTTATGCACCTGTTTTATTAGTTCTTATGATAACTACGCTCATACTGACATTCACAAGTTTGCGTATGGCAGGTGTTATTGCCCTAGTCGCGATACTTTCGGTGGGGTTGGGAATGTTTAGTTTGTGGATCTCAGGCTTGCCAGTAGGATTTAACCCTTTACTTGGCTGTGCAGGGCTTATTGGTGTTGCAATTAACGGTTCGATAGTGGTCATTGCTGCAATCAATGCCAATCCCAAAGCAAAGAAGGGCGATACAAAGGCCATTGTTGAAGAAACTATGAGTTGTAGCCGCCACATACTATCGACAACCTTTACAACGGTGGGCGGTTTAATTCCACTGTTGTTATTTAGCGAGGGAAGCTTCTGGCCGCCATTGGCTGTTGTACTTGCAGGTGGAGTTGGTTTTTCGGTTATCTTGTCGTTAGTATTTACGCCAACTATAGTGGCGGCATTTCAACGATATCGTTATAGAAACCATACATTAGCTTAATTTTGCGGTTAAACTATCCCTTTCTAATGAGCGTATAATAAGGGTGTATCAGCGTATGCGAAAATCTCATCCAATATTGCGCTGGTGGCAGACTGACTGCGTGAAATGTAAACGTGTCAGACTCTATATCGTTTGGGCCATAATTATGTTGGTGGTGTACTTGTATGTCTGGCACTAGTGTTGAACCTATCTATATTCGAGCTGCGTCAAAAAGTAACGGCATTACTAGCCTAGTATTGGGCTGTGTAGGGCTGTTCGTCGCAGCCTTGTGGCTGGCCTTTTTGCCAGATTGGTTGTTTTTAGCCGGTATTTTTCTGACAAGTGCGGCACTGGTGTGTTTGCTAGTTGGTTATTTTAAGATACGCGAGCCAGACTTCAGCTTAGAAATAGCCAGAGATTACATCACCTATCGCCACCGTCTTGGCAGTTGGCGAATCCACTGGGACAACCTACAGCGTGCAGATTGCCCACGTGTGCGCCATGGGTTGGATCACGTTCCCTTAGAAACAGTCGGCTTTAAAATAAAAAGCTATACCGATTTTCTAAATACAATATCACCTAGGCTTGCTACACACTTACTGATGGAGCAGCGACCTCTGCTAATGCAAAATACTGACGAAAACTGCGCGTCGGGAAGTTGTTACGAACAATCAATGTTTGACGATAAGCAATACGTTATGGAAGACGGTACTATCATTAAAGGAATAAAAGCCATGTTAGCTCATCGTATGGTAGAGCTTCGAAAACGACTCGGTTTTGATATTTTTATCGCAAGCTCAGAGTTAGATAGAGACGCCAGCGAATTTGCTAGGTTAATCTCTGAATGTCAGCAATCACGGAAGTTTTTTCAAGAGCAAAATGCCACGCAATAACCAGTGCTATATGCGTGGCCAATAATTTGTTATACGCTGGGTTTGCTCTCCCGTAACACTTTCTCTGCTTCAGCGATAAGTGCAGGTAAATGCTCATCAACAAGTTTATGCTGGCCTAACTTGAGCGCGCTTTCAGTATCATTCGCCAGATGTTGCATGCGCGGCAAGCCAGTATAACAACACGCTCCATGAAGCTTGTGTACCTCGGTTTTTAGCTCGTTATAATCTTTTTCTTTCCACAGCGTTGAAAGTAATTCAATGGTTTCAGGGAGCAGCTCTATAAAGCCGTCTAACATTTCTTTCGCGGTGTCTTGGTTTTGATTGGCACGTTTTAGCGCAAGCTGCCAATCAACTGAGGGAAGCTCTATTTCCCCTGGTTCAATGCTATGGCACCAAGATTTGATCAGGTTAATAAGTAACTCTACTTCGATAGGCTTAGGGAGATAATCATCCATACCTGATGCGAGTAGTCGCTCCTGTTCTTCCTTAAATGCGTGAGCGGTGACAGCAATAATAGGCGTACCCATATTTACAGGAGATTTGCGAATTTCCCTAGTTGCTTGTACACCATCCATCCCAGGCATCTGAACGTCCATTAAAATCAGGTCGAACTCTTGTGTCTGACACTGATTTACCGCATCTTGCCCACTAATCGTTGTAATGAGCTCTACAGGTGAATGGTCAAGCCATGTATGTAGAAGTTTCAAATTCATTTCCATGTCATCAACAGCCAATACTTTCACGTTAGGCAAACTGCTGATCTTCTCTTGCATGGCATTTTTCGCAGGCGTAGCGTGCTGGTTCACTAAGCTATCTAACTTAGTCAAGGTTATTGGCATACGTATCTGAGAGTAAAAGTGCTGCGATAGGCTTGGATATTGAGCGTACGGCTCGGGGCCAGAGTACCAGAGAATTCGTTTTGTGGCTGGAAACTGTACAAACCGGCTTAGGTAAGTATCGCGCAATGCCATTTTACTTACCGGTACCGTTGCCATGAAGAAGTCATATTGACCGTTTAGCGTAGCTAAATAATCTAACGATTCCACTGAGGTAACCTTGGCACCTAATATCGACAACATATTAGCGCTTGAGCGGCGTGTTGCAGGAATGGGGTCGAAAATAACAACGCTTTTCTCTTTCCAATCTTCGCTACTCGTCAAAGAATACTTTTGGCTTAGCTGATTCATGCGAAGAGAAACGCTAAACGTAGAGCCCTGGCCCAGCACACTCTTAAGCGAAAGGTCTCCGTTCATCAGGCGAACGAGTTCCCTGCTAATTACAAGGCCTAAGCCCGTACCTTGGTAATTTCGATTTAGTGCATCGTCTACCTGTGAAAAAGCGCTGAAAAGCTTTTTCCTGTCTTGACGACTAATGCCAATTCCCGTGTCTTCAACGACAATATTTAATTCGTGGATACCGTGCGGAAGCGAGCGCCCGCTTGCTGAGAATGTAATGGCTCCACTAGAAGTAAACTTAAGCGCGTTACTGAGTAAGTTGTTGAGTACTTGCTTGATGCGAAATACATCGCCAATAAGTTTTTCAGGCAGCGGATTTAAGTCGAAAACGAACTCGATGCGCTTGCTGTGCGAAGATTTAGCCATAATGGTGACCATCTCTTCGAGTAACTTATTAGGTGAAAAAGGTTGGTTGTTTATTTGAAGTTTGCCCGCTTCAATTTTTGAAAAGTCGAGTACGTCGTTAACAATGGTGAGCAGGTTTTCAGCTGCAGTATTAACGATCCGAACCTGCTCTTGCTGGTCCGTAGGTAGCAATGCGTTATTGAGTTCTTTGCTAAACCCCAATATTGCATTTAGCGGCGTGCGTATCTCATGGCTCATGTTGGCAAGGAACTGAGACTTTACGTTACTGGCCTTTATTGCGTCTTTTCGCGCAATGTCTAAGCGTGCATTTTGCTCTTCAATAAGCTCAACATTATTGCGTAAATCATCGGTTGCTTGTTCTACTTCACTTTCAAGCTGGCTTCGACTTTTCTCCATGAGTGCAAAAGAAAAAAGTCCAGCTTCTAGGAAAACGCCAACTTGGAAGCAGTAGGTAGTAAAGTCGTTTGAGGGCAGCACACCGATAAGGCTTAACATGCCAATAATGGCACCGGTAGCAAGCATACCCCATGCAAAAATAAAGTAGCGTGCGGGTCTGAAATTATTTAGGAAGGCTTCCACCCCTGCGTAGATATAGCTCAAAATCGCTACCAGCCCTACGCCATATACCAGGTTGTTCTTCCAGATAGAGGGAAGAAGATCGACGAAGCACACGAGTCCAGTGAGTGCTTGGCACACTAATAATAAGTTTATAATAGGATGCGCAGTGGGCGAGTGCTTTTCGGTTTCTAAAAAGGTCATGGTGAACAAGCCTGAACTGATACCGATAATGACGAATATCAATTCCGAATGACCGACTAGCCAAGAGGGAATTCCTTGAGTAAATAAAAGGTGTGTATGACCGCCCCACACAAATTGCCACAAGATCACCGCTAATATGTAACCAACATAAGCAATCAGGCTTTTCTCTTTTACGCCGAAAAATAAGGCCAAATTATAAATGGCAAGTATGAGTAAGCCACCGTAAAAAAAGCCCCAGAGCAAACTATCCATTTGGAAATAACTGCTGTGTAAAGGCTCAGCTTGTATGCGAAGTGGAGCGATGAGGCTTGATGAATGACTCTCGATGCGTATGTAAAGGTCAACGGGGTCGCTGTTAGCGAGTTCAACCCGAAAGGTAGGAACGCGAAAACGCTGCTCTTTTTGCGCCTTACCTTGATGACTTTGACTAATCACCTTTCCATTTTGTACTAAATAGAAATCAACATTATCGAGCTGACTAAAGTTTATTGAAAATACCCAGTTCTTGTCGTTTGACACATTGGCAACGGATGTTAGCAACCACATACCATTATTGCGAAAGCCAAAGTTGGGGTTTCCGTGAGGATGCATAAGAAAGTCATTTCGTCTTCTTGATACATCTCCAATGGTAAGTTGGTAATCGGTTTCGAATAGAAAGTACAGCGAGTCTGATAAATCTAGCGTACTTTGTTCGTCAAAAAGCTGCTCGATATGTTGCGCTTGGGAACAAGAAGGCCAGAAGCTAGCTAGCAAAATAAATAGGAAAGAAAGTGCGCGAAAGGTTGCCATATTATTCTGTACTTTAACTACCATTTAGATAAGGGTTTTATTATTTTTAGGGTGAATATTGAACGGAAACTTCAACCTTTTCTATTTAAACACTCTATTTGCAGAATAACAAAGCAAACAATTAACACATTGATAGCATTTACATTGCAAGGATCTTTGCTAAATAGCAAAGACTGTAAGGCATTGGCTATTTGAAAAGTGATGACAATTGTTTTCAAAGATTGCACACAAATGCGGTTTACCCCACAATAGCCTAAACGCTCGCGTACATTCAGTAAGTAGTGCGCTACAACACAACGAGAATGGCGGCCTTTCTATTACGAGCACATTGGTATTAATAACAAAACGAAAAAACTATCATGAGTGACGAGATCATCATTAATCGCGATGGGGTAGAGCAACTTCCTCTTCGACGTTTCACCGAAGACGCTTATCTAAACTATTCCATGTACGTCATCATGGACCGTGCTCTTCCGCATATTTCCGATGGTTTAAAGCCGGTACAGCGACGTATTATTTACGCGATGTCCGATTTAGGCTTAAGCGCGAATGCAAAATATAAAAAGTCTGCCAGAACCGTAGGTGATGTACTTGGTAAATTTCACCCACATGGTGACTCTGCCTGCTACGAAGCCATGGTGCTTATGGCGCAGCCTTTCTCATATCGATATCCCTTGGTTGACGGTCAGGGGAACTGGGGCGCACCGGATGATCCTAAATCGTTTGCAGCCATGCGTTATACCGAAGCTAAGCTTTCTCGATTCTCGGAAGTGCTTTTAAATGAGCTTGGTCAAGGCACGGTAGACTGGGTGCCCAACTTCGACGGTACGTTAGAAGAGCCAAGTGTACTACCTGCCCGTTTACCGCATATACTGCTTAACGGTGTGACAGGTATTGCAGTGGGTATGGCCACTGATATACCCCCTCACAATGTAAGAGAGTTGGCTAACGCTTGCGCTATGTTGCTGGACAACAGTAAGGCTGAGCTTAGCGATGTCCTAGAACATGTGAATGGGCCTGATTACCCGACTGAAGCCGAAATTATTACGCCAAAAGCCGATATTAAAAAGCTTTACGAGACTGGGCGTGGCTCAATAAAAATGCGTGCTGTCTACGGCGAAGAGAATGGGGATGTGGTGATTACGGCTCTACCTCATCAGGCGTCTGGCGCAAAGATTCTAGAGCAAATAGCTTCGCAAATGCAGGCGAAAAAGCTGCCAATGGTAAGTGACCTTCGCGATGAGTCTGATCACGAAAATCCTACTCGCTTAGTTATTACTCCTCGTTCAAATCGCATTGACGTTACCCAATTAATGCAGCATTTGTTTGCAACTACCGACCTTGAGAAAAATTACCGAGTTAACCTGAACATGATCGGCCTAGACGGTCGCCCTCAGGTTAAAGACTTGCGTACTATTTTATCTGAGTGGTTGCAGTATCGAAAAGATACAGTGACACGACGTTTGCAGTATCGCTTAGATAAAGTATTGGCGCGTCTACATATTTTAGAAGGTTTGTTAATTGCGTTTTTGAATATCGATGAAGTTATCGAAATTATTCGTACCTATGACAAGCCCAAGCCTGAGCTTATGTCGCGTTTTGGTTTAAGTGATAAACAGGCCGAAGCCATTTTAGAGCTGAAACTTCGCCACTTAGCCAAATTAGAAGAAATGAAAATTAAGGGTGAGCAGGACGAGCTAGCTGCCGAGCGTGACAAGCTACAGCAACTGCTTGGCTCAGACCGTCGCCTTAAAACCCTCATTAAAAAAGAAATCCTTGCTGACGCTGAGAAATACGGTGACGATAGGCGCTCACCTATTGTCGAGCGTAGCGAAGCTAAAGCGCTGTCTGAAAAAGAGTTAGTGCCTGCGGAATCAGTCACAGTTGTACTTTCAGAAAAAGGCTGGGCACGTTGTGCAAAAGGTCACGATATTGATGCTGAAGGACTAAGTTATAAAGCGGGTGATGCTTATTTATCTAGCGCCGAAGGCAAAAGTAATCAACCTGCCGTATTTATGGATAGCTCAGGGCGAACATTCTCATGCGACGCTCACGGTCTTCCTTCTGCACGAAGTCAAGGCGAACCTTTAACCGGGCGCTTTAGCATTGTTGGTGGGGAATCCTTCCAGCACGTGATTATGGCGCAAGACGAGAGTAAGTTCTTGGTGGGCTCTGATGCGGGCTATGGCTTCGTCGGCACGTTCAAAGATATGGTTAGCAAGAATAAAGCGGGTAAGGCTTACTTGTCCTTACCTACAGCAGCGAAAGTTATGAAACCAATGCCTGTGACTAACCCCGACTCTGATTGGTGTTTAAGTATTTCTAACGAAGGGCGAATGCTTATGTTCCCGCTTCGCGACTTGCCAAGTTTAGGCAAAGGAAAAGGAAATAAGCTAATCAATATTCCATCAGCAAAATCACAGTCCCGTGAAGAGTTTGTCAAAGTGCTGACCGTTGTGCCTGATGGCGCGGCCATTAAGGTTGGAGCAGGGAAGCGCAACATGACGTTAAGTGCTGAAGACCTTATCCATTATCAGGGGGAAAGGGGCCGTAGGGGGAATAAATTGCCTCGCGGTTTACAGCGGGTTGATAGCGTAGAAGTAGTGCTACCAAATAAAGACGAAGCACCTGAAGATTTGTCATAAAGTTTAAGTTGTTCTTATGCTTAGGTGAACTACACTCATTAAAGGAATGAATGAGGAATTTACATGTTAGGCATAGTTTTTACATCGTTAATCGATATGCTTGAGGAGAAGGTTTCTCCCGAGTTCGCTGATGATGTCATCATGGAAGCTGGGTTAGAGAACGACGGAGCTTATACCGCAGTGGGTTATTACCCGTTTGAACAGATGCAACGCCTGGTAGGCGTGCTGGTGGAGAGAACGGGTAAATCTGCTAATGAACTCTTATACGATTTTGGTTTTTATTTGTTCGGTAAGTTAGGTGCCGTACACGGTGATGTGTTAGCCAATACCAATAGCATGCTAGACATGCTGGAACACTTGGACGGCGATATCCATGTCCAGGTTAAAAAGCTTTATCCTGACGCAGACCTCCCTCGTTTTAAGGTGCTGTCACGCACAGACACCTCCATGCGCCTACAATACTACTCTGAAAGAGAGTTATACCCCTTAGCTGAGGGGCTGATGGACGCCGCTGCAGCGCATTACAACTGCAAACTTGAAAGGGAAACCCATCAACTAGATACGCCTCACACGTACGAATTTAGCATATCTCTTGTTGTTTAACGGGGGATGTAATGTCAGATGAATCATCGAATGGCAAGCCTGTTAGCAATGACGCGTCAGCTTTAATGGAGCGTCGTTTAAAACGAGAGCGAAATGCCAGAGAGCAAGCTGAAAGCTTGCTCAGAGAAAAGACTCAAAACTTATATGCTACTTTGCAAGAGAGCCAACGAGCGCAAAAGGATCTAGAGCTTGCCCTGTGGGCTTCGCAAGAGTCATTTTGGAGTTGGGAGGCGCAAAGCGACATAATGGAGATTCGCTCTTTCTCTCTCCACTCACAAAGCGTATCTACGTGGTCGGGCACCTTAATTCAGCTTCTTGAACGGGTCCATGAGGACGATTTGGAAGGGCTTCAGTTTCACTGGACCATGGCACTTCACGGCAATCGTGATCGCGTTGAATTCTCCTTTCGCTTAATGTTAGAAAAAAGCTACCAATGGGTAAGGTTACGCGGCCGTGTACTAGAGCGGGGCAGCGCGGGTGAAGCACTGCACATTGTGGGAACGACCAAAGATATTACCCAGCAGCGCAAAGCCGAACAATCTTTTCATTTAATGGCCTCTGCGTTCGCTAGTTCAAGAGAGCCAATGCTAGTCCTCTCTCCCGACCTTATCATTACAGAGTGTAATGATGCCTTTATCCATTTACTTGGTATGTCAGTAAAAGAGCAATGTGTAGGGTTAGATTTCAATCAAATATTTATCGCTGAGAAAGTTGATAAAGCGCAATTGGCCATTGATAAGCAGGTGAGATTTGAGTCAAAAATAAAAAACCAAAGCGGCGAAATGAAAGTGGTAGATATTTCTGTGGCTTTGTTCGAAACCTATCAACAAACCTCGTCTTATTTAATCGCAACAATGCGCGACATCAGCGATAGAAAGCGCAACGAGGCGAAGCTACGTCAACTCGCCTTGCATGATGAATTAACCGGTCTTTCTAATCGTAACTCGCTACGTGAGTCTATTTCAGTATTAGTGAAAAGAGTGCAGCCTTTTTCTCTGGTATTTATTGACCTAGATGGGTTTAAAGCCATAAATGATAACGCGGGGCATGAGAGAGGTGATGCAGAACTACAGCGCATGGGAGCGTTATTAACCGGTATGTTCGGACCTATTGGGGAAGTTGGCAGATGGGGCGGTGATGAATTTATTGCCGTAGTGCCTAACCAAAATATTGAAGACATTGCCGAACGTTCACAGGAACTTATTAGCCAAATTGAAGAAGACGCCATTGTTGTAAAAGGGACAGAGCTTAGACTGTCGGCCAGTATTGGCATTGCCGAATTTCCAGGACACAGCAGCAATATTGAAGGATTAGTTCAGTGCGCCGATGCAGCAATGTATCGCGCAAAAGAGCTTGGGAAAGGCCAAACTTTTGTCTATGAGCCAGGGCTTTATGAAAGCATGACACAGCAGGTCAGTATGGTGAACGACTTGCGCAAGGCCGTAGAAAACCATCTTCTTGATTTTTATATTCAGGGTAAATATGACTTAAATGGCGTCTTAAAAGGTGGTGAAGTGTTGTGCCGCTGGATCTCAGGACTGCACGGTGTGGTATCGCCAGCAGTGTTTATCCCCATAGCGGAAGAGCACAAGCTAGATAGCGCCATTGGTTTACAAGCGCTCGAAGCTGCCTGTGACTATATTTCGATAATGGAGTCGCAACAAGGTGAAGCTATTCCGCTATCGGTTAATATTAGTGCTAATCAGATGCTCGACCCGGAATTTCCAGACCAAGCAGCCTCAATTTGCTTGGACAACAATATATCTCCGGAATTTATAGAACTAGAGCTCACTGAGTCGGTATTTATTAGGGACGAAAAGTCAGCGCTAAGAGCATTAAATACACTCAGAGAGAGTGGGTTTAGGTTGTCTTTAGATGATTTTGGCAGTGGCTTCTCATCACTTAGCTACCTGAGAAGTTTTCAGTTTGAGGTAGTTAAGGTAGATAAAAGCTTAATTCAAGGTATACATCAAGATAGCAAAGCAAACGCGCTTTTTAATGGTCTAATAGCTATGTTGAAGAGCCTGCAAATAGATGTAGTGGCTGAAGGGGTAGAATTAGAGTCTTATCTACCTTTTATGGAGCAAGCAGATATCAAGTTAATGCAGGGTTTCTACTTTGATAAACCCATGCCTTACGACCAGTTTCTTGCCAGGCATACCACTGAGCCTAATCGGTAATGTCTTTTGCTAAGCTTAAACAAAAAAAGCCCTAACGGGCTTTTTTAATGACTAAGCAAGCGCGTTACTTAGCATTTGTACTTTCAAAGATTTTATCAGCTGATGCAGCAACAAAGCCTTTATAAAGTTTACCGTCAGGCATTTCATAGCGCTGTGCGAATTCATAAAAACAACTTGGAATAGCCACAGTCTCATCGCTAAATACTACGTCAGCACGGTCAGCCATAGTTGACGACTGCGCTAAAAATACGTCTGGACCGCCTTTAATTTCGCCGCCTGAGGTGTTTAGCACAAAGCCTGCTTCTTTAAGTAATGTGTTTACGTCAGTAAGCTCGTCAGTGCGGGTTAAGTGATTAACACTTACCGTAAAGTGGTTAGCACGAAAGCCCCATGCTGCCATCCACGCCGCGTATTCTGACTCGTTAAGCAGTGTGTCGTATTCCGCTTTCGTGACGTCCCAATGTTTACCCGAGTACAAGAAGTTATCTGCATCCACTACAGATTCAGGCATTTGCTCTACAAGCTTTTTAATAATGGTTTGCGCTGTCTCAGATAATTCATTTACCCGAAGCTCGCTGATAAATACTTTTGGTTTAGTATCGTCAGGGTGCTCAAAGTGTTTTGCGGTCAGCTTTTTAGCTTCAAAGTCATAGTCGCCTTTCGCTTCATAACCCAATGCCAAGAAATGTGCAGCAAGCTTATCTAAGCGAGTTTTATCTAAAGCAAAAGTTCTAAAAGCCACATGGTCGTTAACGATATCGTTCGTGTTTTCTTCACCCGCCAAAAGTGCATGGATTTTATGCGCTGAGGGAGTGATAGTTACGTAATCGTCCCACATGTTGCTAAACAACGTATCGATGTTGCTATGCATAATGATAGGGTCCTTTCTGTCGTCGACTATTTCTAAATGAATAGTTCGTATAGGGTTGGTGCTTGATCGGCCGACGCACTTTGCATCGGCCTTTATACCGCTGTAAAAGCTTGGCTTACATCGACAAGCCTGGGCTTAATTTGCCTGGCATAGTGACTTTGTCTAGCTCTACGGATGCAACTGGGTATGCACAGTAGTCAGCAGCATAAAACGCGCTTGCTCTGTGGTTACCACTATCGCCCACACCGCCAAACGGCGCAGCGCTACTAGCACCCGTGATAGGTCTGTTCCAGTTTACGATGCCCGCACGAATACGCGCGAAGAAGTAACGATAGTCTTCTTCATTGTCACCTAGAAGACCTGCTGACAAGCCAAAGCTGGTGTTATTCGCTTCTGCAATAGCAGCATCGAAGTCGCTGTAGCGGATTACTTTAAGTAGTGGACCAAAGTGCTCTTCGTCTGGTAACGAAGCAAGCATGTCGGTAACGTCAATAATACCTGGGGTAGCAAAACCTTTGCTTTCGTCTTTTTGTTCAAGACGAACCAGCACGTTACCACCAAGGTCTTCAAGTTCTTGTTGCGCTTTCACCATAAGTGCAGCGGCGTTGCTTGAGATCATAGCACCCATAAACGGCTGGTCTTCAGCATCGTAATCGCCAACTTTAATGTTTTTGGTTACTTCGATAAGGCGAGCAAGGATCTCGTCGCCTTTGGCACCAGTTGGCAAGAATAAGCGACGAGCACAAGTACAGCGCTGACCTGAAGTAATGAAAGCAGATTGCACGATATCGTGTACTGCTGCATCAACATCAGCCACGTCTTTTACGATAAGTGGGTTGTTGCCGCCCATTTCAAGCGCCAAAATTTTACCTGGGTGACCTGCGAACTGCTCGTGAAGGATTTTTCCTGTGCGTGAGCTGCCCGTAAAGAAAAGGCCGTCAATGTCGTTATGCGACGCCAACGCTTTGCCCGTTTCAACTTCACCTTGAACTAGGTTAAGTACGCCCGCTGGCAGTCCGGCAGCATCCCATAGTTTTACCATTTCCTGCGCGACCATAGGCGTTAAATCGCTTGGTTTAAATACAACCGTGTTACCTGCAATAAGGGCCGGAACAATGTGTCCATTTGGCAGGTGGCCAGGGAAATTGTAAGGACCGAATACCGCAACAACGCCGTGAGGCTTATGGCGAATGAATGCTTTACCTACTGGCATTGGGTTTTCTACGTTACCCGTGCGCTCAAAATAGGCTTTTTCAGAAATGCCAATTTTGCCCATCATGGCGCCCACTTCAGTAGCGGTTTCCCATTCTGGTTTGCCCGTTTCTTTTGCCATAACTTTGGCAAGGTGCGCTTTGGCTTCTTCTAGCTTAGCGCCATAAACCTTTATGATTTCTAGACGCTCTTCAACCGTTTTCATGCTCCACGCTACAAGCGCAGCACGAGCGGCGTTAATTGCGTCATCAATTTGAGCAGCAGTCGCAGACTTACCTTCCCAAATCACTTCGTTTTTTGCAGGGTCAATTGACGTTAAATCGTGACCCTGTCCGGCAACCCATTCACCGTTGATAAAATGTGTATGTAGCATAGTGGGTGTCCTTTTAATCTCTGAATGTAACGGGGGCAAAACGCACGTGCTCACCCTCTTTGACATTCAATGCAGCAGCGGTTTGGCGAGAAAGCACGGCAACTTGCTTTTCTTCGCTAAACGTCATTTCGGTGGCTACTGCACGAAAATCAGATATTGATGTGTTTATGATGTAGTAGGTTTGCCCTTGAGCAGCTGCACTATCATCAATGACAACAGGCAGTTTCAAGCTCGTTTGAGCCGTGCGAATGTGGCTTAAATTCGCCTCAACCGTAGGGCCTGCGTCGAAAATGTCTACGTAACCACGGCACGAAAAGCCTTCTTCTTCTAAAAGCTGAAGGGCTGGTCGGGTCTTGTCGTGCACCTCACCAATGACTTCTTGTGCTTCTTTGCTGAGTAGATTTACGTATATCGGGTACTTAGGCATAAGCTCAGCAATAAACACTTTGTTGCCTATACCCGTTAAGTAGTCGGCTGTAGGGAAGTCCATCGAGAAGAAGTGAGTTTCTAGCCATTCCCAAAACGGTGAACGTCCTTCTTCGTCACTCACACCGCGCATTTCAGCAATAACGGTTTCCGAGAAGCGTTCGCGGTGCTCCATCATGAATAAGAATCGAACTTTCGAAAGGAAGCGGCCGTTAATTCCACCACGGGCTTGCTCGCGAAGGAACAAGGTACATATCTCAGTAACGCCAGTGTAGTCATTACAAAACGTTAGAATGTCTACCGTATTGTGAATGTTCAGCTCGCGCGAGGCATGTACCACCTTGCTTAAATGGTAGTGATAAAACGCGTCATCTATGCCAACTGCAGCTTCGATACCTGTTGTACCCACTACCTGGCCGGTAGTGGTATCTTCCATCACAAACAAGTATGACTCATCGCCAGGCTCAGTTACGTTTGGCTTGTTAAACGCGGTTTCTGCACGATCAATTTTACGCTGCAGCAACTCGTCGTTGACAGGTAAAGACGTAAAGCCAATACCTGATTCAACAGCGATTTCTTTAAGCGCGTTATAGTCGGCCTTCGTGATAGGGCGAATGATTTTCATGTTCGCTACTCGTGTTGTAATTATTCGGCGTTTACAACGGCGGCAACGGCGCGCTCAAAACGTGCAAGACCTTCTTTAATGTCTTCATCAGGAATAACAAGTGAAGGTGCAAAACGAATAACGTTCATGCCAGCAACAAGACACATTAGGTTCTCTTTGGTGGCTGCCATCATAAAGTCGCGTGCACGGCCCTGATATTTTTCATTTAGTGCACAGCCTAACAGCATGCCTTGACCGCGTACTTCTTCAAATACGTTGTACTTGTCATTGATAGCGCCAAGCAACTCGCGGAAAAGCGCTTCTTTCTTAAGCACGCCTTCAAGCACTTCAGGCTGGTTCACGATATCTAACGCTTTTTCTGCTACCGCACAAGCAAGTGGGTTACCACCATAAGTACTACCGTGGGTACCAGGCTTCAGGTGTGCAGCGATGTCATTCGTTGTTAGCATGGCGCCAATTGGGAAGCCACCACCAAGCGATTTAGCTGTAGTTAGGATATCGGGTGTTACGCCAAGGCCCATGTAAGCATAAAGATGACCAGTACGACCAACGCCTGACTGAACTTCATCAAAAATTAGTAGTGCATTATGTTTGTCACAAAGCTCACGTACACCTTTTACAAAGTCAGCGTCCGGTGGAATGATCCCGCCTTCACCTTGAAGCGGTTCCATCATTACAGCACAAGTTTTATCTGAAATTAGGGCTTCAAAAGCAGCTAAGTCATTGTAGTCACAGTGATCAACAGCGCCTGGCTTAGGACCAAAACCGTCAGAGTAAGCCGCTTGACCACCTACCGTTACGGTAAAGAAAGTACGACCGTGGAAGCCTTTATTAAAAGCAATGATTTGATTCTTGTCTTCACCGTGCTTATCAAGTGCCCAACGACGAGCAAGCTTAAGTGCCGCTTCGTTAGCTTCCGCACCAGAGTTGGCAAAGTAAACTTTGTCAGAGAAAGTTGCATCGTTAAGCTTTTTAGCAAGGCGAAGCGCTGGCTCGTTGGTAAATACGTTACTTAAATGCCAAAGCTTGCTGCCTTGTTCATTAAGTGCTTTTACTAGCTCAGGGTGGCAGTGGCCTAAAACGTTTACTGCAATACCGCCTGCAAAGTCGATGTACTCAGCTCCATCTTGATCCCATACGCGTGAACCTTCACCTCGAACAGGTACCATACCTGCTGGGTTATAGTTAGGAACCATTACATCATCAAATGTAGCGCGAGTTACGTTCATCTTTGTTACCTCTGCATTGGGCGCCAATCACACTATGTGAGCTTGCTTGTCTAATCAATGAGCACGTTTTATACGTGCTGCGTGAGTCAATAAGCATTAATTGGGCGCATAAAAACTAATCGGATTTGATTTACAGTATGCCATTTTTTTTAACATTTGTCTTCTATGCAAAGGGCTGCAGCCCTTTATTTATAAGGACTGTGGCTTAATTTGCAGGAAAAGTGAATAACTATTAACTACTGGGCTATATCAATTAGTAATAATCAATTTTTACGCTAAGAAAAGCGCCGCGTAGAGGTTTTGTGGTGCTTTAACAGAATTAAAGAGGGTAATGCGCCGCGACAAACTTGCTTGTTTACTCAAGCTGAAAACAGGCAAAGTACTGAGTTACGGTCAATATTTTTGAGTATCAGACAACTAGTATGCGAAAAGTGCATAACCAATGCATGAATATCCATAAAATATTTCACGTGTAGTGCGCTATTTTGCCTGATTTTTGTTCCAAATGAGTAGGGGGCAGCAATTAGCTTTAGTAACTATCTTCATTCTTCACCAATGGAAGGGTAAAGATATCCGTGCTTTTAAGTGCCTCAAGTGCACCCGCAGGGTATTTTTGTTCAGCGAAAAGTGGTTTAACTTCTTTAATGTCGACAAGCTTTAACTGATGCAACATGCGTATTTGCGTATACGCGCGCGCTTGATGGAGTATTTTGCTCAACGTCTTGGTCTGTGTTGGCTGTTTATCAGCACAAGCACGCATTGGCTGTGCAATTGGCAGACGGGTAAAGTGCATCCACTCTAAAATGTCTGCGCTAATTGCATCAGCAAACTCTTGCTGTAAGGCAATAAGGTGATTTGCTGATGGCGCAATTCTTAGTAAAGCTTCGTGACGCTTTTGTTCTTTATCTTTTTGACACTCTTGCAGTAGATGCAGCTGAATTTTATCAAACAGTTTAAAGTAAAGCCGCGTGACAGCGCAGCGCCCTAAATTACTTACCATTGCCAACACGTAAGCTTGGTTTTTATTAAGGTCGCTTAATGAAGCAAGGCGCTTAGCGGTGAGCGCAACGCCCGTAGAGTAATGCGTTAGTTTTTGTTTTATCAGCGGGTAAGGATCGGTAATTTGGGGCATCGCACGCTTTAATATCAGCGACGGGATTAGCGTACGTAAGTTTTCGATACCTAAAAAGCTTAAAGCGGTACGTAAGGTTTCAACAACAATAATACGCCCTCGCGAGTCTTTTCGCCTAAATCGGGGCGTATTTACTACTACGATAAGTTCGTCGTAAAGCCATGGCATAGTGGCTACTATAGGCTCTAGCTTTGACACTGAGCATGCTTTTACAGATAAGGCATCTAATAGCTCACCAATGTTTTCAGGCAAGTTAAGCACTTTCTGAACGAGTTCATCGGTATAGCTAAGTTGTTCAGTAAGTTCACCAAGCAAAATCTCGTGAAGGTGGTGGCTAACCGACTCTAAATAAGAGGCTTCTGTTTTTTCCTGTAGGCGTTTGTTTTCAATTGCGACTTTTTCAACGTGAAGTAGAAGCCTGCGTGCGTCGCCCTGTTCAGACTGTTCGAAGCTGACTTGGCCCACCTTGCGCTTTCCTAGCATTTCAAGCACGCGCTCGGGTGAGATGATCATATTTTCAAATCGATCATCTATCGTCGGCGGTGTGGTTGCCCCCATAGTCATATCAAAAGCACTCCTGCTCATAACTTTTTGGTGAACGGCGATATTATCGTACATTAAGGGCCTTTATAACTTTAGCTGCGGTAATGATGAAGATGTAGCCACCACTTAAAAGCTCAGTTAGCACCCTGCAATGATTGATATCGCTTATGTAGTTTTCAACATAAAGCTCAGTTAGCGCTTGGCTAAACTTGATTATGAAAAGTTAAACGAAAAATCAGTGAATTGCGAATTTTAACGGCCTTCAAGCGCAACCTTTTACATTATGTACGGTATCGGCAATACGCCTGTAGACTTAAACCTTTTTGTGATGAAGAAAAGCTTCAAGCACGCTGTGACCGTGTTCGGTAAGTAATGATTCAGGGTGATACTGAACACCCCATATAGGGTAGCGATTATGGGAAACGGCCATAATTTCTTTTGTACCCAACGCTGTCTCACACCAAGCATCGACGCGTAGTGATGGAGGTAAAGATTCAGGGTTTAATACTAATGAATGGTAGCGGGTTACGTTAAAGGTGTTTGGTAGCCCTTCAAATAGCCCTGTATTGTAATGGGACAATGCTGAAACTTTACCGTGTTTAATTTCTTGGGCACCTACCACTTCTGCACCAAAGACTTGACCTATGGCTTGATGACCTAAGCAAACGCCCATTATGGGAATTTCACCGGCAAAATGCTCTATCGCAGACAAACTGATACCCGCTTCGTTAGGCGTGCAAGGGCCTGGCGAGATAACAAGCTGTGAAGGCGCTATGCGCGCAATGTCGTCAATACTGAGAGCGTTGTTTCGCACTACTTCAACGTCAGCTCCAAGCTCTGTGAAATAGCGAGCAAGGTTATGAGTGAACGAATCGAAGTTATCAATTAACAGCAACACAGCAGTGCTAGTCCTTGGTATTTCTGAAATGTGTGGGTTAGACACATGAAGCGCTCTATGAACGCTTCATGTCTTTTAGTTGCAGTATTTAAGTTACGGCTTTGGAATAAAACCCACTGCTTTATAAACTTTGGCTAGAGTCTCTGCTGCGCGTGCTGAAGCTTTCTCTGCACCCTGGCGCATAACGTCGTCTAAGTAGGCTCTGTCTGCGCGGATTTCAGCATAGCGGGTTTGGATAGGCTCTAGTAAAGATACCACTGCATCTGCAACATCACCTTTTAAGTGGCCGTACATTTTATCTGTATATTCAGGCTCAAGCTCTTTTACTGTTTTACCCGTTGCTAATGAAAGCAGGGTAAGTAGGTTAGATACACCTGGTTTCTCGGCTGGATTGAAGTAAATATTGGCTTGTTCGTCAGAGTCGGTTACCGCGCGTTTAATCTTCTTAGCTAGCTTCTTAGGATCTTCTAACAGACCAATGAAGTTATTGGGGTTGTTATCTGACTTAGACATTTTCTTTTCTGGTTCTTGCAGGCTCATGATACGGGCACCGAACTCTGGAATATAAGGGTCAGGTAAACGGAATACATCGCCATATAGATTATTCACGCGGGTAGCAATGTCGCGTGTTAACTCAAGGTGTTGCTTTTGATCTTCACCCACAGGTACTTTGTCCGCTTGATAAAGCAAAATATCTGCTGCTTGAAGCACAGGGTAGCTATACAAGCCCACGTTTATGTTGTTCTCGTTTTTCGCAGACTTATCTTTAAACTGCGTCATGCGGTTTAGCTCGCCCATTTGAGCATAGCAATTCAATACCCACGACAGTTGCGCATGCTCAGGCACATGTGATTGCAAAAATAGCGTGCTCTTTTGCGGGTCGATACCGCAAGCTAGATAAAGAGAAAGGCCGTCAAGACAGGCTTCGGCAAGCTGCTTTGGATCTTGTCTTACGGTGATCGCATGTAAATCGACAATCATGTATAAGCAGTCGTGATCGTCTTGCATGGAAACCCACTGTTTAAGTGCACCCATATAGTTACCAAGGGTAAGTTGTCCTGAAGGCTGGCAGCCACTTAATACAACGGGTTTGTTACTCATTTCTATTTACCTGTAATACGTTAAATTCTGTTAAAAACTAAGCTTTAGATAGCGATGAAAGTTCATCGCGCATTTGCGCAATCACATCGCTGTAATCGGGTTGAGAAAAAATGGCCGAACCAGCCACAAACATATCTGCACCAGCTTCTGCTATTGCGCGAATGTTATCGACTTTTACGCCACCGTCAATTTCAATTCGAATATCATAGCCGCTTTCAAGTACACGCTGCTTCACCGCACGTACTTTATCTAGGGTGCTGGGGATAAACTTTTGGCCGCCAAAGCCAGGATTCACCGACATTATAAGAATATGGTGTAGTTTATCCATAACATGATCTAAGTAGTGTAGCGGCGTGGCTGGATTAAATACCAAGCCGGGTTTGCAGCCTGCATCAATAATAAGCTGAAGAGACCGGTCTATGTGTTCAGACGCTTCTGGGTGAAAGCTGATGTAGCTTGCCCCCGCGTTGGCGAATTTCTCAATAAGGTCATCTACTGGCTTTACCATAAGGTGAACATCAATCGGCGCGGTTATGCCGTATTTTCTCAATGCTTCGCAAATCATTGGCCCAAACGTAAGGTTTGGCACATAGTGGTTGTCCATCACATCGAAATGCACCACATCGGCGCCTGCGTCTAATACTATTTCTACGTCTTCACCAAGTCGAGCAAAGTCGGCAGAGAGTATTGATGGGGCAATTAAAAAGGGTTTCATTGCGTGTCCTTCAAGTCAAAAACAACAAGGTGCGTTGCCACTTACGGTATAAGGTAGCGAAAGTTTACCCAAAACCATGCTTCTTTACTATGTAAAGGGCACATCAAGGTTGATTTGGCATAAATTTAAGACAGACAACCGTAAAGCGTGCTGCTGCCCAATTTTGGTGAGGCTGCGTTTTATTGGTGCATTTTTAAACTGCGCTTCAACTGAATAAATTACAGGAGTATTAAGTGATGTATTTATAAGTTGTTTTTTATCAGTATGTTACGAATAAATTAGCAAGCATTTTCAATGAACCATAAATGGGCATCAACTTTGCGTTACCCAGTCCAAAAAAGAAAACACAGACAGAAAAAACGAATTACAACAAGTTTGAATTTGACTGGAGAACACACATGAAAACATCTACAAAAAGAACCCTACTTGCCGCTGCTATTTCTTCAGCGTGTCTACTAACTGCAATGCCGAGCTATGCCGAAGGCGAATTTACTGCCAATGCAAGTGCTACCAGCAACTACATTTGGCGTGGTCTAACACAGACAACTAACGAAGCTGCCGTACAGGGCGGTATCGACTATGCACACGAAAGTGGTTTCTATGCAGGTACGTGGGCGTCTAACGTGAATTACGGTGCAGGTGATGAATATTCATACGAGCACGATATGTATTTTGGTTTTGCTGGCGAGTCTGACGGCATTGCGTATGATTTCGGTTACCTTTACTACAACTACGATGATGAGGCGAACTTCGACTTCGCAGAAGTATATGGCTCAGTAGGCATGGGGGGCTTTAGCCTTACTGTTTACTTATTAGCTCACACTGAGGCCGATGAGGGCGAAGGGCAGGACTTTGGTTTCGCTCAAGCATCATACACATCACTTGATTACAGCACCGAAATTTTAAACGGTACTGAACTTGGTTTTCACGTAGGTTATCACGAAGGTGACTTTGCTGAAGCGTTCAATGGCGTTGAAGGTTATGTAGACTACGGTGTTTCAATTGCAAAAGACGGATTTAGTTTTGCAATTACAGGCACTGACCTTGATGATATGGGCGGTGACGACGAATATGATAACGATGCAGTTAAATTTACTGTAGCTTATTCAGTAGACTTCGAGCTTTAATTTTTCAAAAAGAGTCCGATGGATCGACCTCTTTATTAAAACGTTGAGTAGTAAAAGCCTAATGTAATTGCATTAGGCTTTTCATTTTAAACAGCACGCATTTTTAACTTGTTCGTTACCTGCTTTTGATTATAATGAGATTAAATTTTAAACGAGTGTAAGGGGTGTTCAGGATGAAAGTTCTTCCTTTTTTTGCGATTTGTGGAGCCGTTGCCCTAGTTAGCGTGGCCGTTACAAACCCGCCAAGCTCACGCTCGTCTGTTTGTGAATTTCAGCCTGTTACCGAGTTTAATCCAAAACTTCCTGCAAGCCACATTCAAAACCAATGCGCCCGTCATCAAGAGGGAGTAGAAGAGGTTAGCTGGCTGTCATGGATAGCAGGAAAGTCACCGTCCTTCCAGTTTCACTTTTTAGATTTACTAGAGTTGCTACACAGCGACGATGGTAATCGCGATTTCACCTCACCCTCAAACGATTCTTAAGGGGATATTATGCAATCTGGTACTGGTTTCTGGTCAGTTCTAGGTAGTGTAGTGGCAAGTTTGTTCGGTGTTCAAAGCCACAAAAACTATGAACGCGACTTTACCAAAGGTACCTTTATCAGCTTTGCTGTTATCGGTGTCGTATTAGTCGTGATATTCGTCGTTTCACTTTTTATGTTTGTAAAGTGGTATACAGGCTACGGATAATAGCCCTTCACACTTAGCAAAAGCGCTTCATCGCTTCACATAGGTGTTTTCTAACCTTACACCTCGCAATAATTAATCAGAAGAAGGGCGCTGAGCTGTTTTTTTCTTGCGTGTTTTTCGTTTCACAACGACTTTAGCGGGAGGGAAATAAGCCAATATCTCATCTACTGGCTGTCGCTTCGCGCCATTTTGACTAATCGAGCGTTTAACTGACAGCATGCTAAAGTCTGCACCTTGATATAAAGCACGGGTTAGCGGTAAATCGTGGTTTGATATCAGCACAGGTATACCACGCTTTTTAGAAGCGCGGGTGGCCAGTTCTGCTAGCTTTTCTTGTGACTCTTGCCCAAAACTTCGCGCCGCATAACTGGTGAAAGCTGCTGTCTTGCTAATAGGTGCGTAGGGTGGGTCGCAATAAATAACATTGCCTCGCCTAGCTCTTGAAAAAACCTTCTCAAACGGTAGGCAAGTAAAGGTAGCCTTTTGTGATTTTTCAGAAAAAACAAACATTTCGTCTTCTGGAAAGTAAGGCTTTTTGTACCGGCCAAAAGGCACATTAAAGCGACCTTGAAGGCTATATCGACACAAACCGTTATAGCCGTGGCGGTTCAAATAGAGAAAAAGAATGGCGCGATAGTATTCGTCTTGCGTGCCGTTGAACTCTTCACGTAGGTCATAATACATCTTCTCTTCATTACGGCTCCCGTCAAAAAATGAGCGCGCATCGTTAATAAGCGCGTCGGGTTGGGCTTTTAAGAAGTTGTATAAGTTAATGAGGTCAGGGTTGATATCATTAAGCAGGTAGCGTTTGTATTGCGTATTCAGAAATACAGATCCGGCACCAACAAACGGTTCTATAAGTTTGTTAGCTTGCGGTAATCTGGCCTGAATGTGCTCAACCAAGCTGTATTTGCCACCGGCCCACTTTAAAAAGGCACGGTTCTTTTTCTGCATCATGCTTAAACGTTACTACCTAGACGGAATGAAGACGGTGGTTTTTCCTTGCGCCGCCGTTCCAAGGGAAAGGGTCGTCTTTATACTTTTATGCTGATCAGTATCAGATATCACCACGCTAAAGGTAGATTGTAACTTTCATCAGTAAAACGGACAACCAACAAGTGTCGCAAGAGTGGAATTTAGCTAAATAATCAGAACTAACTAGGCGCTTTTGACTTCGAATCGGCTTAATTTTGCGCTCTGTCTATTTCAGCTAGGATCTGACTCCCCCGCTTTATAAACGCATTTTGTCTGCCAGGGTATTCAGGTAACGCTGCGCGAGTTTGCTGTGCTTGCGATAGTGAGGAGTAAACTTCTCGAAAAACAACCACAAACCAATCGCCACCGTAGCGTTCAGTTTTATAAATGCGGGTTTGGTCTACAAGATTGTTTTCTCGCAAGAACGCATTGAGCACCGATTCGCTTTTCATCGCTAGCATCTGAATGGCGTAATCGTTAGCGCTAATCCACTGGTTTGCCTGCAGTGATGTTTGGTTTACATTATCGTTGCTGAGCGCCGTATCAGTGTTTTGCGGGTTCGTTAGTGCTGTTTGTGTATTCTCTGCAGCCGTTTGCCCATTACTTTCACCTCGACTAGTCTCGACAGAGGAAGAGTTACTGCTTTGCGCCCTTGAAGTAATATTACTATTACCGCCTTCTGTTTCAGACAAAGAGCCTGCATCAGGTAATGATGATACTGCGCTTTCCCAGTCGGTAATTAGCGAGTCATTCTCTGCTATTTCATTTTCCAATGGTTTATCAAGGGTTGATTGACCGGTTAGCTCAGGAGTTACACTTGGAGCCGAGACAATTTCCACATTACCGGTTTGTGCGCCTACGTCATTTTGCGTTTCAGCAGCTGTGACTTCTCTGTTTTTTTCCTCGTCGGCATTAAGCCTTTCGTCACCATTGCCGTCAGCAATTAGCTTGTTATAGGCTGAACCCGGTTCAACCTGAGTTTGATTAGATTCAAGAGTTTGCTGGCTAATAGGAGAGAAAATTGATGCGAGCTTTTCACCGTACTGCCAATAGATAAGGCCAGAGAATGTGGCCAGAAACACCAGAGCTACACCAGCATAAAACCATTTTGTTTTTAGCGGGTTAGTGAATGTCTTAGTATTTTCACGTTGTCTATTTTCTAAATGAGCCTGAAACGCTTCTCTTCGGGAAGCTATCATTTTATCGAGGTCTGACTCGTAATTAGGCTGCTCACTAATCACAGACTGGCTGCTAATAATAAGCGGAGTTTCAGTATTTTTAGCAGGAAGCCATTGTTTAGCGCGCTCGGCCCACGCGTTATTTGCAAATAAAAGCACGTTTAAATGCTGTTTGTTTCCAGCAAATCGACTTTGTAAGACCAAATCCCACAGCTCTTGTAACAGTGCATCAGGAAGGTAATGGGCTTGGGTGATAGCGATTAGAATTGGGCCTTCGTGGCTATTTAAATCAGAAAGTAACTCATTAAGGGGGCGAACAAAGCTTCCCACTACTTGTCCGAGTAGCTGGCGACAAAGCTGTCTACGGTAGTCAGAAGGCTCCATATTATCTTGCGCGGTCAAATACGCAATTTCGGTATCGTCGTGCTGTTGAAAGACAAAGGCTTCAAGGGTTTTTTGTTGTTGAGCAATAGACTCACCGCTGACGAAGATCAGCTGAGAGGAGTAATTAACCAGATATTCCAAACGTTCATGCAGTTCACTTTGCATGGGAGTTTGCCCTTATTCACCGTTGCTTTAAAACTAGTCTAGCAACGCACCTTGTTATTACTTCCCAAGTCTCGGGAATAATGAAAGGGCACGCTGCCAGTTTGTCGCGAACGCGATTGACTAAGAGAGAATGTCAGTAAGGATGGCGTCGGTGACGTCTTTAGTAACAACCGCTTTGCCAATACCTTGAGGAAGTACAAATCGAATACTGCCGGCTTCCACTTTCTTATCGCGTTTCATGTGCTTAACATAGTCGTCTTTCGTCATGCTACTAGGCCCTGCAATAGGCAGTGCAAAAGCTTCAAATAGCGCTGTCACGCGTCGTGTTTCTGACGCTTCAAACCATGTTAATGCTTCAGCAGCTTTACAAGCAATTATAGTACCAGCGGCTACCGCTTCGCCGTGTAGCCAATTGCCATAACCTTGTTCAGCTTCAATAGCATGACCAAACGTGTGGCCTAAGTTAAGAATGGCGCGTAAGCCACCTTCCCGTTCGTCTTTCGCAACCACATCTGCTTTTATTTCGCAGCAGCGAGAAATGGCGTAGGTAAGGATTTCAGTATCAAGAGACGTAAGTGCATCTACGTTATCTTCAAGCCACGTAAAAAACGGTGCATCGTAAATAATGCCGTATTTAATAACCTCTGCCATACCAGCAGCAAATTCTCTTGGCGGTAGTGTTGCCAGCGAGTCAGTATCGATAGCAACATAAACAGGTTGGTAAAAAGCACCAATCATGTTTTTACCTAGAGGGTGGTTTACTGCGGTTTTCCCGCCTACCGATGAGTCTACCTGAGAAAGCAGGGTAGTAGGGACTTGAATAAAAGGCACACCGCGTTGGTAAGTTGCTGCAACAAAGCCTGTGAGGTCACCTATCACACCACCGCCAAGGGCAATAAGTGTTGTGTCTCTTGCCGCATTTAGTTCGAGAAGGCGAGTCATGACTACTTCGAATTGTTCTAAATTCTTGTACTGCTCGCCATCTGGCAAAATAATGGTTTCAACTTGAACGTCACCGCACGCTGCTTTAGCGGTTTCTAAGTAAAGCGGGGCAACGGTCTCATTTGTTACGATAACCGCCAGCGGGCCTTTTATGTAGGCACTAAAAAGGCCGGGTTGCGAAAGCAGCCCAGCCTCTATCTGTATAGGATAGCTACGTTCTCCAAGTTCCACAGTTAAGGTTGACATTGGCGTAGCACCTCCTATTACATATTTAATTTATAGACCGATTTTACTGATAATTTGATTTGCTACAGCACGTGCACTTTGGTCGTCTGTATCAACAATGTAATCAGCAACTTCTTCGTAAAGCGGGTTGCGCATTTCTGCAAGATCGCGAAGAACTTGTTCTGGATCTTCGTTTTGTAGCAAAGGGCGACGTTTGTCGCGTTGTGTACGGGCTACTTGTTTATCGATTGTGGTTTGTAGATAAACAACGATACCGCGGGCAGATAAACGATTGCGCACTGCTTTAGTTACAATAGAACCGCCGCCAGTGGCAAGTACAATACCTTGCTTATCTGTCAAATCGTTAATGACGTTTTCTTCGCGTTTACGGAAACCGTCTTCGCCTTCAAGGTCGAAGATCCAGGCGATATCCGCACCGGTACGGCGCTCAATTTCCTGATCCGAATCAAAAAAGTCTAGGTGAAGTTCGTCTGCCAGATGTCTACCGATGGTACTTTTGCCAGCACCCATTGGGCCAACTAAAAAGATATTACGTTTTTCAGCCATATTTGCTTATATCACAACTTAATCATGTTAGGGGCAGTGCACTGTTGCCTTACCAGCCTACCCATTGACTCGTGCCTATTTAGTGTCCAATAAGCACCACTCCTTAAACCTCGCTTAAATTTCGAGGCGGGGATTATCTCAGTTTCATGCAAGGCGATGCAAGTTTTGTTACTAACAAATAGCGTATACCTGTAAATTTAGTTACAAAAAAAGCCTTAAAACAAAAAAAGCGCATTAAGATGCGCGATTTTTGTGGGTGAAATTTTACTTATGGTCTTTCTGTAACAATTTTAGGTGTAACAAAAATAAGTAGCTCTCGCTTCTGTTGAAGCTGCGAGGTATTTCTAAATAAGGCGCCTATAAAAGGCAAATCACCAAATAAAGGTACCTTCGAAACACCATCAGAACTGGTTTGTTGGAAAATTCCACCAAGAACAATCGTTTCGCCATTTTCTACCAATACCTGGGTTTTGATTTCCTGGGTATCTATGGCTACCGCATCACCGGTAGACGTAGCAACGGTTTCGCCGCGGGTGTCCTGGGTTACAACCAAATCCAAAATAATGCGATTGTCTGGCGTTATATGGGGAGTAACTTTAAGCGATAGTACTGCCTTTTTGAATTCTACCGATGTTGCACCGCTCGACGTTGCTTGAACGTAAGGAATTTCTGTACCTTGTTCAATATAAGCTTCGTGCTGATTAGCCACGGTAATACGGGGGCTTGCAATAATTTCACCCTTGTTCTCTGATTCCAGCGCAGAAAGTTCAAGATCTAGAATGGTGCCGTCTACTAAACTTGCAATTTGAAAGCCGATGCTCCCCGCTGCGCTGGTCACTGGAAGGTTCACATTAAGACGGTTATCAATGCTAGGCACCACGCCTCCGGCAATGGTATCGGCCGCTTCAAGGGAGCCTGATACGCCGTTATCGTCTTGGCGGTCGCTGAACCCCCAGCGCACGCCTAACTGCTCGTCAACATCGTCAAGCACAGTAACCATGCGACTCTCTATCAGCACTTGCTTTACGGGAATATCTAATGCATTGATGGTTTTTCTTGCTTCATCAATAGACGCTAAAGTATCGCGAATAAGTAATGTATTGGTTCGTTCGTCCACGGTAACGCCGCCACGCTCCGAAAGGATTCCGCCCTCGGTAGATTTTAATATAGTGGCTAACGCTGAGGCTTTAGCATAGTTAACCGAGATATTTACCGTGTGCAGTGGGGCTAAATCCGATACTTGCTTTTTAGACTGAAGCGCTTGAGTTTCACGTGCAGATAATTCTTCGGCAGGCGCTATTAATAAAATGTTGCCTTCTAAACGCTTGTCTAGGCCTTTAACCCGTAGAATCATATCTAGAGCCTGGTCCCATGGTACGCCAGACAAGCTAATCGTGACGTTCCCTGAAACTGTGTCCGTTGTGACTAAGTTAAAACCATTTACCTGCGCGATAATTTGTAGAACCTGCCTTACAGGAACATCTTGAAAGTCTAAAGAAATCGGGTCGCCTGTGTATTGTTTCTCTGCGCCCAACGCTTCTTGCTGCTCGTTGTCCATCGGCGAAATTGCTACGCGCAGCACACTGTCTTTTACCGTATTTTTAACGGTAACTTGGCCAGAGTAGTTAATCTCAATGCGTGCATCATTTTCATCTTCAAAGGTTTCTATGGTTGAAACAACAGTGCCAAAATCGGCCACGCTAAGCTCAACGAGCTGATCTTCAGCTAAAGCGGTATTGGTGAGCGTAAGAGACACTTTCCCCTGCGATTCAATAAGCTGCACTTTAGGTGCTGTACCAACGAACTCCACCAAGGTTACTGCCGTACTATTGGGCGCTTGGGTAAAGTCTATATTGGTAACCGTTGTAGTTGGCGCCGTTTCATTTTGTTTAGCGTTGGGGTCTACTAATAGAGGCTCTTGTGCTCTAACGGGGTGAGACACTAAAAAAGTGCATGAAAATATTGCAGCGACAGCAAAAGCCAGCCAATACCATCTAGGCGCTCTTCGGTTGAGAGACTTATTAAAAATGTATCGTTCGGCCATGCTTACTCTCCTGCCTTCGATGCTGTAGTCATTGTTGTTGTTTTCCTTTGCCAGCAGCCTGCACCATCAGGTAATAATTGTTCAATAGTAATTGAGTCGGTGCCAATTTGCATAATTTTGCCATAAAACAAGCCGATACGGCTTCCTACTTTAGCTTTATGTAACGCACCATCGTTGCTTTTTAATAATGCCCACTTTTCTCCTTTAACAGCAAAATTGCCAGCAAGGGCGAGGGCATCAACACCATAAGCTTCCAATGCTTCTTTAGTGCGCTGAAAGTTGGGTTGTAGACAGTTTTCTACCCTTGCTTTAGCTACCGGCGCCGTATTTTTTCGCGGACGGTCGAAAGGGCTTCTAAGCGTACTTGCAGTATAGCTAAATGGAGTGGGCGTTTTGAACTCTGGGTAGGGTTCTATTTGAGGCTGTGCGCGCTCTTTTACACTTTGCGTGTAGGCCTGAAGATCGTCAAGCTTCGGCGAACAGCCTGTTATAAGTAATGCGATCAAAAGAGATAAAAGCGAACGAATCATTGTTCATCTCCTTCAATATCTGAAGAATTTTCAGAGCGATAGGTTTTAGCTTGCAATTTAAGAGATAAACCGCCTACTTCCCGCTTAATATCAAAGTCGTGTAGCGTAACAATGCGAGGTAAGTCGGCCACTTTAGACACGAATTCGCCGAAGTTGTGATAGCCTCCACTCACTTCCATTTCGATAGGAAGCTCGGTGTAGAATTCCTTTGGTACTTCTTGTTGCCAGTTAAGTAGTTCAAACGTTAGCCCAGCTGACGTACCCACGTACGTGATGTCATCAAGCAAGCCTGGCGTTTCGTTACTGGTTGGCAGGCTTTTCAGCATGGAAGAGAAGTCTTCTTTTATCTTCGCAAGTTGTTCCTCATACGCTTCTAAATTAGCTGCAATGCGGTATTTAGCCTCAAACTGCAGTTTCAGCTCTTGCTCCTTTAGCTCGGCGGCATCCATAATCGGTAGTTTGGGGCTTACCAAGGTGTAGTAGCTTATAGCACCTACCAATATGGCAAGAAACGCAGCGACAACGATGCGGACTTCGTTCGGCCAAATTGCGATTTGCTCAAAGTCGAGTTCGTTGAGTTCTTTTAGTTTCGAGACATCAAACTTCATGATTACTTCGCCTCACTACTTACAATTTCTAAGGGAGCAACGTTCGGGTTTATCGAAAACGTAAGCGTAAAGTTGCTAATCGCTCTAGCCGCACTGCTGTCAGATTTTATGGTAGAAAGCTCTGCGCCCACGAATACTTTTGAATTATCTAGTGCGCGCATAAAATCTGATAAACGGTTGTTTGAGTCGCTAATCCCTTCTATCGTGATGATGTTATTGGTTCTTGTCATAGATTCGAAAGCCACACCTTGGGGGACCAGCTTGGCAAGCTCATCAAATACAATAGGGGCGACGTTACGGTTTGCTTGTAGTTGCTCAATGAGTGCCATACGCTGCTCAACCGCACTCTTTCTTTCTTTTACTTTTTTAATCTCACCAATTTGCGCATCAAGCACGGCTATTTCGCGTTCAAGGTATTGGTTACGTGAGTTTTGATTATTAATCTGCTGGTCGATAGCTTGACCAATAAACCAAAAAATTAAGCCCACAATAGCAGCCACCGCAACCAGGCCTGCTAAGTATTGTTGTTTTTGATGTTGGCGCTGTTTTTCTCGCCAAGGCAGTAAGTTTACATGTGCCATGGCGTAAAGCTCCGGCTCGCCAGACCCGCAGCAATTGCAAGTTGAGGTGCAATTTTGCTAAGTCGCGTAGTATCAAGTTTTGGGTTTATAGTCATATTGCTAAACGGGTTGAAGCAATCTACTTCAAGGCCTAAGTCTTGTTTCAGAATATCTACCAATGGCTCGATGGTAGCAGCGCCACCACTTAACAGAATTTTCTTTGGTCGTTCAGCATGCAAAGTGCTCATGTACATCTGAAGTGCGCGGTTAATATTCTGCTGAAGGTTGGCCGCAAATATGGGTAGTGTATCTTCCACCCAATTGCCTGAAAGCGTCCCGTCTAGTAACTGACGTTCTGCTACCTCGCGCTCCACCATATGAATAGCGCTAATATCATTGATTAGTTGGTTTAGCCCAAATGCGTGCTCTTTTGTGTAAATCACATCACCATTTTTAATCACGCATATTTGAAGCAGTGAGGCGCCCACATTTATACAGCAAAGCGGCTCATCTTCAGCTTGTGGGGTGTGGAAAAAATCCAATGCATTACCAATGGCGTAATTTTCCATATCAACAATCTTAGGCTCGAAGTTAGCTTCTCTTGCTAGCAATAACCGACTGTCGACGAGATCTTTATGAGCGGCCGTTAATAAAACATTGACCTTACCAGTGTGAGTCGCGCTTGGCCCCATTTCTTCAAAATCTAAATAGACTTCCTCAAGGGGGTAGGGAATAAGACTGTCTGCTTCTATCTCAATTTGATTTTCAAGGTCGTAATCGTTTTGCTCAGGGTCCATATAGACGATTTTGCTAATAACAGACGTGCCCGCTACTGCTACATTCGCCAGCTTTAACTTTGTTTTTAACGATTTACGGATTTTTTTTAGCGCAACGCTAACCGATTCATAATCTTTAATATCTCGCTCTGAAAAAGCGATCTTTGAGATGGGTTCGCAGGCATACCCTTGAAGGACGAACCCGTCTTTTGATTGTTCTAGCCACACCGCTTTTATTTGACGCGTGCCTATGTCTAAGCCCACAATGGGCGGCAGCTTTTTTTTGAACAGCGATTTCATTTACAAGTGTCCAGTTTCAAAGGTAGTTGCTCTAAAGTACAATATTACTCTATTAGTATTGTGCGTATGGTTCTACAGATAACACATACGTATAGAATATACGTCATTTCAACAAAATGTCTTGGTATCCGTTACAGTGAAGTACATTAAACCACTTATTTTATTTAGCTTTCTATCAGGCCTTCTTGGTTTTGCAGCACTGGTAGGTATTTACTTTTATATCAAACCTGACCTACCAAGTGTTACTGTACTTAAGGATGTACGACTGCAAACCCCTATGCAGATATACACTAAAGACGGAAAACTTATTTCACAATATGGAGTTAAACGGCGGATCCCGGTAAAACTTGAGGAAGTTCCGCAAGAATTAATTGACGCCATACTTGCTACTGAAGATAGTCGCTTCTACGAACATCACGGTATTGACCCTATTGGTATTGTGCGCGCTGCAGTAAGTTTAGTACTTACAGGTGAAAAGCGTCAGGGCGCGAGTACATTAACCATGCAGCTAGCAAGAGGGTTCTTTCTTAGCCGTGAAAAGACCTACGTTCGAAAAATTAAAGAAATTTTCATTGCGCTGCATATGGAGCAGGAGCTTTCCAAGCAGGAAATTCTGGAGTTGTACCTAAATAAAATTGAGTTAGGGCACAGGGCGTTTGGATTTGGTGCTGCTGCTCAGGTGTATTATGGCAAACCGCTAGACGAACTTTCTTTAGCGCAAATTGCCACCATTGCTGGTCTGCCCAAAGCCCCCTCGGTACTTAACCCTGTAAGCGGGCCAGAGCGTTCGGTTGAGCGTCGACGTGTTGTACTTCTTCGAATGTTAGATGAAGAATACATAACTAAAGCCCAGTTCGATGAAGCGGCTAATGCGCCGGTTACAGCTAAGAAACACGGGGCCGAGATTGAAGTTGATGCGCCATATTTAGCGGATACCATTTACAATGAAATGGTAGAAATTTATGGAAAAGAAGAAGCGGAAACGGGCGGATACCAAGTTTACGCTACCGCAACGTCTGATCTGCAGCTTGCTGCGCAACGCGCAGTGGTAAGAAACCTTCATGATTACGATGAACGTCATGGGTACAAAGGTGCGCTCGGATACCTGTGGAACATACCTAAGTCAGAAGGAAAGAATGATCCTATCCCTCAACTTTCGGTAAGTTTTGATATCAGCAATAAGACAACACGAGAAGAATGGGACAACGAATCTCTCATGCGTGTGCTTGAAGAAATTCCTCATATCAACCCCTTATTGCCGTCTGTAGTTACCAAGGTAAATGAACAGTCGATCGATGTGCTGACAGTTGATGGCAGAACGATAACTGTTGGGTGGGATGGCCTCGATTGGGCTAGACGCTACATTACGGATTTTAGGCAGGGTAGTGACCCTAAAACCGCCTCAGATGTAACCCAAGAAGGCGCAGTAATTTATATTAGGCAGCAAGAAGGACAGTGGCGTATTTCGCAAATTCCAGAAGTAAGCGGTGCCTTTATTGCGCTTAATCCTCAAAATGGCGCTGTTGAAGCCGTAGTTGGCGGCTATAGCTTTTACCAAAGTCAATTTAATAGGGCGACCCAGGCAAAACGACAGGTGGGTTCGAATATTAAGCCGTTTGTTTATTCAGCAGCAATAGACAGTGGTTACACACTTGCGTCAATTATAAATGACGCGCCTATAAACCAATGGAACGCCGCTACAGGTGTTGCTTGGCGACCGCAAAACTCACCGGCAGAGTACGATGGCCCAATAAGAATGCGCAAAGCCTTGGGCAAATCTAAAAACGTGGTATCGGTTCGACTATTGCGTGGTGTTGGTCTTAGAGAAACAGCCGATTACTTAACACGCTTTGGTTTTAATAAAGACGATATCCCACTTGATGAAACCGTATCCCTTGGGTCGAGTTCACATACGCCGCTTGAAGTAGTAAGAGGTATGTCGGTCATTGCGAACGGTGGCTACTTAGTAAACCCTCATTTTATCAGCAAAGTGCTTGATGAAAACGGCGATGAGCTTTGGAAAGCAAACCCAGTTTGGGCGTGCAATCGTTGTGAAAATCAAAGCGAGCAAGAAATGCTGCCCGAAGACGAAGAAGCGGATATTGAAGCCTTGCTAGCCGCTGAATTAAACCAAGATATCTTACTAAGTGACGCCGACCTTGATGAAAACACTGAAAAAGCGATAGCGCCTCAGGTCATTACGGCTCAAAATGCCTTCTTAGTTTCAGAGATGATGCGTACAGCTGTTCGAGCGAATGGTAATTGGAATAAGAAAACCTATTGGCTAGGTACGGGATGGCGTGCTCGAAATATCCTTCAGCGTACTGATATTGCTGGCAAAACAGGTACCACAAATGACTCTCGTGATACCTGGTTCAGTGGTTTCCACAAAGATTTGGTGGCCACCACATGGGTAGGCTTCGACAACATGGGGCGTCAGTTAGGGCGAGCTACGCGAAACCAAAACCTTATTAATAAGAATGCTGAGAAATTCAACTGGATAGGCAACGCCATGATCGGTATTGAAGATGGAGCTAAAGCTGCTGAGCCAGCGTGGATCAGATTTATGCAACATGCTCTAGAAAATAAACCACATACGCCAATGCCCGTACCAGAGAATATAGTGCGTGTTCGCATTGATCGTACCAGTGGAAAGTTGACCAGACGAACAGACCATACGACACTATTCGAATATTTCCTGCAGGGAACCGAGCCAACGACTTATGTTCGCGATGACGAAGTGTTGGATCCGGCCACGCAGGATACGACTACTGCGCCTGAGCCAGAAGAAATATTCTAATTACTAAGAGGCACGTTGCACGCGTGCCGCTTCAGGCTTAGGTGATGTATTTGCCTGAACACATTATCGGAAAACCAATGTCAGAAGATTCACAGCGATATCTTTATATTCCTCATGCCGGCCCTTCATTGCTGGAAACCCCCCTACTGAATAAAGGCAGTGCCTTCACTGCACGGGAACGTGCGGCGTTTAACCTGACGGGTCTAGTGCCACCAAGGTATGAAACCATCGAAGAGCAGGTTGAACGTGCTTACATGCAATACAGCAGCTTTGACGAAGCACTAAACAAGCATATTTATCTGCGCGCAATTCAAGACAATAACGAAACCTTGTTTTACCGCCTAATTCAAAAGCACATCGATGAGATGATGCCCATCATCTACACCCCTACTGTAGGTGATGCATGTGAGCAGTTTTCAGATATCTATCGCAGTTCACGTGGCTTGTTTGTGTCTTATGAAGAACGTCATCAGCTAGATGACATCGTTCGCAATGCGACAAAACGCAAAGTGAAAGTGATTGTTGTGACCGACGGTGAGCGCATACTAGGCTTGGGAGACCAAGGTATAGGTGGCATGGGCATTCCTATCGGTAAGCTATCGCTGTACACCGCCTGCGGGGGTATCAGCCCAGCCTATACTTTGCCTGTCATGTTAGATGTAGGAACTAACAACGAAAAGTTACTTAATGACCCAATGTACATGGGCGCGCGCCACCCGCGTATAGGGCAGGAAGAGTACGACGAATTCGTTGATATGTTCATCAATGCGGTGAAGCGACGCTGGCCTGACGTGATGATTCAGTTTGAAGATTTTGCACAGCCAAATGCTATGCCGCTATTAAACCGCTATCGCAACGACGTGTGCTGTTTTAACGACGATATTCAGGGCACCGCTGCGGTTACTCTTGGTACTATTCTGGCGGCATGTAAAACCAAGCAGCAAAAGCTACGTGACATGAAGGTTGTGTTTGTCGGGGCGGGTTCTGCGGGCTGCGGTATTGCTGAAATGCTAATACAGCAAATGGTATTTGAAGGCCTCACTGACGAACAAGCGCGTAAGCAAGTATTCATGATTGACCGTTTTGGTTTGGTAACCGAAGGCATGGAAGGTTTGCGCGACTTCCAACAAAAACTACAGCAGAAGAATGCCGACTTGGCAGATTGGACATTCAGCGGTGACTACGCTTCTTTGCTAGATGTGATGCACTGCGCCAAGCCAGATGTACTTATTGGTGTTTCAGGTCAGCCAGGTTTGTTCACGGAACAAGTTATTCGCGCCATGAAACAAGGCTGTGAACTGCCAATTATCTTCCCGTTAAGCAACCCATCTCGTCAGGTTGAAGCGCGTCCTGAGCAAGTAATTGAATGGACAGAAGGTAAGGTAATTATTGCAACAGGTAGTCCGTTTAAGCCTGTTGAGTACAATGGCAATATCATCCCTATTGCTCAGTGTAATAACTCGTATATTTTCCCTGGTATCGGCCTTGGTGTTGTTGCATCAAAAGCGAAGTTGATTAGTGATGAAATGCTAATGGCAGCAAGTAACGCGCTTGCGGCAGCGTCGCCATTAGTCAACACGGGACAAGGTTCACTATTACCACCACTTGCAGCCATTGCTGAAATTAGCCGTGAGATTGCTTTTGAAGTGGGTAAAGTGGCGATGGAGCAGGGACTAGCCTTAGAAATGTCTGACGACGCACTGCGCGCCAGCATTGAGCGAAACTTCTGGAAAGCTGAATACCGCCCTTATAAGCGTGTAAGTATTTAGTCAGCATAAACGTTAGAAAAAAGCAGGTGAAGCCTGCTTTTTTTGTGCCTGTAGATTAGGTTTTCTCCATTACTTCTCTATCATTAGCAGAAATAACCAAACGTAATTTGTTTGCTTTTTATCCGTCTCGCGGAGTAATCGTTAAACAATGTAAAATGGTGTTGCTTATGCGCAACATTTCCTTCATCCCTCTCACTCTTTTTACTGTCTTTTTGTTGTTAAGTTATTGATATTATAAGTTTAAATATAATTGGCACAATGATTGATACTCCTCTTATCAGTTACAACAAGGAGCAAGAGGTGTTATTGATGACAAAGTTAAAAAACAAGGCAAGTCCTTTCTGTGCGCGTGTTACTAAGCGCTCATTCTCTACGTCGTTAGTTATGGCTGCTCTTGCAACACTTTCTGCTTGTGATGCAACTAACGTTGATGTTGTAGCACATGATGTAAAGGCTACGGAAAAAGCTATCGAACCTGCTTCAAAAAGCCCAGTTGATGAACAAAGTGAAATGTTTGTTTACTTGGATGAATCCGACCTAATTGACGCCTACTACAAGGTTAAGTAACTCGAAATTATACGTTTACATGCTATCGATATAGCCACCGTTTCTGCTGTTAAAACTTATCGGTGGGTATCGATTAGTACCAGTTTGCGGGCAATGGACTGCTCGCCTTTTATTATTAAAGCCGTGCTTTGTATCGCTGCAAAGTGCGGCTTTTTTTATGTCAGTAACCGTATATCCCCGTTTATTAGTCGACAGTGATGAGCTATAAGTCTTTAAAAGCTGTTCTTAATAGCTATGTATTGCAGTAACTTAATAAATAAAGAAACTATAAGGATTTGCTATGTCGACAGAAGATAACTACACACCGCCAGAAGTTTGGACCCAAGCTGAAGATGATGGTAACAAGTGGGCAAGTATTAATCGCCCTGTGTCTGGTGCTACCCACGAAAAGGATCGTCCGAGTGGCGAACATGGTTTGCAGCTTTACTCGTTAGCCACGCCTAACGGTCAGAAAGTGACTATCATGCTAGAAGAGCTGTTGGCAGCAGGTGTAAGTGAAGCAGAGTATGACGCTTGGCTTATAAATATTGGTGAGGGTGAGCAGTTTTCTTCAGGGTTTGTTGACGTAAACCCCAACAGTAAAATTCCGGCAATGGTCGATACTACAACGTCACCAGAAACGAAGCTTTTTGAATCAGGTTCAATTTTGGTTTACCTGGCAGAAAAGTTCGGTAAGTTCATTCCGCAAGACGCCCATGCAAAGGCGGAATGTTTCAACTGGCTGTTCTGGCAGGTGGGGTCAGCGCCTTACTTAGGCGGTGGTTTCGGGCACTTCTACAGTTATGCGCCATATCCAATGGAATATCCTATCAACCGCTTTACCATGGAAACTAAGCGTCAGTTAGATGTGCTAGACAAGCACTTAGCAAACAATGAGTTTATGGCAGGTAGCGAGTACAGTATCGCTGACATGGCTATATGGCCGTGGTACGGCAATTTAGTGCTTGGAAATCTTTACGATGCCGCAACGTTTCTTCAAGTACACGAGTACACCAACTTGGTACGATGGGCTAAACAGCTAGAGCAACGAGAAGGCGTCAAACGAGGTCGTATTGTCAACAAAACCTGGGGCGATGACGGCCAGTTAGCAAACCGCCACAGCGCAAAAGATATCGACGACGCCCTCGCCAACACCTAAATAATGGGGTCAGTGTCTGAGGTATCCCCACAAATAAACTAATGATATCAGTGAGATAAAAAAGACAGGAACATTCATGACGTTTGGTGATCAGATCAATCGCCAAACTTCACCGAGACCAAACAGCCATGAATGTCCTATCTATTGTGAACAAAGTCGTTACGCTTGTCAGCTACAATATGCATAAAACTCGTCTAAATGCGGTCACGGCGTGCGTCAAAAGTCTGCTTAATGGAAGCGCTGCAACCGTAACCAGCATAGGTCGAGGGATAAACACTAAAGCCTTTGAAAAACATAGGATTAAACGTGCAGACCGCTTGCTCTCAAATCCGCACTTACTAAGTGAAACACCGCTCATCTATGCATCTATATGCCAACTATTTTGCGGCAACACAACACGCCCTGTTATCTCAATAGATTGGTCAGATTTAGACGACCGTAAAGCGCACTTTCTTTTACGCGCGGCAGTATCTCTGAAAGGAAGGCCCATCACACTTTACCAAGAAGTACATTGCAACAAGACCAAAGAGAAACCTGCTACACACAAGGCATTTTTAAAGGCGTTACACGCTATATTACCTTCAAATTGCCGACCCATTATCGTTACCGATGCAGGGTATAAATCGCCTTGGTTCAGAGAAGTTAGGGCCCTAGGATGGGACATTGTTGGGCGTATCCGCAAGCCACATCTTTACTCGCTTGATAGAGGAAATACGTGGCAATGTATTCGTCGTTTATACGCACAAGCAACCTGTCGACCGAAGCGTTTTGATAACAGCCAAATAGTAAGGAGCAACCCCTTTACCTGCACGCTAGTTCTTTTTAAACAGAAATCTAAAGGGCGTCATGCTTCAAATCCAGATGGTACACGTAAAGCCTCAAAACGCTCAAAAGTTCATGCGCAAGGGGCGAAAGATCCATGGCTATTAGCGACATCACTGGCACCTCATCGAAGCTTATCGAAGCAAGTAGTGGCCATTTACAGGCAACGAATGCAAATTGAAGAAGGCTTTAGAGACATGAAAAGCACGAAGTTCGGGCTTGGCTATGAACAGAATAAAAGCGTGAAAAAGCAACGTCTAATAATACTGATATTGCTGACAACGTTAGCGTCACTCGTGGCTATATTACTGGGTATGGTGCTCGTCTCATCGAATAGGCATCGGCGCTTCCAAGCCAATACCGAAACCAGAAGCGTGCTGTCATTCCATTACCTTGGACTCAGGGCTGTCGCTTGTCGAATGCGATTTACTATGCGACAGTGGAAAGCTGCACTCAAATGGTACAGCTCCATAGTTGACGCAGCCTGGGCCGGAGACACATGAAACTAAATTCGTGGGGATCCCTCAGGGTCAGTGTAAATTATGGGGTCAGTGTACTTTAGTTATGTTAATCACTTTCTTAACATCACAATGGCTAAAGAGGGGCATCGACAAAAAGCGGGACAAAAGTACTCTGACCCCCAATTTTCAAATGAGCTCTGCCACACTCTTTAAATAGGCTTGTTGAAGTGGTGTGAAATCCCATTCATTTAAGGCTTCGTCGAATTCGAAGTCGCCCACACGGCCACGCCATCTTTCTGTAGGTGCTGTTGTCCAGTTTTTCATATACACCAGCTTTCCATGCAGGCAGTGTAATACTTCAAGTTTTGGTGGTTCTGCAGCACTGTAAGTTACACGCTCTGAGACAATAGCGCCTTCTTCACAGTTCTGATCAAAAAATATAAAGCCGCGATAATTTCCGCTTTCCGTAATGGAAATAAGCGAAGCATATTCTTTGCTGTCGGATACTTTCCTCATCGCAGGCAAATAGCCATCGACTCGCTTAATTTGAAGCCCTTGTGATTTGTTATGCCACTGCCAACCTGAACTTCCCATAAAAGTTAGCTCGTTGTTCTTGTGGTTAAAACGCCAAAGCGTTTCAAAAGTACTCCAAGATGCAAAGACAATGACGCACAACATTATAAAACCGGTGATGAATATGAGTGGCTTTGTCATGGCACAAGCCCCTAGTAGATTACGAATGTTTAGTTCTTTGCTACGAAAAAAGCACAATGCTAGACCTTCATTGCAAAAAAGTAATTCGCTTTACCTTATTTCTGTATAGCGTTTTTGACTTCCGTTAACCAATGCTTGAGCCGAAAAAGTCCATCGGATTTATAAGCTTAATCAACTATTCAAGATGCCAAACAATAGCGAATAGTAGCTTTCACTCCTTCCATTTATATAAAACTCCCCGCCGCTTACCCTCATCGAACGATGTTCCAGCAGCAAAAACGGATATACAAAAAATTCACCTAACGATAAGTGTTTTAGCGTGATTTAAAAACACGATTATCATTATCTATTTTGTTTACTTTAATTGTTTAGGTGAATCAGCGATCATCTTTTTAAACGAAAAAGGTGATTAACAATCGTTGTTAGTTACGTACGTAGTGCCCAATTTTAGCGAGACGTTAAGTAAAGCTGAAAAGAGGGCGAGAAAAGAACTAGAAGGAATTCGCAATGAGTAAGTGTCCATTTTCAGGTACAGCTATAAACCCTACCACGCTAACGTCTAGCAATGGTGCGCCCGTTGCCAATGACAATCAAAGTCGAACTGCAGGCCCCCGCGGCCCCGTTACTTTTGATAACCACTATTTGTTCGAGAAGCTTGCGCACTTTAACCGCGAGCGAATTCCAGAGCGTGTAGTTCACGCCAGAGGCAGCGCAGCATATGGTACTTTCACGCTAACTAAAAGTTTGTCTGATTATACTATTGCCGACTTTTTGCAAAAGGAAGGGCAGAAAACCGATGTGTTCTTGCGATTTTCTACTGTAGGTGGCGGTCAAGACTCAAGCGATTACGCTCGTGACCCTCGTGGTTTTTCGGTGAAGTTTTACACGGAACAGGGAAACTGGGATATGGTGGGAAATAACACACCTGTATTCTTCTTGCGGGACGGTATTAAGTTTCCTGACTTTATACACAGCCAGAAGAAGAACCCACGTACTAACCTGCCAGATCCGCAGGCGGTATATGAGTTTTGGGCTAACAACCCGCAGTCATTACACCAATCAACAATTTTGATGTCTGACCGCGGTATTCCGCTTTCCTATCGCCACGTGAATGGCTATAGCTCACATACTTTAAGCTTTTGGAATAACGCAGGTGAGCGCTATTGGGTGAAGTGGCACTTTAAAACTAACCAAGGTATCAAAACGCTAACTAACGAAGAAGCAGCGAAAATGCCTGCCTTTGGTGCCCAACAAGACCTGGTTGAAAGTATTGATAATGGTGATTTCCCGTCATGGACAGTGAACGTGCAGATCATGACCGAAGAGGAAGCTCGCAATTATCATATTAACCCGTTTGACTTGACCAAGGTATGGCCGCACAGCGACTTCCCATTAATTGAAGTAGGACAGTTGGAGTTAAACCGCAATGTTGATAACTACTTTGCAGAAACTGAGCAAGCAGCGTTCGCGCCGAGCAATTTGGTACCGGGTATTGGCGCATCGCCAGACAGAATGCTTCAAGCGCGACTAATTGGATATCAAGATGCGCACAGATACCGCATTGGTGCAAACTACAATCAAATACCGGTAAACGCACCACGTTGTCCGGTACACAATTATCAGCGAGATGGCGCTTTTGCAGGAATTAACCCAGCGCTTGCGGGAAGTGGAGCAAACTTCTACCCGAATAACCGAGCACGAATTGGTGAGCCTGCTGAAATGTCGGAGGTACAAGAGCCACCGATGCCATTAGAGCAAGATGCATGGTTAGACATTTATGATAACCGTGATGAAGACAACTACTCTCAGGCAGGCGATCTGTATCGCATTATGAGTGAAGATCAAAAGCAGCAGTTAGTAAACAATATCGCTGATGGTCTAAGCCAAGCCACACAAGATGTTCAAGAAGCCATGTTCGTACAATACGATCTAGCAGATAGTGATTATGGCGCTCGTGTAAGGGAGGCGGTAGCCAGCAGATAAGGTAAATGGGGTCAGAGTACTTTATTAAAATGTACCCTGACCCTTTTTTTACTGGGTAGCGACTAGGGCATAAACGTGTAAGCGAATTGCTTGAAGCGCGCGTTCTTTCCAATTGTTCCAGGTAATGCGGTTGCTAATTTCATGCTGATTTAAGGTAATGTACCCGTGATTAAGCGCCCATACCTGCATAGCTACATCCTGCTTTTCTTCAACAGACAGCTCTTTTTTGATCAACGCAGCGGTAAGCTTAGTTAGCGTAATAAACGCTTTTTCACCTGCCTCTATCGCCTCATCTGATGGGGTATAGTCTTTCAAATTAGAAGCAAAAATTAGTCGATAATGAGCCGCGTGAGTTTCTGAAAACGTTAAAATACGCTCGCAGCCATTAATCACTTTTTCCGCCGCAGTATTGCCATCCGCCGCCAACATTTCACGCTCTACCAATCCAAAACCTTCAATATAGAGCGCATCTAGGATGCCCTGCTTACCTTTAAAATGGCTATAAATGCCGATAGTAGACATACCAGCGCCTTCGGCTATAGCACGCACGCTCAGCGCATTTGTACCGCCTTTTAAAAACAGTGCTGAAGCAGCATCTAAGATCTTTTGTCGGGTATCTTTTTTCATTTACACATCATTTACATGTTGCGCAATATAACACCGTTATGTAAGGTGTGTTTATAACGCTGTTATATCTCTTGGTTTAACACTTAACCTGCCTGCCCGCAGGTTAATCATAAGGACACTATATATGAAAACTGAGCAATTAACCTGCGATTATTTGATTGTAGGCGCTGGCGCGGTAGGGATGGCATTCGCCGATGTACTGCTCCACGAAACAAACGCTAACATTCTGATTGTAGATAAAAATGTGAAGCCCGGCGGGCATTGGAACTACGCTTACCCCTTCGTCACCCTACACCAGCCTTCAGCGTTCTATGGTGTGTGCTCAAAAGAGCTTAATCGGGGCGTAATCGACAAGTGCGGAATGAATGAAGGCCTAATGGGGTTAGCTTCAGGGCAAGAAGTTAGCGCGTATTTCGATGCGGTAATGAACGAAACCTTTTTACCTTCAAGTCGTGTGCAGTATTACCCGCTTTGCGAGTACAAAGGAAATAAACAGTTTGTATCAACCTTAAATGGCAAGCACTACAACGTCACCGTGAACAAGAAAATTGTTGATGCCACTTATTTAAATACCAATATTCCACTTACCCATACTCCAAGCTTTACTCGCGACAACGATGTTGCATTTACGCCAGTTAATACCGTGGTCGAAAATATCGAAGGCTTTGATAACTACGTGGTGGTCGGTGGTGGTAAAACAGGTATTGATACCTGCCTATGGCTGCTCGAAAACCATGTGACCCCAAATAATATCCACTGGGTGGTATCGCGAGATGCCTGGTTACTTAACCGTAAAAATACCCAACCTTTGGACGACTTCTTCTTCGATTCTATTGGGGCACAAGCGAATCAGATGGAAGCTATTGCTGCGTCAACTTCCATAGAAGATATGTTCGACAAACTAGAAGAGCGCGGTGTTTTACTGCGCATTGATAAGGAGGTAAGACCGAGTATGTTCCACGGCGCAACGGTGAGCGAATTAGAGCTAAAAGCTTTACAAACGCTTCCGTCTATCGTTAGGGAAGGTCGGGTTAAGCATATCAGCCGCGATAAACTCCAATTTGAAAATACAACATGGAGTATGCCGGATAACGCCCTTGTTATTGATTGTTCTGCTTCCGCGCTGACTAACTTAGAGATGAAAGCGGTGTTTGATGGCGACACCATCACCCCTCAAACAGTGCGTGCCTATCAACCTGTTTTTAGTGCGGCTCTTATTGCCCACGTTGAGGCTGCCTACAGCGATGAACAACAAAAGCAGATGCTGACCCAAGTGGTCCCGCTGCCTAATCGCGACGTCGATTGGTTGCCAATGACTGCCGCCATGTTACGGAATATGCAAATTTGGGGTGAAGATTCGGCGCTTAAAGCGTGGATCTACCATTGTCGGCTGGATGGCTTTTCAAAAATAGTACACGGCGTGGCAAAAGACGATATGCAAAAAATGCAGGTATTAGGGCGTTTGAAAGAAGCAGCGGCACCGGCAATGAAAAAGCTGATGACCTACATACACAGCTTAAAAGCGAGCGGACAACTCTAAAAGGTTAGAAATAACGATGAAACAGTTTCAAATAGACAAAACGAACCCAAACCGCTTTCGGATAATGCAAGCAGAAGATAGTCATGATAACGCACAGATAGAGGGGGCTGGAAAGGCGAAAAGCCTAATAATCAAAATTGAAAGGTTCGCGTTTACTGCCAATAACCTGACCTATTTTATGGTGGGTGACAAGCTTGGTTATTGGCAGTTTTTTCCACCTGTTAATACAAATAGTAACGAAAACTGGGGCGTTATTCCGGTATGGGGCGTGGGTCAAGTAGTTAGCTCTGAAAACGATGCAGTAGAAGTAGGACGCCGTTTTCTCGGTTATTTCCCACCCGCCGAATACTTGGTGATGGGTAACACCACAGTTAATGGCAGTAACCTTATTGACTGCAGTACTCATCGCTTGAAGTTACCGCAAGGTTATAACGTCTATCGTCCACTGCCTGCCCAAAAGAGCGATGCTAACGCTGAAGTAAACACTAAGCAGCACGAGCAAGAAAATTATCAGATGTTGCTGTGGCCGCTTTACGCAACGTCTTACTGTTTATCAGAAGTGGTTGATACTATACCTAGGGCACAAAGAGAGCAGTTATTAATACTAAGCGCTTCAAGCAAAACCAGTTTAGGGCTTGCTTTTGCGTTAAAAGAAGCGGGCATAGACGCAATAGGTGTAACCTCTGAAAAGCGTGTTGCATCACTAGAAGCATTGGATGTATACAGCACCGTTATTAGCTATGAACAACTGGAAATGTTGCAATTGAAAAGCACCGTTGTGGTCGACATGTCCGGTAACGCGCAGATCAAAGAATCAATTAAATATAGACTTGGTGCGCACCTAACTAAATACATCAACGTTGGGCTTACTCACTGGCAGGACGTTAAGCCCTCAAGCGATGAGGAGTTCTTCTTTGCCCCTGCTCATATTCAGCAGCGTATGTCTGAGATTGGGGCTGTTGAGTACCAAAAGTTGAGTAGCGGGTTTGTATCAAAAGCCATTGCGTGGAGCGCCGGTTGGTTGAACGTTAAAGAGCGTGAAGGCTTAAACGCATTACAAAATGACTTTAGCCAGCATCAGCAAGGTCAGATTCCCTCAGACGAAGGAAGAATTTATACGTTTGTTTAGCGTGGAGCTCGTCACCTTCGTTAAGTTCGAGCGCTTTGCTAAAAGCGCTCGGTTGAAGGCGATATCACACGTATTGATTAAAGTAATCGGTGACTTTGGGCCATAAGTGCTGGCATTTCCGTGAGAAAAACTTCATATGGCCTATTTCTTTTACGTTATGAGCCAGTGGGTCGAGTTCCTCCACCTCGGCTTCCATATTGGGGAAAACGCTGATCATGTCGTGAACGTTGTGAATATTAGCAATGTCATCGTCATTGGCGAGTAACCACTTAGAAGGTATCTGAATGGTGTCGTAGTGGTGCTGGTTTACATCACTGCCAAACCCTGTTTTTACGTAGCCTTTACCGTTACACCATTTTTGCCATTGGCGCGCTACTTTCTTAGGCAGTGGCTCTCCCATGCCTACCCACTGAGATTTTGTATGGCCGAACAGTAAATTACTCACCGGGATATAGAAATTCATAAAGAAATGCGCTTTTAGCAAATAGCTTTTACGCATATTACGTAAGCTACCTGACGAACTTCCAAAGTTACAAAAAGCAGTGAGGTCGTGTACGTTATACATCAAACCCAGTAGTTGACCACCTGCGCTATGGCCAACAAGAAAATAGGGTACATTAGGAAAATGTATCTTTAGTGTCTCTAGCACCGCCGGCATATCTTGTTCACCCCAGGTTACGAGTGATGCGTCACTTTGTTTAACGCTGCCGTTGACCGACCCGCCAATGCCACGGTTATCGAACGTGATAACGCCAAACCCTTGCTCACTCAAGTAAGTGGCAAATGCGCTGTAAAACTGACGTTTAATACCCGTAGCAGGACCAATCATAATGGCTGCTTTAGCAGGGCAGGCTGGAGAAAAAAGAGAAGCGGCAAGCGGGGTGCTATCAGCACAGGTAACAGTGATATCTTTAACACTCGTATTCTTTATGGTGTCGTGTTGCTTTAATTTGCTCGACATAGGAGATCTCGAAAACTCATCTGGTCTAACCAGTAAACCTTCTGCACCAATAAAATGCAATATCCTGACTATTTATTTTGTTGATAGTTAATGCTGAGTAATAAGTGATTCGTAATGAGCACGCAAATACTACGGCTTAGCTGGGATAAGTAAGCCATAGCATTTACGCTTTTAAAGAAGAGTTTTCTTACACCGCTAGGGTAAACACCTTAGAATTACGCTGGAAGTTATACAGCTCTTTTTTCACGGCAGGTAAAGCACTAATGTCTGCAGGTTCAAACCCTTGCTCTAAGAACCAGTGCGCTGTTACCGTTGTTAATACAAAAATGCTGTTAATACCGGCTTCTTTAGCACGCACTCGCACTTCATCTAAAATCCGTTCGCCACGGTTTTTGCCGCGATAGTCTTGGTGGGTCGCCACACACGCTAATTCGGCGCAGCCATCTTCTGGGTACAAGTATAAAGCAGCGCAGGCGATGATCATGCCGTCGCGCACTATCACTATGAACTGGTTTATTTCGTTCTCTAAACGCTCACGAGAACGCTTCACTAACACGCCGCTTTCTTCTAGCGGTTTTATTAGCTTTAAGATCCCGCCCACATCTTCGATGGTCGCTGCACGTAATTGCTCGTAATGGTGTTCCATTACAAGCGAGCCCGTACCGTCGCGGGTGAACAATTCTTGAAGCAGGGCACCGTCTTTTTCAAAACTGATACAGTGCGCACGGGGAACGCCGGCAGCAACGCTGGTGGTAAGTGCGCTTAGTACCGTATCTTCGGTGGTGATGTCACCTGCTAGAGTTAGCTGTTCTAGCTGAGGACGTTCAATGGTGCGAAGTAATCTTCCGTCACGGTTGTATACGCCATCATAGTTTGAAAACACAATCAGCTTGTCAGCTTTAAGGGCGATAGCTGCCTGTGTAGCTACGTCTTCATGGGATAAGTTAAACACTTCACCTGTTGATGAATAGCCCATAGGCGATAGCAGCACAATCGAACCGTCGTTAAGATGGTCGTTAATGCCAGTAGTATCAATACGACGTACTAAACCCGTGTTTTCAAAGTCTACACCGCCACGTACGCCCATAGGTTTGGCCACCACCAAGTTGCCCGAACACACCCGTATTTGTGCACCGTGCATGGGGGAGTTTGGAAGCCCCATAGTAAGTAAGGCTTCTACCTGTGAACGAACCGAGCCTGCTGCGTCTTTTACACATTCAAGGGTCTGCTTGTCGGTAATGCGCACGCCATTTTCGAAGCGGCCTTCTATATTGCGTAACGCAACTCGCTGGTCTATTTGTGGTCTTGCACCGTGCACCACTACCACACGTACGCCAAGGCTGTTCAATAAAGCGATATCTTGAATAATGTTGGGAAAATTAGGATGTTCAATGGCTTCGCCACCGAACATCAGTACAAAGGTCTTTCCCTGATGAGCATTAATGTATGGCAGTGAACTGCGAAACAGTTTTATGCCATCTTGCTGCGCTAGTACCATCTAAGTAGTTCCTTACCGCTACCCTTGCTTATCCAAATCTTCCAACTCTTGATACAGTGCTTTGGTGACTGTTTCTTTGCTGGTTCCGCCAAGGATATTGCGCTGGTTTACACCGTATTCCAATTGAAGTACTGGATAAACATCGTCTTCGATTTTATCGCAAATCGCCTGCATGTCGCTTAGCGGTAAATCTTCAATAGCGCAGCCTTTGTCGATAGCCTGAAGCACGACACGGCCCGCGATATCGTGGCCTGTTCTAAACGGCACGCCTTTACCTACCAAGTAATCGGCAAGCTCGGTTGCGTTAGAAAAGCCTTGAGTTGCCGCAACGCGGCAGCGTTCTTCATTAAGCTGCAGGGAGTCGAGCACTTCGCTGGCAATGCATAAACAAATATGCCACTGATTTACCGTATCGATAGCGCCTTCTTTGTCTTCTTGCATATCTTTGTTATACGCAAGTGGAAGGCCCTTCATGGTAACTAACAGCGCCTGCAAAGAACCAAATACACGGCCACATTTACCGCGCATAAGCTCTAGCGCGTCTGGATTTTTCTTCTGCGGCATAAGCGATGAACCTGAGGTTACGCTATCGCCTAACTGTAAGAACCCAGCTTCGCCAGAGTTATAGAAAATCATATCTTCAGCAAGACGCGATAAGTGCATCATGCTGGTGCTGGCCACAAACAAAAGTTCAAGAACGAAGTCTCTATCCGACACGGCATCAAGGCTATTTAGGCAGGGAGAGTCGAAGCCTAATTCCTCTGCAATAGCGTGGCGGTCTACAGGAAACGTGGTACCTGCCAATGCGCCAGAGCCTAAAGGGCACTGATTCATGCGCGCTTTAAGGTCGTCTAAGCGGCTCAAGTCACGCTTTAGCATTTCAACGTAAGCTAAGCACCAGTGTGCAAAGTGAATAGGCTGTGCACGCTGTAAGTGAGTGTAACCTGGGATGATCGCTTCTTGATGACGGCTTGCGGCATTTAGAAGTGATTTAATAACACCTAAAACATCAGCGCGAAGTGAGGCAATATGTTCGCGTACCCACAGGCGAAAGTCAGTAGCCACCTGGTCGTTACGGCTACGACCTGTGTGTAGTTTACGACCAATATCGCCAAGCTTTTCAATAAGCGCAGCTTCTACAAAGCTGTGAATATCTTCTTCACTCGATGCGTTAAAATCTAATTCTCCAGCATCGGCTTTCGCTTTCAACTCGCTAAGTGCTGCTTCAAGCTGGGCTTGTTCGTCAGCAGTTAGTACGCCTGCTTTTTGCAGCGCACGAGACCAGCTGATAGAGCCTTGAATATCTTGGCTTGCCATAACTTGGTCAAACGGCAGCGAGTCGTTAACCTGTTTAAACATACTACTTGCACCGGATTCAAACCGGCCACCCCACAACGCCATGCGATGCTCCTTAAATACTGTTTGTTGACTTTGCTACCCGCGCGTAGCTGGTAAAAGCTACGCGCGGTATACAATTAACCTTGATTTTTTAGTGCTTCAATACGACTTGAAAGACTGAATAGGCGGATAAAGCCCTCAGCGTGCTTCTGGTCGTAAACATCGTCTGCACCAAAGGTTGCAAAGTCTTCAGAGTAAAGGCTGTTGGGCGATTTACGCTGGGTAACAGTAGCTTGGCCTTTATAAAGCTTAACCACTATCTCGCCTGTCACTTTCTTAGCGAAAGACGCAGCGCCAGCAAGCAGTGCATCGTTAAGGGCAGTAAACCAACGGCCATCATACATAACGTGCGAGAACTCAAGGCCAATTTGCTCGCGGTATTTAAGCGCGGCTTTATCTAGCACCATGGTTTCAAGCGCTTTGTACGCTTTAAGCAATACAGTGCCGCCAGGAGTTTCATAGCACCCGCGAGACTTCATGCCTACAAGGCGGTTTTCAACTATGTCGATACGTCCAACACCGTGGGCTGCTGCCACTGTGTTTAGCTTAACAAGTGCTTGATAAGGCGATAATGCTTCACCATCAACGTGCGTCAGCTTACCTTCGTCAAAAGTCAGGGTAACGCGCTCAGGGGCATCAGGGGCATCTTCTGGGTCAACCGTCATGGTCCACACTTGCTTAGTAGGCTCTTGCCATGGGTCTTCAAGCTCGCCGCCTTCGTGTGAAATGTGCCATGCGTTGGCATCACGGCTGTAAATTTTTGTCGCTGACGCTGTTGTCGCAATATTGCGTTCAGCTAGGTAAGCAAGTAAGTCTTCGCGGCTTACCATATCCCACTCACGCCACGGCGCGATAACGGTAAGGTCTGGAGCAAGGGCAGCAAAGGTGCTTTCAAAACGCACCTGGTCGTTACCTTTACCGGTACAACCATGACATAGGGCGTCGGCACCTACTTTACGGGCAATCTCAACTTGCGCCTTTGCGATTACCGGGCGCGCCATTGACGTACCCAATAAATATTCACCTTCGTATACCGCACCTGTCGTGATAGTTGGGAAGATATATTCGCTTACGAACTCTTCTTTTAAATCAACAATGTGGCATTCGCTCGCGCCAGACGCGATAGCTTTCTCGTGAAGGCCTTCTAGCTCTTCATCACCTTGGCCCACATCTGCCGCAAATGCGACAACTTCACAGCCATAATTTTCTTTTAGCCATGGAATGATGGCTGATGTATCAAGCCCGCCTGAATAGGCCAGTACGATTTTTTTAACGTTTTGCATCTAAGTAAACCTCTTAGGTGCCTTTTTAGGCATTAAGTAATTGAGTAAGAATGGCGTTTTGGCCATGCATTCTATTTTCGGCTTGCTGCATTAATAGTGACTTATCGCTATCAATTAACGAGCCTGTAATTTCTAGGTCGCGATGGGCAGGCTGACAGTGCATTACGTAACTAGCACCCGTTGCTTCCATCAGCGCCTCATTTACCTGATAAGGCATGAATTTTTCTTTGATCACTTCAAGTGGCGTATCGTCACCCATTGAAAGCCATGTATCTGCATAGAGAACGTCTGCGCCGTTAGCGGCACTAAGGTCCGTGCTTTCAACAATAGATACGCCCGTTTTCTCGGCAATTGCTTTGGCTTGCGCCACAATTTCAGGTGCCGCTTCGTGCCCCTCTGGCGTAACTACAACTTGGTTGCAACCTAAAAGCGCACCAACAATTAATAGTGAGTGAGTTACATTGTTGCCGTCGCCTACATAAGCCATGGTAAGACCTTCGGTTTTGCCAAAGCGTTCAAACATAGTGAGGTAATCAGCAAGGCCCTGACATGGGTGGTATTTATCGCACAGTGCGTTAACTACCGGTACTTTGGCCGCTTTAGAAAAGGTCTCTAGGGTTTCGTGAGAAAACACGCGAGCGACAATAGCGTCAGCCCAGCATGCAAGGTTAGCAGCGGTGTCTACTGCGTCTTCACGGCCGGCTAATTTGCCTGACTGCACATCTAAATACACCATGTGGCCGCCAAGCTTGTTAATACCAATATCGAAGCTTACACGGGTTCGCAAAGACGGTTTTTCAAACAGGGCAACGATTGATTTTCCTGCTAGCACATTGCTGTAACTTGCCGGTGCTTGTTTAATTTCTACAGCCAATTGCAGCAAGTTTTTCATTGCGTCTGGTGTCCAGTCTGCAAAAGTAAGTAGGTCCTGTTTCATTGTACTTCTCCGGCATTGCCTTTTGTTACGTCGGTGTGGTGTAAGTCAGGGTTTGTCGACTCTGAGTTTGCCAGCGCTGCGGGCAGAATTTGTGTGCCCGTTTTCTTATTTAAAATATCGTTGATATCAGCTGCCCAGCTTGCGATGTAAACCGCGCGGTCTAGGCTTTCTGCAGACGCAAGTGCCGCATCTACTTTTACTTTCATTCCGTCTGTGATTACGCCTTCATCTGCGTACTTTGAAATACTTGCAGCGTTAAGTTCGCTAATTAGCGATTTGTCGCCATCTAGTACACCTTCAACATTAGAAAGTAATAAAAGTTCCGCGTTAAGAAGTTCAGCAATAACCGTGGCTGCTTGATCAGCATTTACATTCAGTAATCTACCTTGTGGGCTTGAACCAATAGAGCTAATTACCGGAAGTGTAGACTGTGCTAGTACGCTTTTTAGGAAAGAAGCATCAGCTGTTGAAGGTACACCTACTGCACCATATTGATCAGCCAGTGGTTCGCATACCACCATATTTCCATCTAGCAGAGATAAACCAACTGGCGTAATACCCGTGGCAAGTGCTGCTGCACAAAGCTGTTTGTTCGCAGAGCCCGCAAGTGCACCACAGATATAAGGCATGTGCTCATCGGGCGTAACGCGAAGGCCATCAATTTTCGTACTTTGAAGACCTAGACTTGCCATTAGGGTCTCAACCAATGGGCCGCCACCATGAACTACCACAACTGGGCGTATGGCTTGAACTTCTTTTACGCTTAAAAATAAGCGTGTCATTGCTGCTGCATCGTCAAGCAATGCACCACCAACTTTAATTACGATAGGTGAAACACTCATAGTACTAACCCTGTTTCTACTGGTTGTTTCGTCATTATATTAAGGCACTGAATAGCCTGAGAGGCTGCGCCTTTCATTACGTTGTCTATTGCAGCGGTAACCACCGCATACCCAGATGCTTCATCTAGCTTCCAGTGAAGATCAACAAATGGGGTATGAGCAACGTCGTCAATTTTTGGGAAACTGGTACGCAAACGCACAATAGGTTTATCAGCATAGGCGTCAGTGTACGCTTGTTCAAGCTGCTCGCTGGTGGTACCAGCTTTAACCTTCACGGTGACCGTTGCCAAGATACCTCTTTTGAAGTTTCCAAGGTGCGGAGTGAAGATAACGGGCGTGCCTAAATACGCTTCAATCTCAGGCGTATGGCGATGACCTAGTACGCCATATGCTTGAAGACTGACCTCAAAAAAGCTGGTGGTTAAACTGGCTTTTCTACCTGCACCTGATACGCCGGAAACGGCGTTAATTACAGGGCGTACATTTGCATCAAGCAAGTTATTTTCAGCAAGTGGTTTAAGTGCACTAAGACTGGCCGTGGGGTAGCAACCCGGAACAGCAATAACATCTGCGCTGGCAATCTTTGCTTCGTGCCACTCGGCAAGACCGTAAACGGCTTGAGTTAGGCTTTCCTTTTGCGTATGAGGGAAGCCATAAAACTGTTCGAATACTTGGGTGTCTTTCAACCTAAAGGCACCTGATAAATCAAGTACCTTTGCTTTACCTGAAGATAAGACAGGCATCCAGTCGTGGCTTGCTTCATGTGGCGTTGCTAAAAAAATAAAATCAACACCGTTAGCCATCTCTTTCAGGGCATCATCTGAGATAGGCGTGAGCGTAGCGTTGACATGGGCCAAGTTGCCGTGAAGCTGTGCGATATTTTTATTCGCATCGCTACTTTTCTCAGATACATAAGTACCCGCTAACTCAAGTTTTGGATGTTGATTAACCAACTGAACAAGTTGTGCACCTGTGTAACCACTGGCACCAATAATTGAAACGCTATACATAATTTAAAAATTCAATAAAAGGAGAAAAAAATCACTTTTTACCTTTGTAAACTGGTTGGGCGAATATCCTTGCCTAACCGCGACCACATTACAAAGGTAAAAAGTGTGCTACTGAATAAGCATAGATGTGCACACGCATCGTCGTGCGCTATGCATGGTGTAGCCAGCCAGGGGAGAGATAAACTCTTTATCGTTGCTAGTGGTTGAACCAACAACGCGAGTTGGTTGTGTCATCATCAATTCCTATAAAGTTACAACCCGAATTTACGGGTTGGATGCTTTAACCGTGGACTAGTGTATCTAATTTGAATGTTTATGCAATAAAAATGTATAAATATTTTATCTTATATTTATGCTGTTTCGTCTGTAAAAAGATACTTAATAATATATTTATAGTTATGACAGTAAGTTGACAACAAGCTCAATAGAACTGAATATTTATATTTGGCACCTAATAAGTAGTCGTTGTACTTATTTATGGCAGCGTTGCTGCTTAATAAGCTAAGAATTTAGTCTGTTTTTGCAAAGGAAAACGGGCCCTAATTGTAAAGCGCAAGTAGCGCATGAAATCAGACAGTGATAAGTGATAGGTTGCTATAGGCCTAAACAGAAGACTGTTAAAATAGGTTGTTGGGATTAAACTCGGAAAATAAAATGAGCAAACTTACTTTAGCGCTGGTTGCGCACGATCATAAGAAGCCCGAATTGCTAGCATGGGTTAAACAGCATATTGACGTGCTTAAGCAGTGTAATTTGGTGGGGACAGGAACTACGGGCGGCTTAATTGCTAGCGAAACAGGGTTAGACGTCACACGCTATAAAAGTGGCCCGCTTGGTGGGGACCAGCAAATAGGCGCGTTGATCGCAGAAAACAAGCTAGACGCACTATTCTTCTTTTGGGACCCATTGAATCCAGCGCCCCATGACCCCGACGTAAAAGCGCTATTGCGGCTGTGTTCAGTGTGGAACGTACCAGTAGCCTGCACACCAGCCACAGCAGATTTAGTGATCACATCACCGCTCTTCCTATCTGCCGAATACAAGCCAGTTAAACCTAACTTCTAAGGCTTTAAGGTACACACTATTGTCGCTACGTGCATTTGTTCAAAGTAGAGGCTTTAATTTAAGCCTCGTTGAACGAATTGGTAAGTAGCGTCCGCGGCTTTATTGGCAATTCCTGCCTTTATATCATTAGTCTCGATGGGCGATGAGGCCAATACACTTTCATCCAACACCTGTGAAGCACTATCAGTATTGATTTTGCTGAAGGACGATGACACAAAAGCTTGGCCCATTGACCACAGGTTATTTGAAATACTCTGCCCAGTAACGTTTTCTACGGCTAAGTCTACAGCGTTATACATAAGGCCGCCTATGCCGCCATATAAAAAGCTACCAGCCAAACTTGCCGCGGCGGCAGTGTGACTAGAGGTGGTTGCCTCGTAAATATCAGAAACTACGGGCAGGTGGTTTGCAATATTTAAAACATCAAAGCCATCTTTAAGGTTAAGCCCGTCATCACCGAATGCGTTTGTGTATAGCGTGTCGAATAAAGTTGGGCTGGTTTCACTTTGATTAATACTAGCATTGCTAAGGTTAGAAGTTGCGCTGGTAGCTGTATTGGTGGTGTCGCTATTGGTGGATAACGCTTGAAATATATTGTTTTGCAATGCAGTTAATAGCGTACCTTGCATAGCGGCTATAGCATTATCTGAAAGTGCATTACTTATAGTTGTCAGTGGTGAGAGAGCATCTTCTGCAAGACTTGTAGCACTGATATCCGCAACGGTATCTGATGTACCCACTGGTTCATTCGTCTGACTCTGTTGTTCAAGTAATAATGAGAAAATAGACGGCAAAGACTCGCCGCTTTTTGCCGCTTCAATATCTGATGTTGTTGAAGAGTTTGTCGAATCCGTAGCTTTACTGTCATTGAAACCTGACGCTAAATCAAGCTTTGATAACAGTGCATTGAAGCCAGTTCCAACAGAGGTGGTGGTTGTGTTTTCTAAGGCCATAACATCCCCTTACCCGCAGGCATATAGTTGATTTGTAAAGGTTTTGCAAATAGAGAAAGTGAACGAGATTTCTTCTGATTTGTTCGTTTAAACTTGCTCCTGTCAGGTCATGGATGGCACTTAAATTACACACTGCATAAAAAATAATACTGAGCAATGTCATGAAAGTTCGATGCCATATACACACACTTATCGCAATCTTTACACTTGGGGGCTGCGCCCAAACAATTACTGAAGAAGAGCAGGTGGTTCAAAATAGCCCCACTAACCCCAATGTGTCGCAACGGGCAGTTAGTCAAGTAGAAGACGAACCGAGACCTGGTCATCCGCGCTATTCACCACCCAGAGCGCAGCCCACGCCCACTTTACATGTACCTACCGGGTCTTTATTTAACCCTGAGCAATCAATAGGGCTTTATGAGCGCCACGCGAACTTTAAAGTAGGGGATATGATATTGGTTAAGCTCGATGAGCAGACCCAATCAGAGAAGTCTCTTGATTTTAATACCGACAAAAATACTTCGTTCGATTTAGCGCCTGTCACATTGAAACTAGGTGGTATTCAGGTTGAAGGAGATGATGTTGAAGTAGAGCATGAGCAAGACAGTGAATTTGCTAGCTCCGCTCAAACCAAACAATCAAACTCAATGAGCGGAAGTATTACAGTGTACGTAACCGGCATAACCCCTGCTGGAAATTTACTTGTTACTGGAGAAAAGTGGATAACCATGAATAGGGGAAAAGAGTACATTCGCTTTTCCGGAGAAGTACGTAAAAAAGACGTTGATGAAAGTAATACCGTGTTGTCATCTAAAGTCGGTAACGCATTAATTGAATACAGCGGTACGGGGGACCTGCAGGACAATCAGCAGCCTTCGGTAATCGGCAAGCTGTTTTCAATTTTTGGTTAGTGACGAGAACCACATGTATAAAAGCCGATTACGTAAAACGCTTACTGGGTTAGTTTTGTTCTCTTTTCTAATGGTGACTAAGCAAGCGTGTGCTCAATGGGTGCAAGGTGAGTCTACCGTAGCTCTCGCAGGGGCTGAGTTAAGCGATATAAGAACCAGTGCTATACAAAACGCTATCGCAGATGCGGCTTTTCAAAGTGGCAGCACGATTTCAGCGCAAGATATTATGGTAGATGGTTTACTGCTTTCTAGTAAGGCAGAAATTCGCTCTCAGGGAAGAATACAGCGTGTAGAGATTATAAGTGAAACACTTAAAGACGACCTACTTACGGTAGTGGTAAACGTTAATATTACGCCTTTGTTTAACTGTACTAATAATGGGTTAGCCCATCGGATACTAGTAACGGAGTTTTCTTTAACTTCACCGCAGCAAGCCGCAACCGGTATGCTCTATTCGTTTGGTAGTCATGTATCTCAACGTTTTACACAGCAGCTCAATGGGCTGTATAACGGCAATAGTGTTAGCCAGATTCCCGTTTCGCTCATTAACGTAAATACCTGGCTAACCTCTAGTCTCTCTGATGTCGATTTGACGGCGATGTCCACGTACCTTCGCAATGAGTATGGTCAGCAATTCGTGGTATTTGGGTTTGTTAAAGACATTTCGCTTTTCGAGCAAGTGTCACAAGCAACGTCGGTATTTGAAAGCGATAGTACGGCACTTCGCAGAAACTTTACTGTTCAGGTTTACGTACTCGATACGTTTAAAGCGAAGGTTATTTTTAACGATAGCTATCACAGTGAAGCAGACTGGCCGTTCTCCCAACACGATTCTGTAGACAGTAACAATAGCCTTCTGTGGCGAAGTGGTTTTGGTCGAATGGTGCTAAACACTATACATGCTGCCATTACCGATATTCATGGGGCATTACAGTGCGAAACAACCTATGCGCAGGTTATAGATATATCGCCTGACTATATTGCAATCGACCTAGGTAAAAATAGCGGTTTGGTGGCAGGAGATAAATTTTCACTCGTAAAGCAGCGCGCGTTACCCACCCTAGGGTTATCAAGAAAATCGGGTTTATTTTCTAGTAAGACCCTTACTTTAGAAGTATTTGAAGTGGCTGACGAAGTTAGCTTGCTTAAGGCTGAGCCAGGTAGTGATAGCGTACATGTTGGTGATTTTGTGACGCCACTAACCTTATCCGTGAAACAAAAATTATCTGAGGCTCAGCCATAAAAAAGGCTGGCCGAAGCCAGCACTTTTTACGGTGGGTAAGATGGGTAAAAATGGGCTAAGCGTTAAGGCTTAAATATCTCGCGTAGCTTACGTTCTTCTTCACGCAATGCTTCTAGTTTCGCTTGTTGTTCAGATGACAAAACTTGAAACATGGCTTGATGCTGTTTGGCTTTCTCAACTTTAGCACTTACAAGGTCGTCTTTGTATTGGGCGAAAAGCGCGTCCCAAGCGTCTTGAGAGAAAGACTGGCTACGAACCAAATCCCGCTGGGCATCTTTAAAATTGCGTAGCTTCTCTCTATTCGCTTTAGATGCGTCCTTGAATGACTCGCGAAGTTCTGTAAGGCTGGCTACTTGTTCGTCGGTTAATTCAATGCCTTCGAACAAAAATTCCCTAGGCTTGCGTTTAGGACCTTTAACCTCACCATCTATTCGTTTTGCAAAGCGTGCTTCTTGTTTTACGAAAGCATCATGATGTTTTTGTCTATCTAATTCTCTTTTAGCGTCTCGAGCTAAGAGAGTTGCCTGTTGCTCTTCATTTAGCACGTTGTAGATATCGTGGCGCAGTTGAGCAAAAGCAAAATGCGTTGCTTCGCGCTCTTCAAGCTGGGTTTGGATAAAAGCGCTGATCTGGGCTTCAGTGGCGCTCGCAAAATCTAGGTTAGGTTTTTCAATATCACCAAATTTAGGTCGAGGGTTAGCGTCTTTGAATGCGCTTACGAGTGTTTTTATTTCTTCGCGCTGAGCGTCACTTAAGCTGATGCCGCGAAGATGTTTAACAATTTCTTTTACCGGTTCGTGGTGACGCATTCCAGGCTCGGCTGGCTGCGCCAGTGCAAGGCCACCTAAGCCAATCGCTGCTACTGTTACACTAGCAATTAATAACTTTTTCATTGTCGTCTCCTTTTTTCGGACATGCTAACTCTAGCGTGCGCACCTAAAAAAGCAGTCAATGCAGTGTAAAGCTTATGTAAAGGTAAAGCCGATTTGTGATTGTAAAGGTCTGAAAAGATATAGTACGCGTTTTGTCAGTGTTGTTTGTAAGCTTAAGGCGAAGCACCCCGAAAGCGTAGGTTGAGTTTTATCTAATTTACAGGCATTTTCATGAATCTAGCAGTTAAAGAGTTTAATACCATGAGTACAGATTTTCACTTGCAGTCTATCCTTGTTATTGATGATGACCTAGAGCTGACAGAAATGCTTTCCACGTACCTATCGGGTATGGGTTATCAGGTGCAAGTGCGCAACGATGGCGAAGAGGGGCTATCCGAAGCGATCTCTGGGCGTCATTACGACCTGATATTGCTTGACGTGATGATGCCTAAAATGGATGGATTTGACGTATTGAAAAAGCTTCGAGCAAGCCACAGTACGCCGGTGCTTATGCTTACCGCTAGAGGCGATGACTACGACCGCATTTTGGGCCTCGAGATGGGGGCCGATGATTATCTACCTAAGCCCTTTAATCACAGGGAGCTCGTTGCGCGAATAAAAGCGATTGTTCGCCGACATAATTTGTCATCCACGGGCGGAGCCGTTGAACAGGACTTATTCGTTAACGGTATCTTTTTAAGCCCTAGCAGTCAGCTGGCGAAAGTGGATGATGTCGAACTAACGCTTACAACAACGGAATTTTTAATTCTGCGCCTGCTAATGCTCAACGCTGCTCAGCGAGTAACAAAAGAAGAGATAAGCTTAAAAATACTGGGTAAGCCATTACAGGCTTTTGATAGAAGTATTGATATGCACGTGAGTAACTTGCGCAAGAAAATCGGTGCAGTGGCCAGGGATGAAAAAATTAAAACCATCCGAGGTGTAGGGTATATGCTAATTGTTGGAAGTCATTGATGGTAAAACTGTTACGCAGTATAAGCCCAACGCGGGCCATCATGGGCAGATTGTTTCTTTGGTTTTGGGCTACATTCATTGTAACCGCCTTATTGGCTATATGGGGCAGCCGCCTTTTCTTTGAAGATCTTGAAATTGTGCCCATAAAGCCACGTGAAGTTGCTGCTCTTAATCAAGTGGTGGAGCGCATACAAGAGGATCGTTTCCAAGACGCACCATTACGCGGAGCGCTAGATCGTCATTCCCGTGGAGGGAGAGGGCGAATGGTGGCCATCGATATAAGCGATAACCGTGTTATTTCAGGTGGTGGTCCACCGCTTCGTAACGAAGACAGAGATGATTTACTTAGGTTGGTAACACAAACGTCACCCATCTCGGTGAAGCGTGGCGCATTTAAAATATTGGGGCCGGTTTTCTTTGAGCGCAACGGTACTCGATTTGCGCTTTTCTCAGTAAGACTGGAAATGCCTGACAAGCAAACTCCTCCAATTTTACTGTTTCTTACAATTGCGTTGATCACTACCATTTTATTGAGCTGGTTGTTTGCGAAATCACTGACTAAACCCATACTGCGTATCCAAAGCTCAGCCAAACGCATAGCGAGCGGTGACTGGCAAGCGCGGGTGGGCCGAGCAGCGAAGCGTCAGGATGAGCTAGGACAGCTTTCTCGTGACTTTAATAAAATGGCTGAGCAATTAGAGTCTATGTGGGGGGCGCAAAAGCGCTTGTTAGCCGATGTGTCCCACGAGCTTCGCTCTCCGCTGGCGCGTTTGCAAATGGCGCTTGGGCTTGCTCATCAGCAAAACGTAGATCCTGAAACGCTATCTCGAGTCGAGCGAGAGGCTGAGCGTATGGAAGCACTGGTGAGCCAGTTGCTTACATTAAGCCGAGCTGAAGCTGGCGAAGCGACGATGGTAAAACAAATGCTTTCGTTAGTGCTCAACGATGTCTTCACCGATGCGAATTTTGAAGCAGCAAATAAAAACAAGCAGCTAAAAATTGATGATATTCCCAAAAAGCTTGTTGTTGTTGACAATATGATGCTTTGCCGAGCGGTTGAGAATGTTCTACGCAATGCTATACGACATAGCGAGTTCTTAACACATGTTTCTTTTAGCGAAGAGGCTAAGCAATGGTGCATTCATATTACCGATGACGGCGAGGGGCTGACTGTAGAGGAATGCGAACGTATATTTTCACCTTTTTACCGAGCTACGCTTGCCAGAGAGCGGGAGTCAGGAGGTGTTGGTCTGGGTTTATCCATTGCAAAAGCGGCGGTTGAGTTGCATCATGGGCGCATTATCGCTGAACCTGTTGAGCGCGGTGGGCTGCGAGTAACTCTGTCATTCCCGAAGTAGTAACCTATACTTTGACAGTAGTATGTAGCTTCACAACAAGCGCAAATTGACCGTTATAGGGTATTTATGAACTGGACGTTCACGTCGGAAGAGAATTTAGCCAGCACCTTTGCCACTCACATCAACCCGTTTTGGCAGAAGAGTGTCACTGAAAGCCACTTCACCGGCAAAGATGATATAAAGGTGCGCTACGCCTACTGCATTCCAGAAACGCCGCGAGCAACCATCGTTATTTGTTCTGGACGTATAGAGTCTTACTTAAAATACAAAGAATTTATTTACGACCTCTATCAAAATGGCTTTGCCGTTTTTATTCTTGATCACCGAGGGCAAGGCCTGTCAGACAGAATGACACGGGATCCCCAACACGGCTATGTGGCGCATTTCGATGACTATGTAGACGATTTCGTTGCCTTCGTTGAGTCTATCGTTAAGCCTATGCAACAAGGCCCTTTGTTGTTAGTTTGCCATTCAATGGGCGGCGCTATTGGTGCGCTTACGCTATTGCGTTTACCCAATTTGTTTTCGAAAGCTGTATTGGCTTCCCCCATGTTCGGTATTAAACCTTCATTGCCCAATTGGTTGGCAAACGGTTTAATTCGCACTGGTCTTGCGGTGAATAGAATGAAAAAAGCCGATGCAGGCTACTTTTTTGGGCAAACCCCGTATATCGCGTTTCCTTTTTCTTTGAATAAGCTTACCCATAGCAAATCCCGCTACGCGTTGTTTCGCGAGCTTTATGATGAAGAGCAAGATATCCAGCTTGGGGGCGTAACTACCGAGTGGTTGGCCGCAGCCCATCAGGCCATGAATAGAATTGAAACTAGTGCGGGGGCAATCACTACCCCGTCGCTGGTTTTAAGCGCCGACGATGACGCCATAATAGATAATAAGCGCCAACGGCGGGTGGCACACCTAATGCCAAATGCTGAGCTTGAGATTATACCAAGAGCTTATCATGAGTTATTCACCGAGTCAGACGACATTCGCGAGCGCTCTCTTTCCAGAATTTTAGACTTCTTGTCTGCAGAGTAGGTGATGAATTGCTGTGTTTCGTTATAGAATGAGTCGGTTAATAACAGTGAAGGTAGTTTGAAAAACATGCTTGATGTCGTACTTTATCAGCCAGAGATCCCACCAAATACGGGAAATATTATCCGTCTATGCGCAAACAGTGGGTTCACACTACATCTAATCGAGCCCTTAGGTTTTGAGTGGGACGACAAGCGAGTACGACGTGCAGGTTTAGATTATCATGAATTTGCTCACGTTAAGCGCCATGCAAACTTAGAAGCCTACCTTGAAGACGCGAAGCCGAACCGCGTATTCGCTTGTACAACAAAAGGCAAAGCGTTTCATAGTGATGTATCGTATCAAAAAGGCGATGCACTTATATTTGGCCCTGAAACTCGCGGCTTACCGGACGATTATATTCAGTCGTTACCTCCAGAGCAGCGCGTTCGCATTCCCATGCTGCCAGACAGTCGCAGCATGAACCTATCTAATGCCGTATCTGTCTTTGTATACGAAAGCTGGCGTCAGTTTGGCTACGAAGGGGCCAGATAGTAGAAGGTAGGCAAAAGTTGCCTGAAGATATACCTGTTAAAAACGCCCTGTAACAAGGGCTTTTTTATGCCTAATGTAAAGACAGCGTAAAGCCCCTCAAAGTCAGTTTTCGTTCAGCTTCGCTCATTAGTATAGCCTTTGAATATACACAAATGAGTTAGGAGTAGCATTATGAAACGCATAATACTAAGTATCATTACCGGCGTTTGTTTACTAGTGGCCGGGCAGGCTAGCGCGCACTCAGGCCATCACTCTCATGGCAAAAGAGGCAAAAGTGAAACAGTAACTGTTATCTCGCAGCCCGTCCGTTCTTTGGTTGACGTAGTCATTAGCGTGCCTGAGATTGGGGTATTCGTTAACGTATTACCAAGCGCACATAGGGTTGAGGTTGTTGATAACCACCGCTATTACGTTGCGAACAACCACTACTATCGCAAACATGGAAACCGCTATGTGGTTGTAGAGTCACCCTATAAAAACGCGAAAAAAGCTAAACGCTATAAACGCAGCCAATATAGCTACCAAGGCAACAAGAAAGTTATTGTAGTAAGGGAAGGGCGTTAATTATTGGGTCTGAATGATAAGGCCGTCAGCAGGAATTAAAGCGAAGCGTAATGAGAAATTACGCTTCGTTTTTCAAATCTCGCCCAAGCAGGGCTAAGGCCGCTTCCTTCGGTGATTTACCATGATAAAGTACAGCATATATCTGTTCGCAAATAGGCATTTCTACACCCACCTTTTTAGATAATACATGCACTTCTTCTGTATTGCGGTAACCTTCAACAACCTGACCAATTTCTTCAATAGCAACATCTACACTCTTTCCCTGGCCCAATGCCAAGCCGAAGCGTCGATTACGCGACTGATTGTCAGTACAGGTTAATACTAAATCGCCAAGGCCTGCCATGCCCATAAAGGTTTCTGGGTTGGCCCCTAACTTCACACCTAAACGAGAAAGCTCTGCCAAACCACGAGTGATAAGCGCCGTTCGCGCATTTGCACCAAACCCAAGGCCGTCGGCTAGGCCAGCGCCAATAGCGATAACGTTTTTAACCGCGCCACCTAATTGAACACCGGTAAAGTCTGAGTTTTTGTATACTCTGAACGACTTTGCACAATGAAGCTTTGCTGCAAATTCGTCACTTAAAGCATCGTCGGTAGAAGAAAGTGAAATAGCGGTGGGTAGACCAGCTACCATTTCTTTAGCAAAGGTAGGCCCGGATAAAACAGCTAAAGGGTAATCCGTTCCCAGAATTTCTTCTGCCACATCGCGAAGCAAGCGCCCAGTCTTAGGTTCAAGCCCCTTGGTCGCCCAAATGATACGTTGATGCGGCTTAAGCAATGGTTTTAAGCTTTGAAGCATAGCTGCAAAAGCATGACTAGGAACCACTACCAAGATGTCTCGGCTGGCGGCAACCACTTCTTCTAAGTTGGCATTTACAATTAGTGAATCGGGAAAAGTTGCGCCAGGAAGATAACGGCTGTTTTCTCGATTCGCTTCCATTTCAGTAATGTGCTTTTCATCGCGACCCCACAGCAGTGTTGGGTTGCCATTTCTGGCAAGACAAAAAGCAAGGGCGGTGCCATACGACCCCGCCCCTAATACTGAAACCGACTCAGAAACCGAATTCGACTTCATGTTCACCTGCTCCATGGACCTTATTAGGCATCCATTTTAGGCGCTTCGCCTTGCGCTTGTTGTGCACGTTTTTGCACATAAGCCGCAAAGATAGCGTCAAAGTTAACAGGCGCAAGGTTAAGTGGAGGGAAGGTGCCACGGTTAACCAAGTTAGAAATAGTTTCACGCGCATATGGGAAAAGCATGTTCGGACAGAACGAGCCAAGCGTGTGCGCTTTGTTTTGATCTGGCATCTCGCCAATAGCAAAAATACCTGCCTGTTGTACTTCGCAAAGGAAAGCAGTCTCTTCACCTAGTGTTGCAGTAACAGTAACTGAAAGTACAACTTCAAAAGTGTTTTCTTCTAGTTTGTTAGTGCTAGTGTCGATGTCTAATTTAATTTCTGGCTTCCACTCTTTAGTGAAGATAGCCGGTGCGTTTGGAGATTCAAAAGAAATGTCTTTTGTGTAGATACGCTGAATATTGAACTGAGCACCTTGTTGCGCCTGTGCGCCTGCTGCTTCACCTGAATTTGTCTGATTTTCGTCAGCCATGGTATTTCCTATTTAATTGTCGTTTTAATTTAATGTAGTGCGTTGCTCTATGCGCTGACGCTTACGCTAAACCCAGCATAGGGTTTAGTTTGCTTTGAGCTTCTAAAGCCATCATATCGTCACAGCCACCAACGTGCTGATCGTCAATGAAAATTTGTGGGACAGTCCAGCCGCCATTTGCGCGTTCAATCATTTCGTCGCGTAGCTCGGGCTTAACGTCTATTGGGTATTCGATAAATTCTACACCTTTTTGCGTTAACAGTGCTTTCGCACGATGGCAGTAAGGGCAGTGACCCTTGGTGTAAAGTTCTACTTTGCTCATAAAGGTTACCTGTTATTTAGAAACGGGAAGGCTGGCACTTTGCCACGCGTTCATTCCGCCTTTTAATACATTCACATTCGCGAAGCCATCTTTAAGCATCGCATTTGCTGTACCACGAGCCTGATTACCCATAGCGCATACTACGATAATGGGTTTGTCTTTGCTGTTTTCAAGTTTCTTGAAGTTTTTCTCACGCACTTCTTCAGGTTTAATTTGTCTGGCTCCTAAAATGTGGCCAGCTTTAAACTCTTTTGCAGGTCGTGTATCTAACACTATCGCATCATCTTTATTAATTAAAAGTGTTGCTTCATGTGTGCTTAATTCTTTTACCGAAGATGTCCATGTACTGATATAGCTAAATATCAACATGGCAATCAGCGCAACCCAAATACCAGCAAGAATAATATTGTTGCTAGCAAATTCTATTAGTTGATCCATTACCTCTAACCCTGTCTACAGACCATGAAAAGAGTGCAAAGTATATAGAAAAATGGGCGAGAAACCAGCTTACCTTTCAGTTAGCTAAGAGACTTTCACCATGCCTTGATCATAAATACTTTAGATGATTGATATTACGAATAAATTGCACTGGGCATATGGGAAGCCGTCAGATACACTGGATGTTGTTATTAATAGTAGTGGTGAAATACAGCTGGTCAGGCTGTTGGCATCATTGCAAAGGTAGAGGTTTTAAGCGCACGTTATGTCAGCAGGTTCTTTTCTTTCAGTTATCGGGTGCATACTAGCTCTGGCTGTTATGCCAATTGGAAGTGATGCGTTAGCGCAAGACGGCGACGCTAGTGCGCAAAGAGAAAAATTAGCTAAACTTCAGGCCGAGTTACGTGCACGACAGCAAGTGCTTGAAAACAATAAAGCCAGTGCAGAAGAGCTAAAAGCCGTGCTAAAGGCTTCAGAGCTTGATATCGCAAAAGTTGCAAAAGCGTTATCTACCACCGAACAAGCGCTTAAAAGCGTTGAGCAAGAAGAAGCTACGCTAAAAGAAGAGCAAGATGCATTGAAAGTTGCTATTCGCAAACAGCAATCTCTATTGGCAAGTCAAATTAAGAGTGCGTTCATGGCAGGTCACTATGACTACGCTAAAATGCTTTTCTATCAAGACGATGCGCGTACTTTTGAACGTGTTATTACCTACTACCAATACGTGGCGAAAGCCCGCCAAAAAGAAATCGAAAGTTTTAGAAGTAATGTCGCAAGACTTGAAGACGTTACTGCCGAACTCAGTGAAAAAGCACTATCTCTCGTCGCGCTCAAAGAGGAGCAAGAAGGTCAGCGGGCAGTGCTTATCACCCGGCAAGCCGACCGCAAAGCAACGCTAAAGAAAATAAATAAAACCATTGCTTCAGAAAATCAGCGAATTGCGTCTTTGCAGGCTGATGAGAAAGCACTTAAAGGTGCTATAGAAGCAGCTCGCATAGCCGCTGAACGCGCTGCGCGTGCCGCTGAGTTCAGCATGAATGGACTGGCTAAGCGAAAGGGTAAACTTCCCGCACCTGTGAAAGGTAGAATACGCCATTTATTTGGTAGTCGCCGCCAAGGCGAAGTATCTTGGAAAGGTATTGTGATAGACGGCGCTGAGGGCGATCCTGTAAAAAGTATTGCACCAGGGCGAGTTTTGTATGCCGATTGGCTGCGAGGGTTTGGTCTAGTGGCTATTATCGATCATGGCGAAGGCTACATGAGTGTTTATGGCCACAATCAAGCGCTACTTAAACAGGCGGGTGACGATGTAAGTCAAGGAGAGCGTATTGCCCTTGTCGGTCGAAGCGGTGGTCAGGAATATCCTAACCTTTACTTTGAAATTCGTCACAAAGGCAAGGCGCTAAATCCGAAAGCTTGGTTGGATTAAATCGTTAACGCCACAATAATGTTTAAGCAGTGACTTCAAATGTCGCTGTATCTGGTAAAGGGCGTTGAGGTTTGCCTTCACCTAAGCCTGCCAGTTCACCAATTTGCTTAGCATCGAAACCTGCACTACTAAGCGCATTTTCTAATGCCTTTCCTGGCTCTATACCTTCACTTTTCAATTGCTCAACAATAGACGTCGCGTTGTCACTGGTGAGTGAATTAGCGTCGTATTGTTCTAAAATCGATTGCAAAGCCTGTGTTTGCTCGTCAGAAAGTGATGTTTGCTGACCCTTTGATGGCGGTGGTGGAGTACTTGGTCTTAGTTGTTGTGCTGCTGAAGAATCATTAATACCTGAAATCATAGTGAAACCTTAAATGCTGGGTGGTCTTTAACCAGAAAGTATCGACCTATCACTGATTTTTTTAGTGCGTAGTACCAGATTTACGCAATATTTACCTCCCTTTACAAAGGTTGTTCATGATTCACCTGTAATAAGATGGTAATAAAAAACTAGTTTTGTTGAAAGTACGCTTGTTGTTGGTATGCTTAACGTTAAAGTGAATACATTCACACAGTGCGCTTAATAATAATGATGAAAAACGGATGTGATTTAGATGCTTTTGCGTCTGCTAATGCCTTGTATAATCTTTGTTTTATGCGGGCTAATTAGCCCTAAAGTAAACGCAAAGTCAGACATAATAATAATATTAGATGACCTGGGATACAGGCCGTCCGATGTCGCTGCTTTTTCTCTCCCTAAAGAAATTACGTTCTCCATTCTTCCACAAACCCCATTGGCATCTGAAATTGCGCATCGTGCTGAGCAAGAGGGCAGGGCAGTTATGCTTCATATGCCCATGCAAGCCCAAAATGGTAAAAACATGGGGCCGCTTGGGTTAACCACGGATATGTTTGCCGGGGCTATTACTTATAACTTGCGCAAAGCGATGAAAAGTGTGCCAAACGCAGTAGGTGTAAACAACCACATGGGCAGTGCCTTTACCGGTCAGCAAGAAGGAATGGAAGCGCTGTTAAAAGAGGTGAAGCGCCAAGGCCTGTTCTTTGTTGATAGCAGAACTACTGTGCTAACTAAAGGTGAAGAAATTGCTCAACGTTTGGGTGTGCCTAGCGCAAGCAGGCAGGTATTTCTGGACCATAAATTAGAGCCATCATTCTTACTGAAGCAGTTTAACCAAATGAAACGCATCGCTGAAAAGAATGGGCACGTTGTGGCGATTGGCCACCCTCATCCTGAAACGGTCGAGTTCTTAAAAACGCATTTACCCTCACTTGAAAAAGAAGGTTTTACCCTTACTTCCGTAGCCGACTATTTTTCACACGCACCCAAAGTGGCTAAACAGTTTGGTAAAGAACGGAATCAGACTGCTCAACTCACTCGTGTAGATGTAAACAAAACCGGCTCTGAAATAAGTGAACAGGATAGGTTTGTTAGCAGAAGGTTTGTGCAGAGTACTTTGCCCAAAGAGAGTACTGCAACCAAAGAAAGTATCTTGGCTAAAGAGATGACTGAACTCTCGACTACAGCGCCTAACGAGTAACGTCTTCGCTTTTTTTCTTACTTAATTAGTCTATTTTCATCTCGATAAGATCAAAATTTAATGTGGGAACGTTTCTCATTTTTGTGAGTCTGTTATAATATAACGTCTCTGGCGAGTAATTCGCGTATACATTTTCAAGCACGGTGGTAATTAGAGTAATGACTCCAATTGACGAGAATCCAACAAAACTAGACAAACTTGGCATTTGGGTGTCGAGCTTGTGTGCGCTGCATTGCCTTGCGCTGCCTGTTTTGGTGCCTCTGTTACCGCTTATTGGTTCTAGCTTTTTTGCGCAAGTATGGTTTGAAAGAACTATTTTAACGTTCTCACTGATTGTTGGGGCGGTAGCCTTGATTAGCGGTGCCATTCGCTACCACGGCAAATATTACCCGCTGGCACTACTGTTTACTGGTGGCGCAATTTACTGGCATAAAGATATTTTTGGGCATCATTACGAGCCATTTACTATTGCGTTAGGCGCAGGATTAATTGTAGCGGGTCACTGGATCAATATGCGCCTGTGTCGACAGTGTAAGTGCTGCAAAAATACAGTGTTTTCAGACCACCTATCTACTGAGTTTAAGTAACCAGTAAAACAGAGTATTAAAAAACGAGCCAATGGCTCGTTTTTTTGTATCTGGTGTTATTAAAAGAACATAGGCTTACGAAAAAACGTGACCTAATCAGATAGGGTATTAAATGCTACATTTGGCAGATTAGTGAATATGCCCGTCACTCCCCACTCTTTAAGCATTAGCATATCTCTAGGTTCGTCTACCGTATAAACGAATACATCAAAGCCCTCCTGCAGCGCAGTTTGTACGAACTGCTTATTAACCGCGTCTAGCGCAATATTTACCGAGTAAGCACTAAGGGTCCTTGCGCTTGCCGTGCAGTCTAATTCATAGCTTGCGGTTAAAGCGCCAATTTTTATTTCCGGCCATAGGTCTGTGATCGCATTAAGCCAGTGATGATTAAATGAAGAGATAAGTAGCTGGCTAGTGCTTATGTTGCTTTGCTTTATTGCCTTCTTTACGTCTTCTACCCAGCTATTTACGTCATACAGATGCTTAATTTCAATGTTGCACCACCTATCACTTGGAACGCATTGAAGGGTTTCTGAAAGAGAGGGTATGTGCTCTCCATCGCCAATGTCCATTTGTTTGAGAGATTGCCAAGGCGTATCTAACAAATAACCTGTCTCGCGGGCTCTACGTGTAAGGGTTCTATCGTGAAAAACAATAATGCCGCTTTCGTGTTGATAAGTATCAAATTCAATGCCGTCGGCATCTTGTTCGAAGGCCAGTTTAAAGGCTTTTAGCGTATTTTCTGGGGCGGCTTTACTAGCGCCACGGTGGGCAAAAATTAGCATCTACATTCCCTTCTTAAGTCTCAGAGCGAACGTTACTTATCGTTCGCGCTGTGTAACTTATGCGTGTTGAGCGTTTCATAGACTGACGCCGACGTTATAAGAATTCCGCCTAGCAATGCGCTTAAGCCGGGCTTTTCATTAAGTAAAATTATGGCAAGAAAAACACCGTAAAGCGGCTGCATGCAGGCAATAAGTGAAAATGTCTTTGCCCGTAAGTGACGCAGACTCGCCGCAATCAAAGCATGGGGAAGAGCGGTAAATACAGTGCCTAAAAGCAACAGCATTAGCCAAGAGCTCGTTGACGCCGAGGCTATTTCCGCACTGCCTATTGGCAGCATTAATACACTGATAACCAAAGTTTGCCATGCCATAGCTTGCGCACCGCTGTAGTGCTTAAAATGCTTACGGTGAATTAGGTTTCTAAACGAGTACAAGATGGCAGATGCAATACCGATAAGTACCCCAAGGGTAACATCATTTTCCAATGATATTTCAGGCACAATTAAATAAACACCAATGACTACCGTTAACGTAGATACAATGTCCTGCCACACCAGGCTAACCCGTTCGAAAAAAGGTTCAATAAGCACTGTAATAACAGGAAAGGTAAATAGCGCAATCATGCCAACAGATACGCCAGCATATTGCATTGCGGCAAAATAGGTAACCCAATGTAGCGCCATTAAAAACCCTAGACCAAGAGCGACGCCATAATCTTTTCTGGAATTGAGCTTTATTTTATTTCCGGCCAGTTTCAAAAATGCCAGCAGGGCGATGCAAGCAAATACTGAACGCACTAGCGTAATGTCACTGGCACTAAGTGGTACAAGCCTAGAAAAAAGGGCTGTACCACCTAATAAAATGACCGTGAGGTGAAGCGAAATCAGGCTTTTTTTAACAGCATCCATAAACTAGCTGTCAGCGCCCTCAGATGGTGTTTCTTTTTTTGTTTCACCTGCATCGTCATCGAACTCATCGCTATTTTGCTCAGGCTCTGGCGAAGCAACGTCTTGTGAAGCTATCTCTTGTGAAGATAGTTTTGAAGCCATAGGTTCACCTAGGCGAGTAACCATACCTGGGGCAATATCTTCAAAGTTGATCATGTCTTTTTCAAAACATACCACAATGGTAGAGCCCAGTTTAAAGCGGCCAAGCTCGGCACCTTTTTCAAGGAAAACAGACGCTTCTGTGTCTTTTTCATATGACCAGTGCTGAACGTTTTTACCTGCAGGTGGCGTAACTGTGCCTGCCCAAACGGTCTCAATACTAGCCACAATAGTTGCGCCTACTAGTACCATAGCCATTTTGCCTACAGGTGTATCAAACAGCGCCACAACACGTTCGTTACGTGCAAATAGCCCAGGTATATTTTGTGCCGTAAGCGGATTTACTGAAAACAATTCGCCTGGCACATATAGCATGTCAGTTAGGGTGCCCTCAACTGGCATATGAATTCTGTGATAATCGCGAGGGGCTAGGTAAATGGTAGCAAATTTACCATTTTTAAATGGTGCTGCTACTTCAGGTTTTCCGCCTAACAACGTCGTTAAGCTAAAATCGTGACCTTTGGCTTGGAAGATACTGTCGCTATGAATATCGCCAAACTGACTTACCGTGCCGTCAACGGCGTGGATCAGTACGTCTTCGTTTTCATCAATCGTACGTGCTTCAGGTTTAAGAGGGCGAGTGAAGAACTTATTGAAGCTTCGGTAATGTTCTGGTTTTTCATGCAGCGCTTCAGTCATATCAACATTGTATTGTTTGATAAACAGCTTGATGAAAAAGGTGGTGACGCTACCCATTTCCGCTTGTGCAAGTTTGCCTACAAGGCGTGAAAGCAGGTGCTTGGGTGTAACGTATTGTAAATTAACTTTAAGCCAATCTAACACAAAATATCTCCGTTTCTTTTATGCAAACAATAACGCATTGCATAGATAACGTTATTGTATAGTAAGTCGTAGTATTAAGAGCAACTTTAGGGTTATGAGTGCTTACACAAAAGCATAAGCACATGGTTCACACTGCAACATTTTCTTTACTGGCTTAGCCCCGCTACTAAATGTCAGCAGGCTCAATGTCAGCAAGCTCAATGTCAGTAATAAATGATGTGCTTTTTAGACGCTTCTGCTGGTTCGGCGTTTCAGCGATGTCAAAACCCTAGGGCCGTTGTTATGCCCCGGGTGGCTGACTATGGCTAGGGCGCTGCTCTTCCATGGTGGTTAAAATTCTATGGTAGCTATCGAAGCGTTCAGCGCTAATTTTTCCTTCTTCAACAGCTTCTCTTAATATGCAGCCGGGGTCATTTAAGTGCTTGCAGTCTCTGAATTTACAGCCGCCCAAATAATCTCTGAACTCAATAAAGCCCCATGTAATTCTCTCGGTAGGAATATGCCACAGGCCAAATTCACGTACCCCTGGAGAATCAATTAAATCACCCCCAGCCGGTAAATGAAGCAGTTTAGCCGCTGTGGTTGTGTGTTGCCCCAGTCCTGAGTTATCTGAAATGTCACCCGTTAACTCATCCGCGTCTGGCAAAACTTGGTTAATAAGGCTCGATTTACCAACACCCGACTGCCCTACGAAAACGCTGATATTATCGTTAAGGTATTCATTAAGAGTGTTAATCCCTTCGCCAGTTTTGCAGCTGGTAAACAGGACTTCGTAGCCTAGTTTTTCGTAGGTTTTAAGCTGCTCCGTAACGTTTTCGCGCTCTTCATCGCTTAGCAATTCAACTTTGTTGAGCACAATAAGTGGCGTGATACCGATATCTTCACAGGCAACGAGATAGCGGTCGATTATGTTCAATGAAAGGGTAGGTAAAATAGCGCTTACTACAATGATACGGTCAATATTCGCGGCAATGGGCTTAATACCGTCGTAATAATCAGGGCGAGTAAGAACAGAATGCCTGTCTTTTACAATTTCGATGACTCCGCTTACACCCGACTCGGCGTCATCCCCTTTACTGAAAAACACCTTGTCTCCGCACACTACAGAGTCAACGGTACGGCGAATGTGGCAACGGGATACGTCGCCATTGGCATCTTCAACGTCGGCGTGTTTTCCAAAGCGGCCAATCACAGTACCGCTTTCTAACGTACTTTCATCAAGGTTCGCTGCGCCTTTAGAGGTGTGCTTTTCACGCAAGCGCTTGCTTCTGTTTGCTGCAACTTGTCGTTTCTGTCGTTGTGTAAGTTTTGGTTTTTTCGCCACGATTCTTTTCTAGTTTCACGTATACTATGTCAATAATACCGTTTGTAGGGCATGGTTGCCATGTCTGTAGCGCAAAGAGGAAAGTAATGAGTAAACACGACAGTAACCTTGTTTGGATAGACATGGAAATGACAGGGTTAGATCCTGAAACCTGTGTAGTAATGGAAATTGCGACCATTGTTACAGATGCACAACTTAACATATTGGCTGAAGGCCCCGTAATAGCGGTACATCAAAGTGATGACGTACTAAACAATATGGACGAGTGGTGTACACGCGTTCACGGAGAAAGTGGGCTAACCGCGCGTTGCCGAGAAAGTAAGATAAGCGTAGAAGAAGCATCGGCGCAGACCATAGCCTTTTTAGAGCAGTGGGTAGATGCAGGTAAATCGCCGCTGTGTGGAAACACCATTGGGCAAGACAGACGCTTCATGGTGAAGTACATGCCCGAGCTTGAAGCCTACTTCCACTATAGAAATATTGATGTAAGTACAATAAAAGAGCTAACGCGCCGCTGGAAGCCTGAAGTTTTAGACGGTTTCGAAAAGAAAGGTGTACATCTAGCGCTAGATGATATTCGCGAGTCTATTGAAGAAATGCGCTATTATCGAGAGAAAGTGTTTACGATTTAAGCATTCGAGCATCGAGGTGCAAAAAAAGTAGAATTAAAGGTTGCGTTACCCCAAAATTTTTGTAAAATGCGCACCACTTCAAACGAAGTACCTCTTTTGTTGCGGGAATAGCTCAGTTGGTAGAGCACGACCTTGCCAAGGTCGGGGTCGCGAGTTCGAATCTCGTTTCCCGCTCCAAATTTAAATCTGAATCTAATCAGATATCAAAAGATGCACAGCATCGACTCTATGCGGGAATAGCTCAGTTGGTAGAGCACGACCTTGCCAAGGTCGGGGTCGCGAGTTCGAATCTCGTTTCCCGCTCCAAATTTTCAAACATCACGAAAATCTAAACATTAGCAGATGTATCGATGCGACCCCTTAATGGGCCCGCGACCGAGTGTCGGCCATTGCTTCGCAACGAGTTCAAATCTGTTTCCCGCTCCAAATTTTCAAACATCACGAAAATCTAAACATTAGCAGATGTATTGATACGACCCCTTAAAGGGCCCGCGACCGAGTGTCGGCCATTGCTTCGCAACGAGTTCAAATCTGTTTCCCGCTCCAAATTTTAAAACCTCACGAAAATATAAACATTTACAGATGTATTGATGCGACCCCTTGATGGGCCCGCGACCGAGTGTCGGCCATTGCTTCGTAACGAGCTCAAACCTGTTTCCCGCTCTAAATTTTTTCTTCAGTATTCATATCTCATAATCGCAGTTACTTTGTAAGCGATAGCTATCTGAACTTTCTGCTTTGTTAATGCTCAACTACTAGGTGCTTTTATGGATGGATGCATTAATGGTCGAGCCAAGGATTGATAGATATGAGCTTAAAAGAAGCTGTTTTACTCAAATAAGCCTGCCAAACGCTTCTGCTCTCGGTGCGTTTATACTTTCTCTAGGTACCAATGGGGCATTGTTACTCGCGTTGGCATTCACCACAGAAAACCAGTCTGTAAGTAAGCAACACTTTCCACCCGTATTATTAAAAGCAGTATTAGTAACGCCAACGACTGCCCCTCAAAAGACCGAGATTGATTCAGAAACAGTGAATGAGAAAGGTAGTGACCTAGAACATAGCGCTGCCATTGAAAACACTAAAAAGGGTGAGCAAGTATCGAGCGCTAGCAAAGTGGTTGGCAAACCTAAAGAACCACAGAAACTTTTGGTAAAAGAACCTTCACCACAATTTAAAGCAAGAACAGAAGAAACCAAGGTTAAAATTCGGGATGCCACACAAGATTATATCAATCGTTTGAACGCACAACGATTGCATGACATCGCTAATCAATCACCTTCAAACAAAACCCATTCGAATGTGAAAAGAAACCCTAAGCTTTCTAACTCCTTCAATACTGAAAACGAAGACTTTCTAAAAAGCATCGAAATAGTCGTTGATTGCAGTTCAATAAAAGGGAAGTTATTTAGCGCCCTCAGTAAAAATAAGGGAGTAACGATTGAGGATCGCGACTTTCCTCCTTCACCCGGCTCTACAACCGTCCAGGGAACTGTAAAGTGTAGGGATAACAGTCGCTTCAATGATTATATTAATCGTCGACTAAATAACGAATGATTTTCTAAGTTTCTCGTTTACATCACATTATTCTCTGGTTCTGGATATTAATTCCAACGCCTTTGCATCAAAATGGTGCACTTGTGGTTGGGTTGTAGATTAAAGTCTATAACTAATTGAAATGTAGTTTAAAAAACCATTGTTTTGTGAGTTCTTATACAGTGCGCTTGCCTCTTCTTGTGTCATTTTTTGAGATTAATTGCACTTTAAATGAATAAATACCCTGTTTTTATCTGGCTTTTACCGGTTTTTATATTAGAATGCGCGCAAATTCCGGCACGTATTCTGCTGAGCTATAGGCTCTAGACCTTTTTCAGCGAATAGTAACGATAGATAAGAGTAAGGCGACCAAGAACGAGCCGGTACGCATAATTACCCAATTCACGCTAGAAACACTCAATCAGAAGGACTCTGTTATTCCAACGGAATGGGCTAGTGACTTTTTAGTAATGTCCATTTAAAGAGAGAGAACATGCAGAGTAAAAGTGCTCCTTTTCATATTTCCGCTGTAGCAGGCGCAGTACTAGCCGCTTGCTCAAGCCAAGGCGCATACGCCCAAACGGTTGCAGTAGACGAAAAACAAATTGAAAAAGTAGAAGTAACCGCAACGCGCAGAAGTGGCACTCTTCAGGAAGTGCCTATTAATATTTCTGCACTAACATCTGACGTGTTAGACCAACAGAATATTGAAGATCTTGACGGCGTAGCCCGATGGGTACCTGGTCTTACTGTGACAGATCAGGGCGGGCGGAACGATTCTCCAATTATCGTACGTGGTCTAAATACTAATTCATCAGGACCTGGTTCAAATGGGGGCACCGTAGCCACTTATTTTGGTGACATTCCTCTTTTCCTAAACATGCGTCTTGTCGACGTGGATCGGGTTGAAGTTCTTATTGGGCCGCAAGGTACGCTTTATGGGGCCGGAACTTTAGGTGGCGCTATTCGCTACCTTCCGAAGAAAGTTGACCTAGAGTTTATGTCTGGTGAAGTAACGGGTGATGTGTTCAGCATTAGCGAAAGTGACTCGTTAGGCGGGGAAAGCAGTATTGTCTTTAATGCACCTATTATTGATGGTGAATTAGCGGTACGTGCGTCACTAAACTATTTCAATAACCCTGGCTTCCTTGACTACAACTATGTAGTAAAAGAAGGCGGTGTATCACTGCCTGACCCAGACTGGTCTAACGAAGAAGAAGTAAATAGCAACTTAAAGCAGGTTGAAGATGCAAATGGCGAAGACACGCTAACCGGTCGTATTGCAGTGCGTTGGGCGCCAAACGAATGGTTTGACAGCACTTTGACTTACTTCTATCAAAAGCAAGACGTTGAAGGCCGTTCTATTACCCACTACGACTCACTTTCCTCTGAAAATCCTTTGAGCGAAGTTATTGGTGAGTATGAGTCAGCGTATCGTTATGAAGAGCCTCGCGAAAAAGAAGACGAACTTTTGAGCTTAGAAATGAGTGCCGATTTGGGCTTTGCTGAATTAGTGTCTGCAACAGGCTTGTCTAACTTTAATGCAAACGGCCAGCGTGACCAAACAGACTTGTTAATTCGCTTAGACTATAGCTATGAAGAATTTCCAGCATTCTCTGCTTACACCGAAGAAGAATCTGAACGCGAAGTCTTTACACAAGAGCTTCGCCTAATTTCGCAAACGGACGGCCCTCTTTCTTGGATTGTTGGTGGTTTTTATTACGATTTAGACAGTGAAGGCAGCAGTAAAGAATTTACGCCTAACTTTGATGTTATGCTATCGAAGTGTGGGGCGTAGAGGGTAACTACCGCCCTGACTCGCTTGAATACTTTTCAGTAGACGAAAGTGAGGTTACTGAAAAGGCCCTATTCGGTGAACTTACTTACGAGTTAACAAGAGACTGGGACGTAACATTAGGTCTGCGCGCATACCAATATGATGTCTATTCGCGTTCGGCAGTAGATTTACCGCTTTATAATTCTGTATTTGAAAGCCGAGCGTCTGATTCTATTGTGCTAGATTTTGGTGAGACAGAGGCTGACGATAGTGGCACGTTATTTAAGTTCAACACGAGCTATCAATTTACCGCTAGTACTATGGGTTATTTGACCATCAGTGAAGGCTTTAGAATTGGTGGCGCGAATAGCGTTGGTGCTTGCCCTGATAATGTTGACGATCTTAATAACCAAATAGTTTGTGCTACGCCTGACGAGCAACTCTATGAGGCAGACACCACTACTAACTACGAGCTAGGCGTTAAAACCAGTTTCTTTAAAAATAAGCTTCAATTAAATACGGCGCTATTCTATGTTGACTGGCAGGACCCACAGGTATCTGGGGCAACAGTTAATGGTCAGCAGCCTATTATTGTTAACGCAGAGGGTGCAGAGTCGAAAGGAGCTGAGTTCTCGGTGCGTGGTATTATCGGCGACAATATCACGACTTATGCAACATATGCCTACACAAAAGCTGAGTTAACAGCCGACGCACCTTTCTTATTCGGCGTGTTCGATGACCAAGGTACAGAGCTTCAAGATTTCTACGATGGTAAAGAGGGTGATCGTTTACCAGGAACGGCAGAGCATCAGTTTTCATTCGGTATTACTTACAGCCAAGAAGTATTTGACGATAAAATGCTAAACGTAAACTACGGTATCACTGCGCAAAGCGATGTGTATACCACTGTTGGTCTTCGCCAAGATGGTGAAGCGCTACCTGGCTATGCTGTAAGTAATCTAAACGCCACTATTTCAGATGAAGACTGGTCGGTAACGCTTTATATCGACAACTTATTTGATAAGTATGCATTTACTTCTACTCGTCGTAACGTAGGTGATATAGGTTTAGGTCAATTTAACGACACCCTAGAACCTAATGGTACTGAAATACAGCGAAACTATGGTCATTATGTGTTAACGCCGCGTACCGTAGGATTGATGTTTAAGTATCAATTTGGCATGTAGTATAGTTACTGCTGTACGATACAATATGGGGCGCTTACGCTTAACGTGTAAGCGCCTTTTTTGTTTAATAACGGTTTAAATACAGATAAACAATGAATACAAGCCAAACTCGCTTAGACGATGCCGTTAGGTTCTTAACACAACGAGATTTTAAGCAAGCACACCGCTGTTGCGTTGAAGTGATTCAACAATACGGGCCGCATGCCCATGCCTATTTTTTACTTGGCATTATTCATATTGAAATTGGCCAAATAGAAAAGGCAATTGCCTTGTTAACTAAGTCTAACGAGATAGAAAAACGTCCAATTACTTTTGCCTATCTAGCGAAATGTTTTGCACTAAAAGGCGATATGCAGCAAGCGCTTGAGTTTGTATCGTGTGCGCCAGTAGATAGCCTAACTCGTGCCCTCGACTTAGATACCGTTGGCGTTTCACTGTCTCGAGTCGGCCTACATGAAAAGGCTATCGCTTATTTTGAAAAAGCACTTACGCTAGCGCCAGCGAATCCGCAATACCACTACAACTATGCTGTCAGCTGCAAGTTTGCAGGGAAATTTGAACTAGCAAGAAAACACTTTGAAAAAGCCATAGATAGCGAACCTCATTTTTTTCAGGCTCATTTTGCCCTGTCTGATCTTGGCGGTGTTTCAGCTGAAAATAATCATCTAGCACGACTTGAACCCCTAGTTAAAAGGGTAGAGAAAAATTTTGATGCGCGTCTTCATATAGGGCATGCGCTTGCCAAGGAGTATGAAGCTATAGGTGATTACAGGCGTGCTTTCGACGCGCTAAACCACGCGAAAGCACCCCAAAGGGCTCGTAGCGAAAGTACACTGAAAGATTATCAGGCAATATTCAGTACTCTTCATAGTAATCTGCAGGCACAGGTAAACTCCGTTTCCTTTTCTAGCAGTGGTTCACAAAGCGACGCTCCAATTTTTGTTGTAGGCATGCCGCGCAGCGGCACAACGTTAGTTGAGCGGATATTAAGTCATCATTCGTTAGTTGCCTCTGGAGGAGAGCTACAAGATTTTGGCGTTGCTGTTAAAGAGGTAACTCAAACTAGCAGTCAACTAGTGCTCGATAAGCATACTATCGAAAGGGCATATGAATGCGATCTTGCTAAAGTTGGAGAGCGCTATCTTCAGCGTACGGCTTTCTTGCGACAAAATTCAAAACACCTAGTCGACAAACTGCCGTTTAACTTCTTTTATATCGACCTAATACGGCAGGCTCTACCTAACGCGAAAATAGTGTGCTTATTGCGAGATCCTATGGATACTTGCGTGGGTAATTTTAGACAATTGTTTTCTATCCATAGCCCTTATTACGCCTATGCTTACGACCTTGATGTCATAGGAAAGCTGTATCAAAGTTTCGAAAAATGGGTGAGAAAATTTGCTGAAACTTACCCAGATGCTATTCGCCTGCAGTCATATGAGCAACTTGCTCAGCACCCAGAAACTGAAGTTAAAGAGCTATTGGCGTATTGCAATCTACCTTGGGAAGAACAATGTTTGCGTGTTGAAAATAACAAGCTTCCGGTATCAACAGCCAGCAAAGTTCAGGTAAGAGAGCCAATAAATACTCGTCCAATTGGACGCTGGAAGCGCTATGCCTTATACACCGAAGCATTACAGAAGTCTTTAGGTATTAATGATTAGAAAAATACAGATTCATTTGCAACGTATAAAAGTAACGATTATGTTAACGTTATACCTACTGGTCTAACCAGGTGAGCGTGAAGTCGGTGCGTTATCATCGTGCTTCTGAATTAGTACTTTCTAGAAAAGCGGCGTTAAATACTATGTCAAAGAACTACGTACTCAATACTTATAATAAATTCCTTAAACTGCCCTTTGGCAAAAAGCTGTTTAGCTGGTATTCGGCGCGCAGAGCACCTTATTTCTCAACAGTTTCACCACTTATTACAGACATTAAACCTAACTACTGTGAAGTGCTTATTAAAAAGCGCAAAGGGGTAGAAAACCACATTGGCACGGTTCACGTTATCGCGATTTGTAATGGTTTAGAAATGGCCATGGGCTTTATGTGTGAAGCATCAATTCCTAAAAACCTTAGGTGGATCCCAAAAGGTATGGAAGTGAAATACCCAGCAAAAGCAGACTCAGACATTCGCTGTGTCGCCGAAGTGCCAGCAGATGCGTGGAAGCCTGGCGATTTACCTATTTCAGTTAAGGCGTACAACGCTGAAGGCACAGTGGTTGTAGATGGTACTATTACGGTTTGGGTAAGCGAAAAACGCTAAACTATGTCGTGTTGTTTGAAGGTCGCTTTTGCGGCCTTTTTTTTATGTCAGCTTTAAAACACAATATTAAGTTTTTACGACACGCTTATTTCTAATTGACAGTATTCAAAAACACATCTAAGAATAACGTGGTAAGCGATTAAGGCGCTATATCGGAAGTCTATTTCATTCAACTATTAGCTGGCAGCCCTCTATTTATGTAACACGAGGGGGCCGCAATGAAAGAGGTTAAGATGTCTGTAATCACAAAAGAAAAAATCACCAGAAAACCCTTCGCAGATAAGAAAAATTACCCCTACGGCTTTGCGCGTTCAGGAGATTTTTCAATTAACGAGAGCAAGCTTTTGCAAAGTCACGGAAGCTTGTTTGCTGCACTGGTAGACGGAAAGATCACGCCGGAAAACGACGAAGAACAAGCCTATTTAGAGTCGGCTCTCGGCCATCGCGAGCCCGCAACGCCTCAAGAAAAAGCGTGGTTAAAATACCAAGCACGAATCAATAGACCAAAGACCGCTAGCATTTATGGCTCTAAGCGCCCATCTTCAGAAGAGGTTGACGATGATGAAGATATAAGCGATAACAGTGACATTGATATTAGCCTCGATGATTAAGGCTTTGCCTTCATTTACAAGCGGTAGATAAAGGCGCTTTCTTTTCGCACGTCATTTTATTGTTCACGCTGTTAATATTATGTAAATAATTATCCTATTTTTCGTCAATTTAATACTAGCGGCGAAATATTTATCCTAATTATTACGAATATTGGGATATATATCTCACTTTTACGCAATTTGGTGTTTTATCTTCCTATTACCTTAGATATAGTCGGGGCATCGTCAACGTACGCTGACAAACCCCCCAACCCATTACAGGAGAAAGCACTGTGAAAATGATGTCGGGCGCAGCCATGGTGGTTGAAGCGCTAAAAGATGTAGGAGTGACACACGTGTTCGGTTACCCAGGTGGTGCCGTACTAGACATTTATGATGCGTTATTTGCGCAAGATGATGTCAAACACGTCCTCGTACGTCATGAACAGGCAGCCGCCCACATGGCGGATGGTTATGCACGTTCAACTGGCAAAACCGGCACAGTGCTCGTCACATCAGGTCCAGGCGCAACGAATACTATTACAGGTATTGCTACTGCGTACATGGACTCTATCCCGATGGTAATCTTATCGGGACAGGTGCCGTCGAAGCACATTGGTGAAGACGCATTCCAAGAAACTGACATGGTAGGGTGCTCGCGTCCTATCGTTAAGCACAGCTTCTTGGTTAAGCGCGCGGTTGATATTCCAGAAGCGATTGCTAAAGCCTATTATATTGCTAACACTGGCCGTCCTGGTCCGGTGGTTGTAGATTTGCCAAAAGATATTGTTAACGTAGCGGAAGAGCACCCTTATGTGTATCCAACTGACGTTACCATGCGTTCTTATAATCCTACCGAAAAGGGCCACCCTAAGCAGGTTAAGAAAGCGGTTGAGTCGCTACTTAAAGCAGAACGTCCAGTATTATATGTAGGTGGTGGTGCAGTAGCTTGCGACGCGTCAGAAAAAGTTATTGAGTTAGCTGAAAAGCTAAATGCTCCGGTAACTTGTACGCTGATGGGTCTTGGCGCTATGCCGGGAACACACAAGCAATTCATTGGTATGCTTGGTATGCATGGTACACTTGAAGCGAACAAAACCATGCACAATGCCGACTGTATCATTGCGCTAGGTGCACGTTTTGATGACCGTGTTACCAACAACGTTGATAAATTCTGCCCTCATGCAGACATTATCCACGTTGATATTGACCCTGCATCAATTTCTAAGACCGTAAATGCGCATATTCCTGTAGTAGGTTCGGTAGATAAAGTACTTGATCAAATTTTAAGCCAGGTAAATAAGAAAGATTTATCAGGTCAAAGTGAAAAGCTCGCCGATTGGTGGCAGCAGATAGAAACATGGCGTTCTCGTGAGTGCTTGAACTACGCACAAGGCGAAGAAACTATTAAGCCACAGCGCGTTATTGAAGCCTTGTATAAGCATACCGATGGTAAAGCCTATGTCAGCTCTGATGTAGGTCAGCACCAAATGTTTGCTGCGCTTTATTACCCTTATGATAAACCGCGTCAATGGATTAACTCAGGTGGCCTTGGCACTATGGGCTTTGGTTTACCTGCGGCGATGGGCGTGCAGTTTGCCCACCCAGGCTCAACCTCTGTGGTAGTAACAGGTGATGGCAGTATTCAAATGAATATTCAAGAGCTGTCTACTTGTTTGCAGTACAACTTGCCTATCAAGATTATCTCACTGAATAACCGTGCTCTTGGTATGGTTCGTCAATGGCAGGATATGATCTATAAAGGGCGTCACTCACACTCGTATATGGATTCAATGCCTGACTTTGTGAAGTTAGCAGAAGCTTACGGGCACGTAGGCATTAAAGTAGACAAGCTCGAAGAGCTAGATGCAGCAATGGAGAAATGTTTCAGCTACACAGATCGCTTAGTGTTTATGGACATAGCAGTAGACCAAAACGAACACGTATATCCAATGCAAATTAAGTTTGGCGCAATGGATGACATGCGCTTAAGCAAGACGGAGCGAACCTGATGAAACGTATTATCTCTGTATTAATGGAAAACGCCCCTGGCGCACTATCTCGTATCGTTGGTGTATTCTCACAACGTGGTTATAACGTTGACTCACTATGTGTGGCACCGACTGACGACGAAAGCCTTTCACGTTTGACCATCATTACTCACGGCGACGACAAGGTTATCGAGCAGATCACTAAGCAGGTAAACAAGCTTATTGATGTGCTAAAGGTCGTGGATCTTACTGAAGGTACGCATATTGAGCGTGAGCTTATGCTGATTAAAGTCGCTACCCGCACAGAGTCGGTACGCGCTGAAGTGAAGCGGAATTCTGATATTTTCCGTGCGCGTATTGTAGATGTGAACGTAAACAACTACACCATTGAAATTACTGGTACTACAGATAAGTTAGATGCGTTTGCAGCAACTATGGGGCAATGCGCTGAAATTATCGAGTCATCACGCACTGGTGTTTGTGGCCTAGCTAGAGGTGATAGGGCGCTTCGTCCTTAAATGATGCTCTGAATTTTCGCGCAAAGCGTTTTTTCAAAAGGCTGTCATTAGACAGCCTTTTTTCATTTTAGGGAATGTCCCTAAGTATCGCGCCCATAATAGGCTTCAACGCGCAAAGCTAAGCCATACGAGGTTTTGAAGTCCTCATCACGCAGCCATAATACAAAAGGCTCTACTTCAAAGAAAAGCCAATCGCGCAGCATGTTGTTACGCCATCTAAACCCGCCGTAAATTTCTTCTACGCGATAGTTAGGTTGGCTCAACCCCTCTACCATTAAATGGGGTATAACAGCGTTGTGTTGATCCACTGAAAACAAATGATGTACTTCGTGGCGCCACAACCAGTCATTCGTATCGTCTCGAAAATAAAAACGGTTATTTTGGCGAATGAGGTGTTTTTTGCTCATCTCGTATTGAAATGCCCAGCCAAGTTCAGCACCTAATCGATCACGGGTATAATAATAAAGCTCTGCGTCATATAGCATGGCCCACTGTTGGGAAAAGGCGAAGGCGTCTTTGTATCGCGTCATGGCATAGAGTTGGTCGCGTCGTCCTGCGCCGACTCTATACGAATAATGTGAATCCTGCTCTGGACGAAACCTTAGTGCAATAGTCGTCCTATCGCGGTCGTTATTTCCGGTATCTCTTGCTGCCCGTATTGTATTGTTCTGCGTTTCGTCTTCATTGTCACTTAATAGTAAATCAACGCGCTCTTTTAAAGCAGGCAAACGAACGCGAATACGAAAGCGTAAGTCAGTATCTGTAAGCATACTGCTTCTTGGCTCCCATGAGAGTTGAATACGGCCTTCCGCTCTTGCTTCTTTACGTCCTGAAGTGATTGGAAGGCTATCGCTTACAAACAAACCATCGAGCTGCTTTACCGTAAAGTCCATAGTGTCAGTAAAACTGCGCTGCCAAATATCAAACCACTGCTCATTGTCTTGCGCCTGTGAGGCAAACGTTATGTCATCCTTCGACGTGACAGAATTTGTAGTGAGGACATGCGAAGGTTTAATGACGTCTTGGTAAGCAGCACTTCTACTGGTCGTGTTTACGGGGTAATTCAACGTGTGCGGGGGATTATTCGACGTAGAGGGGGCAGAGAGCAATAATTGGCAATAGACAACGGTAAGACACAGCATTGCTCACTAACTCCTTGTAAAAATTAGAATAGTTGAATGTATTTACTATTCGCTTTTAAGATATACAGAGAATGTATTGTCGCTGTTAAAACGTCAATCTTTATTCATTCGAGTAAATATTCAGGTGAAAGCATTGGCGGGCAATGGCATACTGTGTACAACGATGTAATGGAGATTATTTTTATGGGTGGTATTAGTATTTGGCAGTTGCTGATCGTACTGGTTATCGTAGTGCTATTGTTTGGTACAAAACGACTTAAAGGTATCGGCACTGACTTAGGCGGCGCAATTAAAGGCTTCAAAAAAGCAGTGAGCGAAGAAGACAAAGACGCCGACTTTGAACAAAAGAAGCAAGTTGAAGAAAAGTCAGCGGCTGAGCCTGTTTCGACAAAAACACAGAGCGACGTTAAAGAAAAATCCTGATGTTTGATATCGGCTTTTGGGAGCTATTGGTAGTAGGCGTTTTGGCACTCCTTATTTTAGGGCCCGAACGACTGCCAGGTGCCATGCGCTCTACTATAAATACAATTCGCAGCGTACGTAATGTAGCAACGGGCTTTAAGCAAGAAGTTGAGCATCAGCTGCGTGTGCATGAATTGCATGAAAACTTGAAAAAAGCAGAGCAGCAAGGCCTTAAAGATCTTTCACCTGAACTTGAACAAAGTGTCGATGAGCTAAAAAAAGCCGCCGAGTCGGTTCAAGAACCATATAAAAAGCAATAAATGTCTGACGCTAACAATCTCATTTCTCATTTAATTGAATTACGCAGCCGTATTCTCAAAGCGCTTTTGAGCGTGCTAATTGTATTTGTGTGTCTTGCCGCTTTCGCTCAAGACCTTTACCAGCTGTTAGCAATGCCTTTACTTGCAACGCTACCTGAAAACTCAAGTATGATTGCAACCGATGTGGCATCGCCCTTTTTCGCGCCTTTTAAACTTACTTTGGTGCTGTCGTTTTTCATAGCTATCCCCTATGTGCTTTATCAAGTGTGGGGCTTTGTTGCGCCGGGCTTATACCGAAATGAAAAACGCCTTGTTGCGCCTCTGCTTTTATCAAGTACCTTACTATTTTATGCCGGTATGGCCTTTGCCTACTTTGTCGTATTTCCTATTGCGTTCGCATTTTTTACCAGCGTGGCGCCCGAAGGAGTAACGGTAAGTACCGATATATCTAGCTACTTAAATTTCGTATTGAAACTGTTCTTCGCATTTGGGGTCTCATTCGAGATACCCATAGCCATTATTCTGATGTGTTGGACTGGCGTCACTGATGCCAAGTCGCTAAGAGCTAAACGTCCGTATGTGGTTGTAGGTGCTTTTGTAGTTGGCATGCTACTGACGCCACCAGATATTATCTCTCAGACTCTGTTAGCGATACCAATGTGGTTGCTATTTGAAGTCGGCGTTATTGTAGGTGGCTTTTATGCGGGTAAAAAGCCAAAAGAAGAAGAGTCAGAAGAAGTTACTGACAATACATAAAAGTTATAAAGAGCAAGGAATAAGAATGAAAACTCGACTGATATCTATTGCCACATTATTGTGTGCTTTTGGGGCGCTTAACGTTCACGCTGAAACTGTAGCTGATGCTATGGAAAAGTGCCGCAACACAGACAATAGCTTAAAGCGTCTCATTTGTTACGACAATATTGCTAAATCGCTGAATCAATATGGTGGCACAGATGCAGCTGTCAGCCAACTGCAAGCGTATAAGTCGCAGCCAGTTGCTAAACCAAGATTACAGGCTGAGCCGAATAAACGTCCTGCTGTCAGCGAACCTACTACCGTACAAAAGCCTGAGAATGATTTTGGTCTAGAGCATAGACGGGATTTAACTGCCGAAGCCTCAGAAATTTCACTCACTATCGCATCGTTTAAAGACTCTCTTCGAGGCAAAAAGATTATTACGTTCAGCGATGGCTCAGTGTGGCAGCAAAGCGATAGTGCTTACTTGAAGATAGAAGAAGGTCAGCAAGTATCAATTGAAAGAGGCCTGCTAGGGTCATTCTTTTTAAGCGTAGAAGGTGTTAACAAACGCATGAAAGTGAAGCGCGTTAAGTAAATGCCTTGGTTCGACGCAGGCGTCAATCTGCTTGACAAGCGTTTTGACGCCGAAGAAGTCATACAACGTGCGCAAGACGCCGATGTTGATAAACTGTGTGTCATTACCACTCATCCCAATGAGTGGGATGCCGCGGTAGCGCTTTATAAAAAGTACCCTGATCAGTGCTGTTTTACCATTGGTGTACACCCTCATAACGCGAAAGATATCACTGAAAGCGACTATGACCGTCTACGTGAGCTTGCTCAACATAAAGGGTGTGTGGCTATAGGTGAGTGCGGGTTAGACTTTAACCGTAATTTTTCACCTCAAGATGTACAGTTAACGGTTTTTGAAGCGCAGTTAAAATTAGCTACGTCATTAAACTTACCCGTGTACTTACATGAAAGAGACGCCTTTGACGAGCAAATTGGCTTGTTGACCCAGTATATGCCGAAATTGAAAGGGGGAATTGCCCACTGCTTTACTGGTACGGCTGAACAGGTAAAAGCGTATGTGTCATTAGGTCTTTATATCGGTATCACAGGGTGGGTATGTGATGATAAGCGCGGCGCTGACTTACGTGATGCTGTAAACCATATACCGCTGAACAAGCTTATCCTTGAAACTGATGCCCCATATTTATTTCCAAAAACACTTCGCCCGCGTAAACGCAATAATGAACCTGCTTTTTTACCCCATATCGCTCAGCAATTAGGCGAATATCTGCAACTTGACACTGATAAATTGCGTATTAGCAGTTATGCTAATAGCTGTGAGTTGTTTTCTCTCAGCTAAACATAGGTTTATATGCAGACAAATCTAAAAGCGATGCGCAAGTATGATGCGGGTCTCATTCTTATCACTGCCCTTGCCGTCGTAGCATTTGCCATAGTTCTGCTTAACCTTTCACCAGCCTCAAGCCTGTCCCCTCGGTTTTCACAGTTAACCTATCTAAAAGAAACTCAAGGGACGACGCTTGATTTCAATAGTGTTGTTCAAACACCAACAAGCGAATGGACGCAAGTCTCGTCTCCAGTGAATTTAGGGATGAACACCGATGTGCACTGGTTTTCAATGGTAGTTGAGCCAACGAAAAGCAGCCAAAGCCGGTTTCTCTTACATATTGACTATCCGCTTTTAGATAATCTGGATGTAGCGGTATATAGCCAAGTAGGCACTAGACCCATTGTGACTTACTCTAGCGGCGATGGACAAAGCTTTGATGATAGACCCATTGCGCACGTCAAACCCTTGTTCCCCTTACCTGACAGTCGGCAGTCTCAGCGCATCATTATTAAACTGCAAACATCGGGCAGCGTTCGCCTTCCCATTCGTATTTGGGAAGAGACAGAGTTTATAGAATACACATCAACAAGAAACTTGGTATTAGGCATCTTTTTTGGCGTTTTGCTAGCAATGGGCGTGAGTAACGCGTTTTTAACTGTCACGACAAAAAACGTGTCGTTTCTGTTTTATTCGGGTTATGTAATCAATCTAGCGTTTATTTTAATGACGCTTCATGGTTATGGCTTTTCTTATATTTGGCCCACAAATATTTGGTTTCAGAGCAAAGCAATTATCGTATTTGCAAACGCTACTATAATGTTTGCGGCGCTATTTACTCGTAGTCTTCTGCCCATTAAAAATTACAGTAACAAACTCGATAGCGTGACCAAAGCTATTGGTTGGGTTTGCGGCTTGAGCATTGTTGCAGGTCTTGTTCTGCCTTATTGGCTAATGATAAAAGCGTTTCTTTTAGTATTAAGCCTTGTTGTCATTTTTATCCTAGCTCTGGGGGTGTGGCTGTCGCTTAAGCGAGAAGCCGTAGCGCGCTATTTTACAATTGCTTGGGGCTTTCTATTAATTAGCGGGCTGTGTGCAAGTTTAGATAATGTGAATATTATTCAGCTACCTATTTCGTCTAATGACTTATTAGTTATAGGTGGAACCGTTGAAACCTTAATATTAGCGCTTATTCTGGCGATTAATTACAGCCACAGTCGTGACGACTTGATAGATGCACAGCAGTTTGCCCTTGAACAAGAAAAACAGGCGAATACCGCTAAGGAAAATCTGTTGGAGGTGCAAAAGCGCTACCAAGACGATCTTGAATATAAAGTTCAGGAGCGAACGCTCGAGTTAGAAATAACACTGCGTGAGCTTTCCGATGTGAATCAAGAGCTAGAACGACTTAACGCAATAGACCCGCTTACAGGGGCCCATAACCGCCGCCACTTTGATAAGCGATTGCGGTCGGAGGGAAGGCGCAGCCGTCGCGAGCAAACGCCTTTATCACTGATCATTGTTGACGTGGATCACTTTAAAAAAATTAACGACGAATACGGACACGACGGCGGAGATGCGTGTTTAATTCACGTCACAAATGTCTTTCAAAAACTCATCCATCGCCCAACAGATGATTTGTGTCGCATAGGTGGTGAAGAGTTCGCCATTATATTGCCTAATACCGATTTGAGCGGCGCATACCACGTTGCTGAGAATATTCGACATAGCTTAGAAAACAGTCCACTTGAATACGAGGGACAAATGATTAAGCTAACCGCCAGCGCAGGTGTTTCTACAACCATAATCGCGGATGAAGAGCACGCGCAAAGTTTATTTAAATATGCTGATGACTGCCTGTACGAAGCGAAAGCTTCAGGGCGAAACACAGTAATACACAAACATTTACAGGAAAAACTATGACGTCTTCACCTTTCCCTCTCCGTCGTATGCGTAGACTACGTGCCAAAGATGCGTTAAGAGGGCTTGTGGCAGAGCACAGGCTAACTACGGATGATTTAATCTACCCCGTTTTTGTGTTGCCTGGTGATAACGCAAGGGAAGCCGTACCCTCTATGCCTGGTGTTGAAAGACTTTCTATTGATTTGCTGGTTCAAGAAGCCGCAAATTGGGTAACATTGGGTATTAGAACTATTGCACTTTTCCCTGTAACACCTATGTCCCTTAAAACCGAATGTGCCAGTGAGGCATTTAATCCTGATGGCCTTGCTCAACAAGCTATGAGGGCGCTTAAAAAGGCGTTCCCTGAAGTCATGCTGATGTCTGATATTGCATTAGACCCTTTCACGTCTCATGGACAAGATGGCCTTCTAGATGAAACGGGTTATGTGATGAACGACGAAACCGTTGAGGTTCTCATCAAACAAGCTTTGTCACATGCCGATGCTGGTGCTGACATTGTGGCACCTTCTGACATGATGGATGGCCGCATTGGCAGCATTCGTAAGGCACTTGAAGAGGCAGGCCATATCAACACATGTATTATGGCTTACTCGGCTAAATACGCATCGGCTTACTATGGTCCATTCCGTGATGCCGTCGGCTCTGCCGCAAACATCAAGGGCGGCAATAAGAAAACCTATCAGATGGACCCTGCAAATACCGATGAGGCGCTTCATGAAATTGCTCTTGATATAGAAGAGGGCGCAGACATGGTAATGGTGAAGCCCGGCATGCCTTATTTAGATGTTGTACGACGCTGCAAAGACGAATTTAAAGTGCCGACGTTTGCCTACCAAGTAAGTGGCGAATACGCCATGCATCAAGCTGCCTTTGCTAACGGTTGGCTAAACGAAGAAGCAGTAATTTTAGAGTCTTTACTTGCATTTAAACGCGCTGGAGCAGATGGTATTTTAACCTATTTTGCACCTAAAGCAGCAGAGTTGCTAGCAAAGCAAAATGGTAAATAGACATTAAAATTAAATGGCATTGAATTGCGTGTGCCAAAGAAAAGCCGTGCTTAGCACGGCTTTTTTAATTATAGAATAAAGATGTAAGTATTTACTTACATACAAGCTCGCACCCAGCTTTGTGCTGTAGCCAGCACTCGTTAGCTAACTCAGCATTAATTAAAGGGTGAGACTTTAACCAGCCTTCAGGGAAAGTAAGTGTCCACTTACTGTTATCACATTGTAGCGAAACTTCTGGAATATGTTTGTTTTGGCGGCGCAGGCATAAGACTACCGCTATGCGCAATACTCGAAGCATGCCTTTTAGCATAGGGCGATAGTCTTCGTGGTACTTATCAAAAATTTCGGCATTAATCGTTAAACGATGCTGCGCAACAAGGTCGCGAATTGCTGATCGCTGCAAGCGAGTAAACCCCGGTAAATCGATATGACTCAGAATATATTCACCGTGTTCATGATGGCGTTTATATTCAATATGAAGACCAATTTCATGCAACTGTGCAGCGGCCCCTAAAATAGTTTCCGTATCTAGATGGCAAATATTTTGTTGAGCACAAAGCTGGTGGCATAAAGCTAGCGCCACGTGGCGAACAGAATTAGCGTGGTTTTTATCAACGTGATAACGCTGCTTTGCTTGGTTGAGCGTTTGTTGGCGTCTATCGTTTTCAGTAACGTTATCTAACATCCCGTAGATAAGCCCTTCGCGCAATGCCCCGCCAGATATATTCATATGTTTGATATTCAGCGCTTCAAACAAGCTGATAAGAATCGCCAACCCAGAAGGGAAAATAGCTTTTCTATTATCTTCTAATCCGTCGATATCAAGGCTTTTAATACTGCCGCATTCGATGCACTGCTTTTCCAAGTGATACAGATAATCTAAACGAATGGCATCGCTGATACCCTGCGCTACCAAAATTTCGGTAATCGCTTGCGGCGTCCCCGACGCACCTAAGCAATTTTCCCAGTCGAAACACAAAAAAGCGCTTGATACATCATCAATCAATGCATGGGCCGCTTTTTTGGCATTAATAAAGTTCTCTTCGGTTATGGTACCGCCTGTGAAATAACGCTCCATAAAAGTCACACAGCCCATATCCAAACTCTTCAAGTGGATAGGCTGCATGTCGTTACCGATAATAATTTCGGTGCTGGCACCACCAATATCAATGACTAGGCTGTTACCTTGGTTTGCAGATGTATAGGCTACCCCTAGGTAAATTTGTCGCGCTTCTTCCTCGCCACTTATCACGTTGAGCTTGTGATTAAGTATTTCTTCAGCTTTGCGGATGAAAACATGGGCGTTGGTCGCAAGACGTAGGGTAGCAGTAGCGACTATTTTGATATTAGATGAAGGGATATCTTGCAGACGTTCCGAGAAAACTTGCAGACATTGCCAGCCGCGCTCCATGCTCACGTCATCAAGTGATAAGTCATCGTCTAAGCCAGCGGCTAAACGTACTTTTTGTTTAATTTTCCCTATTATTTGCACACTGCCGTTAACAACGTGAACAATCACCATATGAAAGCTGTTAGAGCCTAAGTCTACGGCAGCATAATACTCGCCGTAGGTTTGTGCATCGTGCTGAAGTTCTGCCTGCATAAAATCTCGTTTCTTATTAACTACCCTTACGCCTTATTATTGCGCTCTGCTGTTTCTGTTTTGAGGCTTGCCACGGCCTCTACCGTTACCACGGCGTGAAGAGTTGCGGTTGTTGGGCGTGCGTCTTCTACGTGGCTTGGGCGGCGTTACATCATCAAGCAGGGCACTGCGGTCGTAATCGGTAACCGGAATTGCTTTTTGAATGTATTGCTCGATAGCAGGTAAGTTTAGTGCGTATTTCTCACATGCAAAACTAATTGCGACACCGCTTTGACCTGCGCGACCAGTACGGCCTATTCGGTGCACATAGTCTTCCGCATCGTCAGGGAGGTCATAGTTAAATACGTGAGTAACCGCGTCAATATGGAGGCCTCGCGCTGCAACGTCAGTTGCTACCAAGATATCAAGGTTACCCTTGGTAAAGCCCTCTAAGATCCCTAGGCGCTTTTTCTGCGGTACATCACCGCTTAGTAAGCCTACGCGATGTCCATCAGCGGTAAGCCAGTCGGTGACTTTTTCACAGCTATTTTTAGTGTTGGCAAAAACAATCGCTTTTTCTGGCCACTCTTCTTCAAGTAACGTAAGAAGAAGCAACATCTTGTCATCGTCAGAAGGGTAAAATAGCTCTTGTGAAACGCGAGTCGCCGTGGTTTGTTCCGGGGCAACCTGAACATGAGTCGGGTTATTCATATGCTCATAGGCAAGTTCTTGTACGCGATAGCTTAGCGTAGCTGAAAACAGCATGCTTAGGCGGTCGCTTGCTGGTGGCATACGGCGGAATAAAAAGCGGATATCTTTAATAAAGCCTAAATCGAACATTCGGTCGGCTTCATCAAGTACGGCAACCTGAATATTATTCAGAGTAAACACATTCTGTTTATAGTAATCAAGAATGCGTCCCGTCGTACCAATTATAATATCCACCCCTTCTTCCAAAGTTTCACGTTGACTTTGGTAACCTTCGCCCCCATAAATCAAACCAAGCGACAATCCGGTATGCTCACTAAGCAGTTTGGCGTCGTTATAAATTTGAACGGCGAGTTCTCTGGTCGGCGCCATAATAATTGCGCGAGGGCCATTTGATTTGCTGTTATCTGCATTTTCTGCTTTGCTTAGCAAATAGTGAAATGTAGCCACCAAAAAGGCAATGGTTTTACCGGTTCCTGTTTGAGCTTGACCTGCAATGTCGTGACCTTCCAATAATGGAGGCAGTGCAAGTGCTTGAATTGGTGTACAATGTGAAAAATTAGCTGCCGCTAAGGCGTCAACAACCTTGCCGTTAATCGGCAGGTCGGAAAAATGAGTATCAGTTAAGTGAGTAGGCATAGCTTATAGCTTATCAGTGCTTGCATTAAAAAACAGTTTCTATATAACACTTATGGTCGGGCTGAGACAAATCAGCGACAGACCAATAATGGAGAAAAGAATGAGCGACAAAATTATCCAGTTATCTGACGATAAATTCGAAGCAGATGTTATCAATGCTGAAGGTCCTGTACTGGTTGACTTCTGGGCCGAATGGTGTGGCCCGTGTAAAATGATCGCACCAATCTTAGAAGAAGTTGCGACCGAGTTTGAAGGCAAGTTAACAGTTGGCAAGTTGAATGTCGATGAAAATAACGAAACTCCACCTAAATATGGTATTCGTGGTATTCCTACATTGCTACTTTTCAAAAACGGTAACGTTGCTGCCACTAAAGTTGGCGCGCTATCAAAAGCTCAATTAACAGAATTCCTAAACGAAAATCTGTAATTGAAACAAAATAAAAAACCGGTGCGAATAAAGCACCGGTTTTTATTTGCATCACAGGTACTTACAAATTGTTTTAGAAAAGGGCATATCAATTTATTTAACATTTCGGTGGTAAAACGCTGGACGTTGATTAAATATAGTGCTAACTTTTCCTCAGCGCTCATCCGAGCAGCATTCTGCTTACGCCCACATCCGGGTGATATCAAATCTAAACTAGAACAGAGTGACTTTAAGTCCTGTAAGCGAAGTTCAAGCACAAAGACCCACCAGTATGAATTTAACTGAATTAAAGAACAAACCAATAAGCGAGTTGGTTAACCTGGCCGAGGAAATGGGCCTGGAAAACATGGCGCGCGCCAGAAAACAAGACATCATTTTCTCAATCCTAAAGACACACGCAAAAAGCGGTGAAGATATCTTTGGTGATGGGGTACTAGAAATTTTACAGGACGGTTTCGGCTTCTTACGCTCAGCTGACTCTTCGTATCTTGCAGGGCCAGACGATATCTATGTATCGCCAAGCCAAATCCGACGCTTCAATTTGCGTACAGGTGATACGATTGCTGGAAAAATTCGTCCACCGAAAGACAGTGAACGATATTTCGCTCTGTTAAAAATTCGCGAAGTTAACTTCGACAAGCCTGAAAACTCACGTAATAAAATTCTTTTTGAAAACCTTACACCGCTTCACGCAGCAGACCGCTTGCGTATGGAACGCGGCAACGGTTCAACGGAAGATATCACGGCACGTGTCCTAGATTTAGCATCGCCAATCGGTAAAGGTCAACGTGGTCTTATCGTAGCACCACCTAAAGCCGGTAAAACCCTTCTTCTTCAAAACATTGCTCAGTCAATTGCTGCTAATCACCCAGATTGTGAGTTAATGGTATTGCTTATCGATGAGCGTCCAGAAGAAGTTACAGAGATGCACCGCCTTGTTCAGGGTGAAGTTGTTGCATCGACCTTCGATGAACCAGCAAGCCGTCACGTACAAGTGGCAGAAATGGTAATTGAAAAAGCGAAGCGTCTTGTAGAGCATAAAAAAGACGTGGTTATCTTGCTTGACTCAATCACTCGATTGGCGCGAGCATACAACACGGTAATTCCTTCATCAGGTAAAGTACTTACCGGTGGTGTTGACGCAAACGCACTACACAAGCCTAAGCGCTTCTTCGGTGCTGCACGTAACGTTGAAGAAGGCGGAAGCTTAACCATTATCGCAACAGCGCTAATTGATACCGGCTCTAAGATGGATGAAGTTATCTACGAAGAGTTTAAAGGCACAGGTAACATGGAACTTCACCTTAACCGCAAGATTGCGGAAAAACGTGTATTCCCAGCTATCGACTTTAACCGCTCAGGTACCCGTCGTGAAGAGCTACTTACTGCGCAAGACGAACTACAGAAAATGTGGATTCTTCGCAAAATTGTTCACGAAATGTCTGAAATTGATGCCATGGACTTCCTTATCAGTAAGCTGTCGATGACTAAGACTAACGATGAGTTCTTTGACGCAATGCGTAGACAAAAGAGCTAATCGCGACTTAGCAATAAGTTGATATATACATCAGGCGCCTCATGGCGCCTTTTTTGTTTCCCAGATTACTCAGTGGCTTACCTTATACTTCCGTCTAATATTCACGGCTGGGCGAATGGGGTATTTTCAAGTGCCTGCTAATTCTATGCTGCAATTGTAGAAGCATTGGTGTGTTCTCCTTTAAGATGATTTACTCTGTCTAAAAACATCAAAGGAAATAAGAGATATGAATCGGAAGTTGCTGTCACTTGTATTTGCTGGCCTAGCCTCTTTTACAGCTAGCGCTAACCCCATTAACGTTGATGAACTGGCTAACAAAGTTGAGCCGGACGTTATTAAATGGCGCCATCATTTTCATGAGTTTCCAGAACTGTCGAACCGCGAGTTCAAAACCGCTGAGTATGTGGCTGATTACCTTAAGAGCCTAGGCTTACAAGTTCAAACCGGTGTAGCTAAAACCGGGGTGGTAGCAATATTAGATTCTGGCAAGCCTGGCCCCGTTGTTGCCCTACGAGCTGATATGGATGGGCTTCCGGTCAAAGAGCAAAACGACCTAGCATATCGCTCTACGCAAGTAGGCGAATATAATGGTAAAGAAGTGCCAGTGATGCACGCCTGTGGTCACGATACGCATATGGCTATGCTCATGGGTGCTGCAAAAATTCTTACTGAAATAAAGGGTGAATTAAAGGGTAAAGTGAAATTTATCTTTCAGCCTGCAGAAGAGGGCGCCCCCGCTGGAGAAAAAGGCGGTGCTGAAGTTATGGTGGCAGAAGGCGTATTAAAAAATCCTGATGTTGATGCTATTTTCGGTTTGCATATTAATGCCAACACCGATGTGGGCAAAGTGCGCTATAACGCCGGTGGCACTATGGCCGCAGTAGATCCGTTCAAAATTGTTATTCACGGTAAGCAAGCGCATGGCGCTTATCCGTGGAAAAGCGTAGACCCAGTAGTTACTGCTGCGCAAATGATAATGTCTATTCAAACCATTGTAAGTCGTGAATTAAAACTGATTGACGACGCGGCAGTGGTATCGATTGGCTCAATCCATGGTGGTAACCGCTCTAACATCATTCCAAATGAAGTAGAGATGGTAGGCACTATCCGTACTCTTAACGAAGCCGCTCGCGATCATATTTACGAGTCGCTTCCACGCAAAGTAAAAGCGATTGCAGAGAGTATGGGGGCGGAGGCAGAACTTACGTTACCACTAGATTACTATTACCCAATTACCTATAACGATCCAGAGCTTACAAAAGCCATGCTACCTACCATGCAGCGTACCGCTGGTATTGAAAACACATTGCTTTCCAAGCCGGTAACCGGGGCAGAAGACTTTTCATTCTTCCAAGAGCAAGTTCCAGGCTTATACGTTTGGGTGGGCGGTAAGCCGCTAGATGTATCAGAAGAAGACAGCCCCGCTCATCACACGCCAGAGTTCTATGTTGATGATGAGGGAATGAAGCTGGGTGTTAAGCTGCTTACTAACTTTACTTTAGATTATATGGCGCAACACTAACACTGGCGGCTGGAGACATGTATTGAAAATTGGTAGTAATTCGTTTTCCATTTCATGGTCTCTGGCCTTCCAAGCATTAATTGTATGTGTACTTGGTGCAAGTTTAAACGCCCTCTCTCCACCTTTTGACAGCACTGGGATAGCCGCATTTGGTATAGGAGCGGCAGTTTACGCCTCTCTTCGCTTTTCCCCTTTTATTTCAATTCCCATTGCACTGCTAACCAGTCTTCCATTGTGGTTAAACGAAGGCAGCATTGTAGGCAAGGAAAGTCTCACTCTTTTGCCAATAGTACTTAGCTTTTTCGGCTACGATAAATCGCTAAAGCAGGTGATTAAAGTAGGCGCAGGTTTCTGGTCTATCGTCTTTTTACCCATTTTGCTGTTAGAACACTCTCTGTTCGATGATGACAACGTGAACATGGTGTTCTCGGGTGTTTTAGTTACTTGGGTCAGCGGTGTATTTGGCTTAATCATCGGCCATTTCGCATACTTAGCCATTTATGGTCTGAAGCGGCAAACTTCGTACAAATCCGAGCGGGTCACGCTTCACTTTCTCTTCGGGTATTTTTTCTCTGGATGCTTCTTTGTCGCTTCTATGGCGGTGATATATCTGTCAGTAAGCTTGTTTCAGCATCAACAAGAACGGCAAATTCACAGTTATATGACCCAGCGCGTTAAAGTGCTGGAGTTTCAGCTTTCAAATTTTTTACGTCATCATCAAAATGCTATTACCGCCACAGCAAAAGTACTTTCTAATAGTGGTTCGGAAAAAAACAACGAAAACACCGCAGCCAAAAATCTACAAATTGTGGCTTCTAATAACCCTGAATTTTTAACCTTTTTGGTAGCCAATGAAGATGGTGATATTACGCATGCCTATCCACCAAGCATGTTGGAAAAAGCAAAGCGAAATGGGCGGCCCAATGTGTCTTATCGGCCTTATTTTTATGAGGTAATGCAAAGTGGGGCGCCATTCTTATCTAACGTTTTTCAAGGCCGTGGCTTTGGTAACGACCCCATTGTCGCGCTATCTGCGCCTATTTTAGATAGTAATGGGTCGCCTAAAGGTATTGTAGAAGGGTCATTATCACTAAAGAGCTTTCATGCTATTGATAAACTTAGTCTCGGTGGATTCTCGATGTTAATCGAAGATCAAAAGGGTGAGGTAATTTACGCCTCCGAGGCGTTAGCGTTAAAGCCCTTAACTAAGGCACCGTTTTATTCATGCGAGCCTAAATGTGCCATTGAAGTTGATAATGGCCCTCAAGGTAAGACGTGGCTTAGATTTACTGATAATGTTTCTTTTGCTAATTGGAAGGTTAGCTATTATTTCGATAAACGGCTTTTGATGGCATCAATGAGTAGTTATTTACTCAAAGATTTGCTTTTATTACTGGCTTTATCTGCATTCGGGACCTTTACAGGCTATGTAGTAGCGAAAATGGTGGGAGCACCCATTCGCCGTCTTATTCGCTACATAGCAGACTTCGAACCTACACAGCAACAAGGAAAAAAAGCGCCGCAAAGAGCACTCCACATTCAAGAGTTATCGTCACTAAGCGATGAGTTTATGCGCTTAGAAACCCGCTTGTTAGGTGCTTTTGATGAGCTTAAGAAAGCGCGAGAAATAGAGCAGGGGCTAAACGTAGAACTTAATGAGTTAAACCAGTCTTTAGAAAAACGTATAGAGGAAAAGACTGAGCATTTAGCGCTAGCGTTGAAAGAAGCTGAAGCTGCTAACGTTGCCAAAACCCAATTTCTTGCCAATATGAGCCACGAGATAAGAACGCCGATGAACGGTATCGTTGGCTCTTGCGAATTGATGTTAGACAATGACCTCCCCGAGCATATCGCAGTGAGAGCAAAAACGATTTCTCGTTCAGCTACTAATTTACTGATTATTTTGAACAGTATTTTGGATTGGTCGAAAATTGAATCAGGAAAAATGCTCAGTGATATCCAGCGCTGTGACATTCGTGAGTTGCTTATTGCTTCCTGTGAACTTTATCGCCATACAGCGCAGGTTAAGGGGTACGACATTGCACTTAATATTAGAGACAATGTACCCAATGCTTTAAACATTGATGCTGGAAAAGTAGCTCAGGTTATTAATAACCTTCTTAGCAACGCGATTAAATTTACCAATGAAGGTGAAGTTTCGGTTGACGTTAGTTACGCGCACCAAGGGCTTAAAGTTTCGATACAGGATAGCGGCATTGGTATCGCCCCGGAAAAAATACATCTTATCTTTGAAAAGTTTGAACAAGCTGACACATCGACCACCCGCCACTTCGGAGGAACCGGTCTAGGCTTGGCCATATCCAAAGGGCTAGTTGAGTTGCTCGGCGGCGAGCTCTACGTTGAAAGTGAATTGGGCAAGGGGACTAATTTTACTTTCCATATTCCGGCCACTACGAGTAATAGCGATAAGCAGGAGCAACCTAAGACCTCAGCAACACTCCCCAGTGGTCTTCGCGTACTTCTTGCAGAAGATAACGATATAAACGCTGATATCGTGATGGATATGCTTAAATCAGCGAACATCAAATGTATTCGAACTAAGAATGGCAGAGATACCGTACAAGCAGAGAAAAAACATGATTTCGACCTGGTTTTAATGGACTGTCAGATGCCCATAATGGATGGATTGGCTGCATCCACACTTATCCGCAAAGAAGGTAGAAATAAAACTAAGATTAAAATTATAGCGTTAACGGCCAACGCATTTGTTGAAGATAAAAATGCCTGCTTAGAAGCAGGCATGAATGCGCATTTAAGTAAGCCTATACGCAAGCAAGTGCTATTTGACTGTATTGCCCGTGAGCTTGCTAGCGTTTGAAGCTACGTCAGTGTCATCACTTGGGGCATCACTTACCAGTCGCAATACAATGTAGCCCAAGCACGCAGACACAAGAGAGCCCGCTAAAATTCCGACCCGCTCATCAAAGATTTGATTAATCCCGGTTTGTTCAAAAGCAAGTCCTCCTATGAACAGGCTCATAGTGAAACCAACGCCACACAGTAGTGCACAACCGTAAATATGCTTGAAGTTAAGATCGTCAGGCAACTTTGCTAGTTTTAGCTTCACCATTAAATAGCAAAACCCAAATACACCAATCTGTTTACCCACAACCAAGCCAAGGAAAATACCAAAGGTTACAGGGTGGAAAATTCCTTCTGGGCTAATATTGCCAAAACTAATGCCCGCATTAGCAAACGCGAACAGAGGCAAAATGGCAAAACTTACAGAACCATTTAAGCCGTGCTCAAGTCGTGTTACGGGAGAGTATGACGCGTCTTTTTGATCCCGCATGGGAATAAAACTAGCCAATACCACACCGGCTAACGTCGCGTGTACGCCCGATTTCAGCATAGCGACCCATAAAATGATGCCTACAAAAACATAGGCTGGAATATCCACTACATTTCGCTTGTTCATTTGCCACAGCAGTAACAAGCACCCAGCAGCAACGTACAACGCGCCAGCTGTAATGTTGTCGGTATAAAACAAAGCAATAATTACAATAGCGCCGATGTCGTCGATGATGGCTAACGTAACCAAAAATACTTTTAGGCTAGTAGGTACTCGGCTACCCAGTAACGCGAGAATACCCAACGCAAAGGCAATGTCTGTGGCAGCGGGAATCGCCCACCCTGCAATCGCCACAGGGTTATCCCAGTTTATGCCTACATAAATCAATGCAGGCAACGCCATGCCGCCCACTGCACCTGCAGCGGGTAAAATAATATCTTTAGGGTTTGCCAGCTCACCTTCACACACTTCGCGTTTAAGCTCTAGGCCTACGTGAAAGAAAAAGACTGCCATCAAGCCATCGTTAATCCATAGCAGCAAAGGTTTATCGATAGCCCACGAACCAGCGGATATTTGAACTGGCATGCTGATTAAATGGTCGTAAAGTGTATCTAGTGGGGAGTTGGCAATAATGAGTGCGAGTATTGTCGCGGCCATCAGCAAAATACCGGGAGCCGCCTCGCGGTTTAAGAAGTCAGAGACAACGTCCTGTACTTCTTCTATCACTTCATCAAGTACGTCGGGTTCATGCTTATCTGTCATCAATAACCTCTTGCGCCATTTAACTACTAACACCGCAAAGCTTGTAGAGTCGCGGTTGCTAATCCGTGTTATAAGGCAGTTTTTCTACACAAATTAATTATAGTTAATACGGATTATTAAGTTTAGATAGATCACCCTTAAAGGTAGAGTGCTTTTACACGCTCGTAATCTATAGCGCTATATTTCACGCCATTTACGGTGGGATTTTGAACGGTTTTAAGCTACAATCGCGGCCTTTCCAAGGTTGTCCATTTTACCTACTCCGAGGATCTCTAGATGGCAAAAGTCGCGATTGTAATGGGTTCAACTTCAGACTGGCCTACCATGCAGCAGGCCGCAAAAATGCTGAAGTCGTTTGGTGTTGAATTTGAAGCGAAGGTGGTGTCGGCACATCGTACACCCAACTTGCTAGTAGAGTTTGCAGAAAGCGCTGCCGATGAAGGTTTTAGCGCAATAATTGCTGGCGCGGGCGGTGCAGCACACTTGCCGGGAATGATTGCTGCACACACGCATTTACCTGTGTTTGGCTGCCCGGTTAAATCAAAAGCGCTCAACGGGTTAGATTCATTGCTTTCTATCGTTCAAATGCCGAAAGGCGTAGCAGTAGGCACACTAGCCATTGGTGAAGCTGGTGCAGCAAATGCTGGTCTACTGGCGGCGCAAGTCGTAGCGCTGCAAGACGAGAGTGTGCGTGAAGCCGTTATCGCTTTTAGAAAATCTCAGACTGAGACAGTACTTGCTTCAAGCAACACATTGGAGCTAGATGAATGAGAGTAGTTGTTTACGGCGCAGGCCAACTTGCTCAAATGATGTACTTAGCGGGAAGCCCGTTAGGTATTGAGGTTCAAGCTGTGGACGTAAACAACGATACCGTTGTACATCCAGTTAGCAAAACCCCACTCGATACAACACTAGCGCAAGCGCTAGAGGATGCCGATGCATTAACAGTAGAGTTTGAGCATGTACCTGAAAGATTGCTTGAAGAAGCGGCTAAAACAAACAAGTTGATGCCGAATATCGACAGTATTCTAGTTGGTGCCGACCGCGTACGCGAGAAAAAGCTGCTTGAAAGCATGAAAGTAGCAAACTGTGATCACCAGATAGTGACCGACCTTGCTCAATTAGATGATTGCGTAAAACAGCTTGGTAGCAAACTTATTCTTAAAGCGAGTCGCGATGGCTACGACGGTTACGGACAGTGGCGTTTAAGTGATGAAGCGGATTTGCCAGCACTAAAACGCTCGCTACAAGGCCTGGACTTAGAAAACGTGCCATTAGTGGTAGAAAAAATGGTGGCATTCGATAGAGAACTATCATTAATTGGTGTACGCAACGCTAATGGCGACGTGAGAACCTATCCACTTGCTGAAAATCTGCATCACCAAGGTCAGCTTCATGTGTCGGTCGCGCCTGCAACTAGTGTGGATGATGCTCTTCAGGCTCAAGCTCACGATATTTTCGTGAAACTAGCTGAAGGCATGGACTACATAGGCGTGCTGGCAGTGGAGCTATTCCAAGTAGGCGATAAACTGCTTGTCAATGAACTTGCTCCGCGTGTACATAACTCTGGGCATTGGAGCCAGTCAGGCGCTGTAACCAGTCAGTTTGAGAATCACTTGCGTGCTGTTTGCGGTTTGCCTCTTGGCGATACGTCAGCCATAGGGCCTAGTGCTATGGTTAACATCATTGGTTGCAGCAGCTTTTCACGAGACCTGCTAAGCATTGATGGAAGTCACCTGCACTGGTACGGAAAGTCTGTTCGTGAAAAACGCAAAATGGGACACATCAATGTCACCACTAATAGTTATGAAAATTTAGGTGAAAAGCTCATGGCGTTGAGCAAATATTTACCACTTGAGTACTTCCCGAAATTAGTTGGTGAAGCAACGCGATTAAAAGGTTGACACCCACGCGTTTATCGCTAGAATACGCATCCGCTGTCTAGGCAGCGGTTTTTAAAGTGTGCCGACTTAGCTCAGTTGGTAGAGCAACTGACTTGTAATCAGTAGGTCGCCAGTTCGATTCCGGCAGTCGGCACCATTTTTCTTTTTTCCTATGCCAAACTTACGTACACTTGCTTACGAATACTCATTCGGAGCAGACTGTATGTCACTTTTTTCCAAATCACTTAAACCTTTAGTTATCGTTACTGGCTTATTTTCTTTAAGCTTGTCTGGGACTATTTCAGCCCATGGCAATGATCATGATAACCACCACAAGCCAGAAGAGCAGCACAGGCACGCCAGTAAGCAAACTGACGTTATGGTGATGAACGGTTACGCCAGAGCAACCTTTGCCTTGGCAAAAACCGGCGCAGTGTACTTTACTTTACATAATCAAAGTAAAAGCGATAAAACGCTGATATCTGTTTTAGTACCCCAAGATATAGCAAGTGATGCGCAAATCCACACAACGGTTATGCAAGATGACGTCATGAAAATGCGTGAGCTAACTGAAGGGGTTAAGGTTAAAGCGGGCCAAATGATTGCGTTTGAACCAGGTGGTCGCCACATAATGCTGTTGGGACTGACCAAAGGTTTAAAAGAGGGTAGTGAAATAGCGCTAACACTTAAGTTTGACGATGCGAGCGAGGCTAAGGTAAGACTGCCTGTTAAAAAAGAGCCATCAGCTGGAAAAGAGCCATCAGCCAAAAAAGAAACGGGTGATGGCCATCATCACCACCATTAGTCAGATATCTAAGACAAAACGCTTAACGTCATCGATTAATACGATGGAAGCAATTAACTAAACCGTTAATCTAAATCAAAAATTATAGAGTATTATTAACCTATATTATCAAGACCTAGATTTTTGATGGCCAAGAAACTGGCTGAACGAAAATCTCTAAAAGGGTTTCAACGTTAAGGAGTGTGACATGAGCAAGATTGATATTGGTATTTCTGAAAGCGATCGTAACGCAGTAGCAGAAGGCCTGAAAAAGCTATTGGCCGATTCTTACACTTTGTACCTTCAAACGCATAACTTCCATTGGAATGTAGAAGGGCCGCAGTTCCGTGAACTGCATCTTATGTTTGAAGAGCATTACACCGAACTTGCGGAAGCGGTAGACGAAATCGCAGAGCGTATCCGTACTTTAGGTGTTTCAGCGCCGGGCACATATAAGTCGTTCGCTGAACTTAGTTCAATTGAAGAAGTTGAAGGTGTGCCTGAGGCCAACGAAATGGTTCGCTTACTGACTCATGGTCATGAGCAAGTAGTGAAAACGTGCCGCGAATCATTAAAGCTAGCGCAAGATGCGGACGATGAATCATCTGCAGCGCTAATCGGTGACCGCATGCGTGTTCACGAGAAAACAGCGTGGATGCTTCGTGCAACGCTTCCAAAATAAATACGCCGCCGTGGTGAAGGTGGTTCGCATCGTTTAGACGACAAACTAACTTTATCGCATTAGCGAGTAAAACTATCACAAAGGGTACAGCAGCGCTGTACCCTTTTTTGTATACTGCTATAACTTAAAAAATAATAGAAGAAGTCTGTGCAACCAAACACAGCTTCTGTAAAAGAGGCTTCTAACGATGAAACCATTAAGCACTTTAGCAGTTAAGTCCAAACCCTTAAGCACGTTAGCGCGCCCGATAGCGTGCGCAGTAGCGAGTGCAATGGCGCTAACGGTAAGCCAATTCGCCCTAGCTCATGGCGATCATAAGCATGGCGAAGCGCATGAAATTACTGACAGCGATATAACCGTAACCACGCTTGCTGAAGGTTTAGAGCATCCATGGGGCATGGTGTTTTTACCTGATGGAGACTTGCTGGTAACCGAACGAGCGGGTGGTATCCAACGATTGTCAAAAGACGGTAAATTGTCAGGGCGCCTAAACAACGTACCAGAAGTGGTCGCGCAGAACCAAGGTGGTATGTTAGACATTACCATCGACCCAGACTTTGCCAGCAACAACACAATTTATTTCTGTTACAGCAAAGCGAGTGAGAAAGAAGGCAAGCCTGGCAGCAGTAGTAGTGTTGCAAAAGCCACGCTTACTGATTCGGGCCTTGAGAATGTCGATGTTATCTTCAGTGCCGACTCTATTGTCGATAATGGCTTTCACTTTGGCTGTCGCTTAGCATTCGATGCTAAAAAGCACTTATACGTGACCATGGGCGATCGCTATAAGTACATGAAAGAAGCGCAGAACACCGATAATCACTTTGGTAAAATTGTGCGTATCAACCGTGACGGCAGCGCAGTAGAGGATAACCCCTTTACCGATGGCAATGCCCCTGAAATATTTAGCTATGGTCACCGCAATGTCCAAGGCGTAACTATTCACCCTGAAACCGGCGCAGTTTGGGCGATGGAACACGGTCCTAAAGGCGGTGATGAAATTAATATCTTAGAGCGCGGTGCGAACTACGGTTGGCCAGAAATTACCTATGGCGTTGACTACAGCGGCGATATTATCAGCGATAAAACTCATATGGATGGTATGCAGCAGCCTTGGTTGTACTGGGATCCGTCCATTGCACCAAGCGGCTTAACCTTCTATCAGGGCGACATGTTTAAAGAGTGGAACGGCGATATATTAGTGGGCTCTTTAAAATTTACGCACCTTCGCCGTATCAAGGTAGAAGATGGAAAGCCAGATGAGCAGTTCGAGTATGTTCGAGACAATCACGACCGCATCCGCGACGTAGAAGTGGGGCCAGATGGTGCTATTTACTTACTGACAGACGCGCCCAATGGCAAAGTTGTGAAGCTGACCAAATAAGGGTCGATGATAAAAAAAGAAAGGCGCCATTTTCACTGAAGGGCGCCTTTTTTCTTAAAGAGAGCTCATAATTTAAACCGATTTACTCGCTGTCGTTGTCTTTCTTGTGGCGCTCAAACCACGCCACAATATTTCCCACCTTTTGAATCAAGCGAGAGGGGCGGCTTGCAATGCCGTGTGAAGCCCCTGGAATTCGCACCATCGCCGCATCCACACCTTGCAGTTTCAGCGCTTGGTAATATTGCTCGGTTTCACTGATGGGGGTGCGGTGATCGGCTTCGCCGGTTAGCAGCATAGTTGGCGTTACTACATTACCCACTAAACTTAGCGGGCTGCGCTGCCACAACTTATCGGCAATTTTCCAAGGCATATCAGCCATCCAATATTGGCTAAAGTAAGGATATGCATCAGCCGTCAACGAAAAGCTCATCCAGTTGATAACGGGTTTCGCCACTACTGCCGCACTAAAGCGCTCAGTTTTACCAATAGACCAGGCAGTAAGTGTACCGCCACCCGAGCCGCCGGTAATAAACAAGTTCTCTGAATCAACATAGCCTTGTTCAACAACGGCGTCTACCACGTCCATCAAGTCGTTGTAGTCTTCTGACGGGTAGTTATGGTGAATTAAATTACCAAATTCTTCACCGTATGAGCTACTGCCTCTTGGGTTAGCCCATACCACAACATAACCTTGCGCCGCCATTAGCTGAATTTCCATAGCAAAATGAGGGCCGTAGGCCGCATGAGGACCGCCGTGAATTTCTAATATCAGCGGGTATTTCTTGCTGCTATCGAATCCAGGTGGCAAAGCAATCCATGCGTCGATAGGTAGTTCGTCAACACTTGATTCTACGGAAAGATCTTGTACCTCTGCCAACGTCTTATGCCCGAGTGCGTCGTTATTTAAAGCGGTAAGCACTGTGTCGTCTTTACCTTTTCTGTAAAGCGCTAAGTCGCCAGGCATGGTGCGGCTGGCAGTGGTATAAACGATGTCACCTTTTTCACTAACTGCAAAGTCACCTGACGTGTAAGGGCGGCCAAAGGCCTGACCGCCAATACTTACATCAATAGTTCTTACATCACCTTTAAGGTTGACTGTAGCAAGCTTAGTCTCGCCATGATCAAGATAAGAGAAAACTAATCCGCGACTGTCTTTACGCCACGTGAACTTACCTAAGCTTCTATCTAACGATGTAGTTAAGCGGGTGATATCACCACTTTTAAGCTCTAGTACAACAATGTCACCGTTTTGGTATGAAAGCTTTCTGTCGTTTAGCTGAGTAAACGCAAGGTACTTTCCGTCGGGGCTTAAGGTTGGTCTGCCTTCAGGGCCCTCCATATCGGTAACTTGTTCAACTGCCGCTGTGCTTACGTTCACTTTGTAGATATCGCCAGACAATGGGTGCAGCGCATAGTCTTCTCGCTGCGGTGTGGCGAAATAAATCCAGTCATTGTTTCTAGAAAAGGCAAGGGTACCGCCGCTTGGGAATTTCCCCATTGTTAACTGTCGCGGTGTGCCGCCTTCCACAGGTAAAACAAAAATCTGATCGAAGCCTTCGCGCAAGTAGCCTATGCCGTCACCTCTATATTTTACCGCGTCAATATAGGTGGCTTGGTCAGCCCACTTTGCTCCTTTTGGCTTGCTCGGCATTCCTGTAAACAATGGCTTTTGCTTTTCTTCGGTAAACTGCGTAAAGGCTAAAGTTTTGCTGTCGTGAGACCAGGTTAACTGGCGAGGTGTCTCGCTGGTATTGGTTAAACGCACAGACTGCATTGTATCTAAATAATAAAGGTGGATTTGTGCGCGGCCGTTGACCGATTTTGTATACGCCACCATTTTACCGTTGGGCGACAAAGTCGCCTGTGACAAGTTCTCGTCTAGTCCGATAAACGGGCGATGCTCACCTGATTTAATGTTCACCTGCCACAATCGGCTTTGTCTTCCGTCAGTCATGACATCCATGCTTTGACGAGAATAAATGACTGTTTCTTTATCAAGGAATTGAGGGTTAGCGACAAATTCCAAGTTAAAGGTATCTTCGTACGTTAGCGCATTTACGCTATCTGAATCAGAGCCAGAATTTTGCAACGCACTGGCTTGGCTGATACCTAAAACCAATAATGATAATGCTGTCGAGGTAGCTAATAAGCCTTGTCGCATAGGGCGAAGGGGGAAACGAGACACAAACATGTTTGTTCCTTTTGTTATTCTTGTTGCGCTAAGCGCGATAGGTAATGTGTTCGCAGTCGTGCTCTTAACGTTAACGCTAGGGTTAATTTAGTAAACTGTGAACCTTATTCTCAACCATATCGCTTTCGTTTCCATTATGTAAAGGGTGTGCGGTGAAGGGGCAGGATTGTCCGTTAAAAGTGCGTATTACTGCATGTATCGCAACACATAGCGCTATGTATAACAATGGGAGGCTAACAGCGGGTATTATCGGTAATAACGCAGTATCGCCGTTGTCTAATTCTCACAAGGCTTATTCACCTTTAAGGCTAATTTTGCCCACCAGAATATCTTTAAACATAACCCAATCGCCCATCAAACTGTAAAGGGGGTGTTTGAATGTGGCGGGGCGATTTTTCTCAAAAAAGAAGTGTCCTACCCACGCAAAGCCGTAACCTACTAGCGGTATAAACCACAGTAGCGACCAGCTCGCCATATATATTGCCAGCGCTATAACGCTAAGTACTAGCCAAGAGCCGATAAAATGAAGCGTGCGGCATGTGCCGTCTTTATGCTCATTTAAATAAAACGGGTAAAACTCTTTGAATGAAGCAAACTGAGTGTCTGTGCTGGTTTGTGTAGTCATAAAACCCTCTCGGCCAAATCTTAAAGATGTAGGGTGGCTTGATAATAAAGTAGCTCAATAGAGCGAATTTACACTACATTAACATTCATTGAGATTGTAGATTGTCGTGAAAGCGACAAAGACGAAATGGCTGCTTTTATAAAAAGAGTATGTCGCTCATTGCGAAACTAAAGATAACGCGCGTTAACCTTGTAATTTTACAGCGTCTGCCCCATATTCCTCTCAATACAAGAAATTAAAGGCCTGCGTCATGGAAAATCTCGTTGCAAATAGCCAAGCAACCATCGTGGATATTACGGTAGAAAACTTTCAGCAAATTATTGTAGAAGCATCACAAGAAAAACTAGTGCTTATCGATTTCTGGGCTGATTGGTGCGAACCTTGTAAAGACCTAATGCCCATATTAGAAAAGCTGGCAGGTGAATATAGCCAGCATTTGATTTTGGCCAAAGTAGACTGCGAAGCACAGCAAGAAGTGGCGGCTCAGTTTGGTATTAGAAGCCTACCAACGGTGATGGTGGTGCAAAATGGTCAGCCCGTCGATGGCTTTGCAGGTGTACAACCTGAGCAGCAAATTCGTGAAATGCTGGATAAATATTTGCCAAACCCAGAAGATGACCTACTTGCCACTGCTGGCAAGGCGATCCAACAAGGGGATTACGCAGAAGCACTGCCAGCGGCAAAAGAAGCCTTAACGCTTAACCCTGATAACGTAAACGCTAAGTATATGCTTATTGATTGCTACGTTGAGACTGGCTCTATCGATGCAGCTAAAGCTTTGCTTGAAGAGATTAAGCTAGTAGATCAAGATTCTCGCTATAAGAGTTTGGCTGGCAAAATTGAACTTGCAGAACAAGCGGCAGATACGCCTGAAATACGCCAGCTTCAAGCGGCAGTAGAAGCGAGCCCTGATGACCTGCAGCTTAAGGTTGACCTAGCTGTACAGTTGCAGCAAGCGAACAAAGCACAAGATGCACTAGAACTTCTTTATACTGTATTAAAGAAAGAACTTGGCTTTGGCGATGCCAGAAAGTTAATGATGGATATGATGAACGCACTCGCTGACGGCGACCCGCTTAAGTCAGAGTATCGTCGTAAAGTCTATAGCTTGTTGTACTAAGCCTATTCGGGTTTTAGCGTTCACAGTAACGCTAAAACCATCGCCTTGGGCTATAAAACTAGCAAATAGGTGAAAACCCTTCCTTATGCAACCAGTTAAGTGCCTCGAAGTATTTTTCAAAATACTCCCGTTCATAGTTGCTCGTTTCAAAATCACGTTGGTTTGAAGGATGGGTGCGTTCTAGTTGAGCACGCTTGATCATTCCGCTATCTAGCACATACGCTGAACGACTAAGCCCTTTCGAAATATTTACCTTTATTGCATCCGCTAAACGGGTCTGACATTCCGGCGTAGATAATACCCAACGGCGTCCGTCCATTAAGGCTGCCCAAGGCTTATTGTCGAACCTATCAATAAGCTCATGCATTTCCTCTATAAAAAATTCTGTTGTTTTAAGGTTCCACGCTCCGGTAGCAAACACTTCAAGAACGTTACCTGAGACATCCAATGAATAATTTCCGTATTTAGGAAAACGCATAAAGTACCTTTAATGTGTGTCTGCGTGGAACAGATGGAGCTTGCTAACTAGACTTACAAATCCAGCTCACCTCTATAGGGTATAGCAGAGTTTTTCAGTTTTGCAGTGGGCGTATGTATATAAGAAATAACATTAAGCGCAACGACTTGGGCAAAACTATTTACACCTATTTTGTAAATAAATGTTTTGCTGTAGGCGCAGGTTCATGCGAAGTACGCTGAAGTTTGATAGGGTTTAAGCGGTTTTAATATTAGGCAATAAAGCATGGCATATCAGCAGTTTTATACGGGGTTTCTCAACGCTAACAAAGGTAAGCAGCACTATGCGTGTCACAGCCATTATTTTTGGCCAGACTGCACACGCGAAGCAATGCTTAACTATTGGGATGACAGTGCTAAATACGTAGACGAAAAGTGGGGGTATTTTTTCCAAACTTTAGTACCGGAACTGCAGCAGCGTATTAGCAACATACTGAATACTGGCGCGCCTGAGCAAATCGTTTTTGCGCCAAATACTCATGAATTGCTTTATCGTATTATGAGCTGCATAGATAGTGCTGCACCTTATAAAGTGGTGTCGACGGACAGCGAGTTTCACAGTTTTCAGCGCCAAGCGAGTAGGCTAGAAGAACAGGGTGCAATAGAACTTATTACCGTACCTACCAAGCCCTATCATACTTTTTCTTCACGCTTTAAAGCGGCTATTGCCGAACACAATCCTGAGCTAGTTTTCCTTAGTCAGGTCTTTTTCAACTCTGGTTATGTGGTAAGTGATATTTCACATATTGTACATAGTGTGACTAACGACAATACCCTCGTCGTAGTTGATGGTTATCACGGCTTTATGGCAAAGCCTACGGACCTTGCCGATATTGCTCATCGTATTTTTTATCTTTCAGGTAGTTATAAATACGCACAGGCGGGAGAGGGGGCGTGCTTCGCCCACGTGCCGGTGGGTTGTAAGCTAAGACCCACGTATACCGGCTGGTTTGCCGAATTTGGCGAGTTAGACAAACCCCGCGAGACGGGCGGTAAAAATAACGTGCAATATAGTTTAGATGGGATGCGCTTTGCCGGTGCCACTATGGATTTTACAGCGCTCTACAGGTTAAGAGCTGTGCTTCGCATGTTTGAAGATAATAGTTTAGATGTTGCCACAGTTAACGAATATATAATGGGCATGCAGCGCACATTTCTAGAGAAACTTGCTACCTGCAACCATCCCTTGCTAAACGAAAAACATCTAGCAGTAAGTGATGAAGCAAACCGAGGGCATTTCCTTACCTTTGAATTAGATAGTGCCGATGAAACAAAAGCCCTTGCTTCAGCGCTTAAAGAGCACCATATCCTTACCGATTTTAGAGGAAACCGCTTACGGTTTGGTTTTGGTCTGTACCACACCCCTGAGTACATTGATTTAACCGCACTGAATCAGAAAGCGTAAGTCGTTGCTTTAAACATACGTAAATATTAACGTCACACTTATTTAAGGATAGTTTTATGGAGTGGCTACTACCCGCTTTAGCGTTGGTACTTATTATAGAAGGAATAGGGCCGCTTCTTTTTCCTAATAAATGGCGCAATTATTTACTTCAGATAAGCCAACAGCCCAGCAATCAACTGCGTCAAATTGGCGGAACCCTTGTGATAATAGGCGCACTACTGCTGTTTTATTTCAGTTGAGTTAGCGCCCAGATCTAGGCATTAAGAGGCGTGAAGCGGTGTGAAAACGGACCTCATCAAACACTGCCACACGCTTTACCATAATACATAGTACGAAAAGGAGCGCGACTTTACCGTTGACTGAAAAGTGTGCTCTTAAACCTGTATTCAACATTCAGATGTGTATTTTCAGCCCTTTGAATACCTCATTAGCTTTTAAGCATCCAATGCCCGCGAATAATAGCAAAACGTTATATAAATGGGCGTAGCGCAGACTGCGATAGACCGTCTGTTCAGCTTTTTTACCTGGTAATGTTTAGAAAGCTTTAAAAATTAGCGTCTTAGAATGTTTGTGCTGAAAAATAAGAAGCCAAGCCTTATTTCAAAAAGGATCGAGCGGCAGTGGGTCATCTTTGTGATTTCAAAAATAAAAATAAAATAGTCGTATTTTTGTTCGAAAAAGAGATGATCCTTGCCCTAGAATTTTGTAGAATCCCCGCCTAATTTTCTTACACATATGATTCATGGCAAAGAACGTTGTGGTACTCGGCACTCAATGGGGTGACGAGGGTAAAGGCAAGGTCGTAGACCTACTCACTGATCGCGCAAAATATGTTGTTCGTTACCAAGGCGGACACAATGCAGGTCACACTCTAGTAATCGACGGTGAAAAAACCGTACTTCACTTAATCCCATCAGGCATCCTACGCGAAAATGTTACCTGTATTATTGGTAACGGTGTTGTGCTTAGCCCTGACGCACTAATGAAAGAAATGACTATGCTTGAAGAGCGTGGCGTTCCAGTGCGCGAGCGATTAAAGATTAGTGAAGCTTGTCCGCTAATTCTTCCTTATCACATTGCACTTGACGTAGCGCGCGAAAAAGCCCGTGGCGCAAAAGCAATTGGTACAACGGGTCGTGGTATCGGTCCTGCTTATGAAGATAAGGTAGCTCGTCGCGGTTTACGCGTAGGCGACTTATTTAACGCCGAAGACTTCGCAGCAAAGCTGAAAGAAGTGCTAGATGTGCATAACTTCACACTTACGCAATACTATGGTGAAGAAGCGGTAGACTTTGATGAAACCTTGAAAGGTGCAATGGAAGTTGCTGACATTCTTAAAGCAATGGTTGTTGATGTAACTGACGAACTAGACAAAGCACACAATGCTGGCTTGCCTATTATGTTTGAAGGTGCACAAGGTACACTTCTAGACATCGATCACGGTACTTATCCTTATGTTACGTCCTCAAACACTACCGTTGGTGGTGTAGCAACGGGTGCTGGCTTTGGCCCACTTAAGCTAGATTACGTACTGGGTATTGTTAAAGCATACACTACGCGTGTAGGCTCAGGTCCTTTCCCTACTGAACTAGAATGTGAAGTAGGCCAACACTTAGGTGTTAAAGGTCACGAGTTTGGCGCAACTACAGGCCGTAAGCGCCGTACAGGTTGGTTCGATGCAGTTGCGATGAAACGCGCAGTACAAATTAACTCTATTACAGGTTTCTGTTTAACCAAGCTTGACGTGCTAGACGGTCTTGAAAGCCTTCAAATTTGTGTAGGCTACAAAGATGCAGACGGCAACGTGAAAGACGTTCCACCTATGGCGGCTGATGGTTACGAAAAAGTAACCCCAGTTTATGAAGAAATGCCGGGCTGGACAGATAACACCTTTGGTGTAACTGAGTTTGAAGCGCTTCCACAAGCAGCGAAAAACTACATTAAGCGTCTTGAAGAGCTAACAGGTGTGCCGGTTGATATCGTTTCAACAGGCCCTGACAGAAACGAAACTATCGTTTTACGCAGCCCGTACGACGCGTAATAGTTTCACATTAAATATGTTTAAAAGCCCAGTGTTCACTGGGCTTTTTTGTTTGTAATTTTTCGACCTTTTACTTTTATATAATCTTGTTATCGCTTCAACGTTAACTGTTTATACTTCTTAAGTGTAACGTCAGCCACTTGCACCTAAAATACGAGCTCATTAAACATTAATTAACAATTTAGTTGCGTTGTCTTCGAACATCCCTATTAATATAAGATAGTATCAGTTAATTATTGCGCTGCTTTGCCCGACAACAATCTTAAGATGAGCCATAGAATTGTTGCAGTGGGTGTTATGCTATCGGAGCCTTCTTATGCCAAATAGACCTTCTCTTCACGCAGTGGAAACTGGCGTGTGTTTCGTTGACGTTGTTCACAAGCTTAACGACAGTTTCGATACAGGGAAAACCCAGTCCTTGGAGTGGCGTAAAAGCCAGTTAAAGGCATTAGAAACTTTACTGAAAGACAACCAGCACGACATTTTGCAGGCCCTTAAAAATGACCTGGGCAAATGTAAGACCGAAGCCATGGTAGCGGAACAAGGGTTTCTGCTTTCTGATATCAAGCATACGCTTAAGCATTTGGATAAATGGGCAAAGCCACGCAAAGTATCAACGCCCATGGTGGCATGGCCAGGTAAGAGCTTTCGCAAGCCTGAGCCGCTTGGCACTGTGCTTATTATCGGAGCGTGGAATTATCCGCTTCAGTTATTGCTTGCCCCTTATATCGCCGCTATTGCAGCGGGCAACTGTGCGGTATTGAAACCCTCTGAATTGGCTGAAGAAACCTCGTCGCTGGTGGCTAAGCTTATCCCCCAATATATGGATAATTCATGCGTTGCCGTAATAGAAGGCGGTAAAGATGAAGCGACGGCGCTACTTGCCTGCAAATGGGACCATATTTTTTACACCGGTGGTGAAGTGGTGGGCAAAATTGTCATGAGCGCCGCGGCCAAACATTTAACTCCAGTAACCCTTGAGCTTGGCGGTAAGAGTCCCTGTTTTGTTGATAAAAACACAAACCTTGCTGTCACCGCGCGCCGTTTAGTGTGGGGTAAATGGATGAATGCGGGCCAAACTTGTATTGCGCCTGACTATGTCATTGTTGAAAAGGGCTTTGAGCAAAAGCTTATTGATGCGGTTAAAAAAGAGCTGAAAAAGCAATACGGCAAAGCACCTTTATCGTCACGAGATTACGGCAATATCGTTAATCATCGTCACTTAAAGCGTCTTGAAAATTACCTTGAAAACGTCAATGTGGTGTATGGCGGCGAGCTAGATGAATCTCGTCCAGCAATGGCGCCTACCCTTGTACTGGAGCCATCGCTAGATAGCCCGCTAATGAAAGAAGAGATATTCGGCCCTATTCTACCTATTATCACTGTCGACAACATGGAGGCGGGCATAAAGTTTGTGAACAGCAGGCCTAAGCCACTCGCACTTTATGCATTTAGTGATAAGGATGATGTGCTTGATAATATTATCAGCAAAACCAGTTCAGGCAGTGTGTGTACTAACGACACTATGCTGTTTATGACTAACCCTGAGTTACCGTTTGGTGGCGTAGGAAATAGCGGCATGGGTAGCTATCATGGCCAAGCAGGTTTTGATACATTCAGTCATATTAAAACAGTGATGAAGCGTTCTTTTGCGTTAGACGTGTTCTTTCGTTACGCACCGTTTTCAAAGTTTAAGCTATCGTTACTTAAGAAGTTTTTATAACAGGAATTTTCATGGTTCAGCCTTTTCACCTTGCCATACCGGTCACTAATCTAACCGATGCTGAAGCGTTCTACGGTGAGTTGTTGGGTTGTGAAAAGGGCCGCAGTGACACCCAGTGGATAGATTGGAACTTCTTCGGCCATCAATTAGTGACCCATTGTGTAGAGGCTATGCCGTCGCCGCCTTCCTATAACGGGGTAGACGATCATGCTGTGCCGGTGCCGCACTTTGGTGTTGTGCTAACCATGGACGACTGGCAAGAATTGGCAAGTAAACTGGAAGCTGCTGATATTGAGTTTGTTATCGCACCTTATATTCGTTTTAAAGGTAAGCCGGGCGAACAAGCCACCATGTTTTTCAAAGACCCTTTCGGCAACGCGTTAGAGTTCAAAGCGTTCGCCGATATTTCTCAGCTTTTCGCTTCATAATAATTGGGGTCTTTTACTCTTTGTTAGCGTCCTGTAGCGCAGTTCCCTTTGTGGGCAGCACTGTTGCCCTCTTTAAAAGACTTCCATCTAGACCAAAATTAGTACGTTAAAGATTACAGGCTCTTGGCTAGCGCTTCTTCTTTTTTGGTTTGAAGCGCTTATATAAAAGCGCAACACCTGTAAGGGTGAACAAAAAGGCGCTGCCCGAAAAAGCAATTAACCACGGCGTGTTAAAGTTACTTCTGTCCTTATAATCCATTATGTGCAGCATCCACATAAAATCAAACAGCCGCCATGTGTCGGTACGTACGCGCAGAACACTGCCTGTGTTTGGGTCGATATAAAACCGCGAATTAAAGTCGTCATCGAAGTTTACCTGCCATAATGGCGCAGACAGGTTTTGCACTTCTTGAGGTAACACGCTTAATAGCTGGGTCTCACCAATATCGCCAGTACCTGTGTATTGCCCTTTTGCTGCTTTACGAATAGCGCTTTCTTGCATGGTTTGCAAAGCTTCACCTGTTAATGCGCTGTAGCGATAGGCAATGTTGTCATCTACGACATGATAAACAGGAATAGCATCAAGCGTGTTTGAGCCAGCATGGCCAACTTCATTTATACGATGAGTAAGTGAAAGTACGGCAGCGCTACTGTGGTGGCGCAAAATGTCGGAAGGGGTAACCGTAACATCGTGCCACGACGTAGTGACGGCATGTTTTAAGTGATTGCCTCTTACTTCATCTATGGGTAACAAGGCCATGACTAAGCCACTTAAAAACCATAGACCTATTTGCACAAACAAAATTAAGCCCAGGTAGTTGTGCGCCTTGCGCATAAATTTCATCATCAGGTTTTTTGGTTTTATTATCAAAAGGCTATAACATCAGAAAACAATAACCGAGTAAACCGAAGAAGAGGGTGGTTTTGAATAAAGCATTAGTGCTGGTAGACGTACAAAACGTGTATTACACCTGCCGTCAGGCGTACAAACGTAACTTTAATTACAACCAGTTTTGGCGTGAACTTACCTATAATTTAGACATAGCACATGCTTTTGCTTACGCAATAGACAGGGGTGACAGCAAGCAACGTGAATTTCAAAACATTCTTCGTGCTATTGGGTTTGAAGTAAAGTTAAAGCCTTTCATTCAACGTGCTGACGGCTCGGCGAAAGGTGATTGGGATGTAGGTATAACAGTAGATGCACTTGAACACGCCGACGATGTTGATGAGATCATTTTGGTGTCGGGCGACGGCGATTTCGATATTCTTGTAAACGCCCTTAAAGCAAAAGGGAAAACCGTAACGGTGTACGGTGTCCCTGCATTAACGGCTGAAAGTATTCAAAAAGTGGCGTCTAAGTACGTGCCTATCGACGCTGCATTGTTGCTGTAAACACACTAGCAGTTTCGCCAGAGTTGATGCGATATTTAAATAGGCCAACTGTGGAATACTCCACAGCTATCTCCTCTGAAAAAGGGCTGTATGAATACTGAAACCACTTGAAGTTCCACGTTTCCATCAGCCCTTTAGCTAGTAGCCATAAGTTCTCAGTCATCATCGCTTCGCCTTTAAAGGGCTGAGCAAATACGGCTTACCCTAATATGGCTTACATTAATACTACTGTGCTAATAAGGCTGGACAAGGCTCTTACCTCGTCCGCTTTTTTCAGATGCGGCTTCTACACCCTCTTTAGTGCGCTTAATTAAATGCACATCACCAAATCGACGGTTATCTATGGTATAGCCCATTGCTTTAAGCTCATTTACCGTTGCCTCTGTAAACCCGTCATGCATACGAATGGTGTCTTTGGGCAGTAGCTGGTGATGAAAACGTGGTGCGTTCACGGCTTCTTCAGCGCTCATATCGTAAAGCAGTGCATTCAATAGCGACTGTGTGACCGACGAAATAATGGTAGTGCCGCCAGGAGAGCCTGTTACCAGAACCACTTGGTCGTCTTTAGTGACCAGCGTTGGTGTCATAGAAGACAGCATGCGCTTGTAAGGTTCAATAGCATTCGCTTCACCACCCACTGCGCCAAAGAAGTTAGGCACGCCAGGCTTGGCACTAAAGTCGTCCATTTCATCATTCAACAAAAAGCCAGCACCAGTCACAACAACACCGCTACCAAACGTAAGGTTGATGGTCGTTGTATTGGCAACCGCGTTACCCCATCTGTCCATAATGGAGAAGTGTGTAGTATCTTCGCTTTCTTTTAAACCAGGCTTAACGCTTGGGGTATCAGAAATGCTGGTAGGCTGAATATCTGCTGCGCGTTGAGTAATATAGTTAGCGTCAGTAAGCGCTTTTACCGGAACACTAACAAAGTCAGGATCGCCCATGTATTCAGCGCGATCGGCAAACACGCGCTTGCCTATTTCAGACATAACATGAATATATTCGGTGCTGTTTTGCGCTGGCAAGTCGTGCGTTTCGTCATAGGCTTCTAGCATGCCAATCCACTGGGCAACGGCAACACCACCAGAGCTTGGAGGAGGTGCGGTCACCAGCTCATAACCTTGCCAGTTTAAGTGTAGCGGTTTGCGCCACACGGCTTTGTAAGCTTGCAAATCTTCATAGGTAATAAGGCCGCCGTTTTGCTGCATAAAATCAACAATATGCTTTGCTACATCGCCTTTATAAAAGCCATCCTTTCCCTGTTGCTGAATAGCTTTAAGCGTTTTCGCTAGCTCTGGCTGTTTGAAGGTAGTGCCTGCTTTGGCGTGTGCAAAATACTCGCTAAAGTTGTTATTGATACCTGCTTTTTTGGTACGTTCAATATAGCGTCTAATGTTATTAGCCAGCTTCTCGTGAACCACAAAACCTTGCTCGGCCAAATCAACCGCTGGTGCGAGTAGACGCTCCCAATCCAATGTGCCGTATTTTTTGTGCGCGGCCCACATGCCGGCAACGGTACCGGGAATGCCAGACGCTTTAGCGCCAAACAATGACTCATATGGCTTTACGTTACCTTGCTCGTCAAGATACATATCCCGATGCGCATTTTCAGGTGCCATTTCGCGGTAATCAAGAAAGTCGGTGCTATCTTCGAACTTTATTGTCATAAAGCCACCGCCGCCAACGTTACCCGCCTCTGGCAATGTTACGGCTAAAACAAACTGAGCAGTAATAGCCGCATCAATAGCGTTGCCGCCTTCCTGAAGTACCTGCATAGCAGCATCGGCGCTATAGCTGTCAGGCATGGCAACGGCCTGCTGACTTAAGCCTACGGCATTTTCTCCAACAGTATTAACTGTGTCGTTTGGCGAATGTGAACATGCTGCCACTACCGAAATAAATGCTACTATCATCGAGATAAACCCGATGTTTGCTATCCGTCTTTTCATTAGAAAACTCCTTGCTACAGATATTGCTAACACCTTGATATTAGCAATCGGCTACCAACAAACCTTAGTCACATGTTTAGCCAAGCATGACTAAGCTTGCTACAAAATAGGCAATAAGCGTAAGTGCGCCGGCAAATAGTGCGTAAGGAAACTGGGTTTTAACGTGCGTTAATACGTCAGTACCCGCTGCTAGCGAAGATACGGCTGTGGTATCGGAAATAGGCGAACAGTGATCGCCAAATATACCGCCACCCAATATAGCGCCAATAACCAAAGAAGGAGGCAACCCTAAACTCTGAATTAGTGGTACACCAATAGGTATAAGGATGGCGAACGTACCCCATGACGTGCCTGTGGTAAACGACATGATCCCGCCGGCAATAAATAACATGGGAACAATCAGCACCATTGGAAGGTATTCACCCACTATTCCTGCCACAAATACGCCGGTTCCTAGCACCTTAAGGCTATTGCCTAAGGTTAATGAAAGTAACACTATGGTAACTAGGGGGAGTAGTTCGCCCATCCCTTTAAAACCGATGTCTACCGCTTCTTTATGAGTAAATCGTTTATGAACGAGAAGCAGACCGTAGGCAATAGCAGTGGCAAGAGCCGTCGCATAAAGAACTGATTTACTGCCGCTGCCTTCAGATAAAACGCCGTTACCTGTCCAGAACATGAAGCCAACCATACTCAATACCATCACCAGCAGCGGAACCAGCATAAATCGCGCTTTAGTGGCAGGCTCAGTCGTGTGATTTACCTCAACATGAGACAGTGCTTTTTCTTCTTCAGCCATAGGGCCGTGCACTTTATCAGCGGAAATTGTGTAAGCCACAATAAGTAAAGTGAAAATAGCGTAAAAGTTAAAAAATACGCTGCCCCATAAAATGGAAGCTGACGAAGCGGGTAGTTCGTAGGCATCGAGTAGGCTGAGTATAAAAGCGCCCCAGCCGTTTAATAAAATCAAAATACAAACTGGCGCGCTGGTGGAATCAATTATGTAAGCTAAACGTGCGCGGCTCATGTTGAAACGATCAAACAACCCTCGGGCGAATATACCAGCAGTAAGCACGCTCAAGTTCGATTCTATGAATACGGCAATACCAGTAAACATGGTTAAGCCGCCTACTTGTTTACGGCTTTTCGCTACGCCCTTATTAACCAGAAAGTTAACGGTTGCCGTTACGCCACCAGAATCACGAATAAAAGCCAATAGTGCGCCGACTAGAACGGAAAAAATAAGCACCCGCGTGTTCCCTGGGCTAGCAGCGGTATCAACCACACGTTCTATGGCATTAATAGGGGCCATATAGCTGGTTGTGATATCAGCATTGACTAGAATTAAGGCTTCAGCAGACAGTACGGCCAGCGCCAATGCTAAGATAACTTCTTTTTTCCAAAAAACGACGGCAATAGCCACAAGAGGGGGGATGACTGACATCCAATCCATACTTCTTTCCAAACTTAAATTTATGTGTGCTTAGAACCTGCTGCTCTAGATTGTTTACCTAAGTTCAGCGTGCCCTACAGGTATGTCTTTTCACGTAGCAAATTATATAAACTAACGCGTAAGAGAAGGTGTGAATACAGTTCAAAGTTGGCGAACATGCTTCTCTCATTTATGCTAGCGTACCGTATTGTGCTCTGTGTTACCAAGGATTAGATAAACATTGTTATTCCAGCAAGTTATTTGTAAAAAGCGTACTTCTGTATTGAGCTTAAGCCATTTTCTTTCAGGCATTTTAGTTTTATTTAGTGTCGGCATTCTTGCTGCTAGTGCAACGGCAAACGCTTTAAACGGCGACACATCTACCCCAAGTGCCACCAATACTGAATTGCCCCCAACTAACGCCAAAAAGGCTAGCGCTAACAAAATCACCGCTAAAAAGGTTGCTGCTAAAAAAGCTGGCGATGAAACGGGTAGCGCGAAAACGATTAGCAGCGAAGCTGTCAGCGCAGTAAAGAACATGCTTGGGCAAAAGATTATTTTGGATTTTCGCTATTTTTGTGAAGATGGTACGCCATCGTCACGCTGTCGCACGCCCATGACCGAAATTCCTCCTTCGCTTTTAAGTGTGCTCAGTACACACAACATAGGCGGCGTTATTTTATTTTCGGAAAACATTCAAAATGCCGAGCAGTTAATTACGCTTAATTACACCATGCAGCGACATATGGTAAATGCAGGTAGACAACCGCTATTCATTGCTGTCGACCAAGAAGGGGGGAGAGTAGCGAGACTGCCTTCAGATATGCTTTCGCCGTTTGCAGGTAACATGGCCATCGGTGCTACCTTTCATCAGCGGGGCCATGCCTTTGCCCAAAGCGTAGCATCGCACATTGGCCAAACGCTGTTACCTTTAGGGGTTAACACTAATTTTGCGCCGTCGGTGGATGTAAATAGTGAGCCAAAGAACCCCGTTATAAACGTACGCAGTTTTTCTGAAAAACCAGAACAGGTGGCGGCACTCGGACAGGCGTTTGTAAGTGCGATGCAAAGTACGGGAGTCTTGGCTGCTATTAAACACTTCCCAGGTCACGGTGATACCCATGTGGACAGTCACAGTGGCTTACCGCAAGTCACGCATACCAAGGCTCAAGCAATGGCAGAGGATGTTCTTCCTTTCGCTAATATAATTAATAGTGCGACCCCGCCGGCAATGGTAATGAGCGCACACATTCAATATCCGTCTTTGGATGATACTGAAATTGCAGACAAGAATGGCAAGCTGCAAATTGTTCCCGCTACCTTGTCGAAAAAGATACTAACCGACGTGCTTCGCAAGCAATTAGGGTATAAAGGCCTGGTCGTTACAGATGCGTTAGATATGGCTGGTATTACACAGTTCTTCTCGCACGAAGAAGCACTCGTTCGCGCATTCAGTGCCGGTGCGGATATTGCGCTCATGCCTTTCACCATAAGAAATAAAAAGGATATCAACGCATTCTCAAAGCTTTTAGATAATGTGGCAATAAGACTTGTAAACACGTCATCAGACTCGTTTTCAGAAAGCGCTTTCTTGGTATCTTCCTATAATCGTATTCTTAAAGCAAAACAACAGTTTACTTTAGAAAGCTTCGTTTCTAAACCTGTATCTTGGTGGCTTGATGAGGCAAAAGAAAATACAACGATTGATAATCCTAACAGTCTAAAAAACAAAGGAATCCGAATTGAGAAAGCGCTTTCTAAGGCTTCGGTCTCGGTACTATATGGAAAGGGGAAGCTTCCGGTAAAATCAACGCGCTGGCTTGCGCTAATGCCTGATGCCGCAAGGTGTTTAGCCTTTGAAAGTGCACTGATACGAGCAGGTTCAAAGAGTACTAATAAGCCCCTAGAATTTGCTTGTCTACCCTTAATGGCATTGCCAAAAAAACAGCTAGCTATGATGCTTTTAAAACAGGCAGAAGTACTAGTGGTGGGTAATATTAATCCGCTTCACGCGAACTATGAGTTAGGTGGGCTTGATCTACCTGAACATATAAAGCATCGCGCAAGTGAATCTGATGTGATGGCATTTAGCAAAATGATGATGACTGCTGCGAAAACACAGAAGAAAACCGTGGTTTTTGCTCCCCTACGTATGCCGTATGAAGCAAATGATCTCAAAAATGTGACAGACATCGCTATTGCAACATTTAGTTATGCGATAAGCATAGACGAGCAAGTTGGTAAGGGTGATAACAAGGTTACCAGCTATAGTCTGAACGCACTGGCTGATGTCTTAGTAGGTAACGCAGTTGCCGAAGGTCGTGCACCAGTTTCGTTAGAGTAACTTTCTCTATACCTAAAAGCGGCAGTTTGAGCGACAATGTGAAAGGCTAGTTTAAAGGTGTTTCTTTAGCCAACCTTAAAGGAAAACATGTGAATACAGAAAACTTATCAGGTACTACGCGAGCATCACTAATTGACTCTGTGTTCAGTACGTTCCTTACATTTGTTCCTTTACTCGTTGCTATAGCATTGGTTGTAAGTACACTCGTTACTCTACATTACCTTTTGCTTGCTAAACAAAGCCACCTTACCAGCGAGCAGAAACTGCCCCGACAAGTTGGAATGTTAGTACTTACTATCATTGGTACAGTTGTTATAGCGATGACTCTTCCAGTAAGTGAAAGTACGCGAAATCAAGTTATCGCACTTATCGGTGTACTTATTTCTGGTGTCATTGCTTTTTCATCTACCACAATGGTGGGTAGTTTGATGGCAGGAATAGTACTTAGGGTAAACCGCCCCTTTAGGGTCGGTGACTTCATAAAAGTAGAAGGTTATAGCGGGCGCGTTACTGAAATGGGCTTGCTTGATGTTGAAATTCAGACGGAGAGCAGAGAACTAATTGCTTTCGCCAACACGCTTATGGTGAGTTCGCCTGTTTCGGTCACGCGTGCTTCTGGTGCAATTGTTAGCGTGGATATTAGCTTAGGCTATGATATTCACCACAGTGTCATTGAAAAGCATCTACTTGCGGCTGCTGAAAATGCAAAGCTGGCAGAGCCTTTTGTACAGGTCATGGGGCTAGGCGATTTCTCTGTAAGCTATCGTATTTCTGGGTTACTAACCGAAGTAAAGAGCTTGCTGAGCGCTCGTTCAAGGCTGCACAAAGCTGTACTTGATGCCTTACACGATTCTGATATTGAAATTGTTTCGCCTAGTTTCATGAACCAGCGTCCTCAGGCCGATGGTTTGAAAATGATTGCTAAATCTCCCAGCCAAACCACTAAAGAAGAAGCGTCTCCAGAAGACGTGATTTTTGACAAGGCTGAAGAAGCGGAGCAAAAAGAAAAGAACAAAGAAATGTTAATGCAGACCATTGCCGATATTGATGCAAAAATCGCAGAGACCGACAGTGAAAATAAAGACGAGCTAAAGCAACAAAAAGCCACAGCAGAAGCTAGACTTGCAACACTGGTAAAAACTAAAACAGAGGAGAGTTAGTTTTCACTAACTTTTTTTAGGACTTGTGATATAAGCCTTAAGGGCTAAGTAAGTATTTACTTTAATGTTAACCCTTTCAATGGTCGCTAATCGTGCCTCCCGATTTTGTCTATCTAACAGCTTGTTAAATTAGCAAGGCTACGTGAGTTATTCTTGACGTCGTTCGATGTCTTCATAAAGTAGATATGGCTTTCTTTTTTCTCTGAACGCACTCAAACTCTTTTGCCAACTTTGGCGAATCTCAGCAGATGTTTTCCCGGTTTGGATTTGATTCCTTAGTGCATCAGTACCCGCCAATTTATCGAAAAATTCTGGGCGTGTGAAAAATGTTTCTGTAGAACTTCCACTGGCGGTGGCAATACGGTTGTATTCAGAAAAGCGAGAATAGGCATTAATCAAGGTTTCTATTTCCAATCCGCTAACTGGTGAACCTTCTCTATTCTGTAACTTAAGGCTTGAGTTTTCCAAGTCCATATATTCAGAGTCGATAAGATCAGCGCGGGTAAAAACGTGAGCATTTAGTAAAGTGTTTTCATGTTTAGGGTAAGGCGCTGCACTATTTGCTTTTACCAGTATTTGAGATTCACCGAATTCGATATTAGGGTGACCAACAAGCTGAAATGGGAAGTCAGTGCCACGGCCAATACTGACATCGCTTCCCTCGAAAAAGCATAGCGTGGGGTATAGCTGGATAGACAAATCGTTTGGTAAGTTAGGACTAGGTGCCACCGGCAGGGAATAGTGCGCAGTGCGTTCATAGTCCTCTACCGGCACTACGGTAAGTTTTGCTTGGTTGTAGTTAGTTGCCTCAATATCTAACCAGCGCTCTCCCACGATCATTTGAGCAAGTTCACCTAATGTCATGCCGTGCAAAACGGGAATAGGGTGCATGCCAATAAACGATGAAAATGCTGGCTTTAGCACTGGGCCGTCGACATATCGGCCGTTAGGGTTTGGTCTATCTAGAACCACAACCTGAATGCCTTGGGCAAAAGCGGCTTCCATTACATAGTGCAACGTACTTAAATATGTGTAAAAACGTACGCCCACATCCTGAATATCGAAAACAATTATGTCGGTATTTTCCAGCATAGCCGTCGTGGGCTTTTTAGTTGCCCCGTAAAGCGAATGAATAGGTAAACCCGTTTTAGCATCAATATCGCTATTTACCTTTTCACCTGCGCCTTTATCCCCCCTAAATCCGTGCTCGGGTGACATAATACTTACTAGGTCAACATTACGTTGTAATAAGGCATCCACCAAATGCTGATAGGGTTGGTTTGCTTTTATCGTTCCTGAAGGACCAGTTATCTCGTTATTTCTAACCAAATCACCTCTAACTAAAGAGCTTTGGTTTACTACCAAACTAACTCGCTTACCTTCTAACAAAGGGAGGTATCTTGAATAGCGTTCAGCACCTACAGCAAGTTGATTGGCGTTTAAGTCTTCATTAGCCAGCCCACTTTGTTTTGCTTTTAAACTGTCACCATCAGTTGTATATACATGTGTAGATAAGCTGTTTTGCGCACATGAGGTCAAGAAGGAAAAACTGACCAGTAAGGTAAGCGCGATAATCAATGCGCTCTTTGTATGACGTGTAATATTTGTGCTCATATTGGCTAAACCTGAATCCCCTTATTGCAGTCCCTTATTGGAGAGAAGCGCCTTAGCTATTTACTTTCTACTACGGCTTTACGTAAGTAGCCATCGTTAGCACTTAGCTGTGCGGCTGCCTGCTCTGCGGTTTGCCCTGTTAGTACCATTAGAATGGCGACCTTTGCTTTGTTGTTGCATGCACTAAGCGCTGCTAAAGCGGCATCTTCACTACAGTCGGTAGCCTGCATAACAATGCGAAGAGCACGAGCTTTTAGTTTTTCGTTAGTAGCATTCACATCTACCATCAAATTTTGGTAGGTTTTTCCCAGCTTAATCATAGCGCTGGTGCTAATCATATTAAGTACAAGCTTTTGTGCCGTACCCGACTTCATACGTGTACTGCCGGTAAGTGCTTCAGGGCCGACAACGGGGCATATGGCCGTGTCAGCATTTTCAAAAATAGCTGCGTTAGGGCTACAAGCAATTGCGCCGGTAAAGCAGCCAAGGGAACGGGCATATTCCAATGCTCCACTTACATAGGGCGTGCGACCGCTAGCTGAAATACCAATAACTGTATCGTTCTGCGTTAGTGATAAACTTTCAAGGTCAGTTCGACCTGAATTAAAATCGTCCTCTGCGCCTTCAACTGCGTGCTGAACGGCCTTCTCTCCGCCGGCTATTACACCCACAACCATTTCATCGGGTACACTAAAGGTAGGGCGACACTCAACTGCGTCAAGAATGCCCAGCCTACCGCTGGTACCTGCACCGATATAAATAAGTCTTCCGCCGTTTTTAATGCTGATAGTTGCGGCATCAACCGCTTTCGCTATTTGGGGTATTTGAAGTGCTACCGCGTTTGCGACTTTAGCATCCTCGGCGTTAAGGCGGGTAAGAATGCCTTGGGTACTTAACGTGTCTATATCCAAGGTATCGGGGTTTCTGCCTTCTGAGACGACTTTATTCAGTGATTTAGCTAATTCATTCACGGTGGGAGTATCAACTGCCGCTTTGTTTTTAATACGGGTGTTTGCGGGCAAATCTGAAGTAGAAGGGTTGTGCGAAGACATGATAAACCTTGAAGCGACGAAATGATTATAATAAGCGAGCGCAAAGCATAACGGTATTTTAAACCATAAGAAACCTTGCGTTAGACAGTCGTTTTTTCAATATTAATCCTGCGCCCTTAATGCGCTTCTCGTGGTACACTTCGGCTTTATATGTTTCCCCATTAAACATTTAAGGAACGTGTTTTTCAGTGAGCCGACAAACGCAAGCTATTATTCATGCTGACGCCATTTTACATAATTTCAAAGCCCTTGCCGCTTTAGCGCCATCAAGCCAATCTATGGCGGTGGTGAAAGCTGATGCCTATGGTCATGGAGCCGTAAATGTGGCGCGTATTCTTCAGCATGTTTCTTCGCGTTTTGCTGTAGCTATTATCGAAGAAGCTATTGCCCTTCGCGATGCGGGAATTACCGCGCCAATTGTTGTTTTAGAAGGGGCTCATCAAGCAAAAGAGTGCCAAATGGCGTTTCAGCATAACTGCATTTTGGTTATGCATTGTGAAGAACAGCTTGCATGGCTAGAAAAATGCCCTGAACAACAACGCCCCCACATTTGGTTGAAAGTAGATAGCGGTATGCATCGCTTAGGCTTTGCGCTTTCAAAAATCGAAGAGATTACTGACAAATATCGACATCTATTAAGTGATAACACGGTTATTGCTACACACTTTGCATGTGCCGATGATGTGGATAACAGTTTCACCCATACTCAAATGAGTGGGTTTAATCAGGTTGCTGAAAAGCTGGGCTTACCTACTAGCGTGGCTAACTCTCCGGCTACGGTAAATTGGCCGGCAAGTCGAAATGCATGGAACCGGTTGGGAGTGGGCGTTTACGGTGGTGCTGTTTCAACCTCGCAAAACATAGATGTTGAAATGTATCCAGCCATGACCCTTCGCTCAAGCGTACTGGCTGTGCGAACTATACCGGCAGGCGAGGGTATCGGGTACGGGCAAACCTGGGTGGCGAATAAAACCAGCAAAATTGCAACCGTAGGTATTGGTTATGCCGACGGCTACCCTAGGCATTGTAAAAACGGTACGCCAGTCTTGGTTAGGGGTAAGCGCGCTTATTTGGCTGGTCGCGTATCTATGGACATGATCACCATTGATGTGACCCATATCGACAACGTAGCTGTGGGCGATGAAGTAGAGCTGTGGGGTCAGAATGTATCTATTCAGGAAGTTGCAGCCAATGCTGACACCATCGACTACGAATTAATGACGCGAGTTTCTCAACGTGTACCGCGCATTGTGAAATACCTTTAGTTATCAACGCAATGCCAGTTTGAGTAATCTTTATACAATACCAGTCCGCACAGATAATTACCCACTCAGCGAGAGTTAAAATGTTCGTAATCGCGGCGTGTTACCGCAGGTATAGTGGTTCTACATCAAGGTGACACAACAAAGAGTACGGGCATTTTAAACTCGCCCTTCGGGAAGGTCTGGCAAGCTTCCTAGCTACATTCTGGGAATTTGAAAGGGAACAGCCATTCCTGCATTCCCACGCTTTGCTAGGAAACTTGCCAGCGCCTTCTGAGTGGGCAATGATATGTGCGGATTGGTATAATTTAATAAAGCACTATTCATTAAAAGAATGAGACTTTTACCCCTAATTTGGGCTTTACTGTTGTAGCTTAGTGATGGGATTGCGGCGAATATTTCGCCTCCAACTGTTCTGAGCATAAACTCATAAGTGAGGTTTGTATGCGTACTTCGTTTTCTCGACCGAGAGTGAATCGTGGAGTAGTTAGTCGACCGTCAAGGCCTGTTCAAAAGAAGTAATAGGTTTGTTGTAGGCGTCAAGGAATACAAATAAAAGATACAATAAAGCCCGGTTAGGTTTGCCTAACCGGGCTTTCTATTAACTACTTATGTGCACCGTTAAGTACTTTCAGCTTGCCGGTATCTGTTTACACGCTTGAGCTTTTAAACGTAAACGCAAAACCATAAGAACTGACTACCAACTTAGCCGTTTTGGGCGCGAAGCTCGCTGTCTATGCTGTTGTGCTCATTGCTATCCACACGCTTCGCGTCAGCCTTTTTTGATTCTGTTTTAGCCTTGTCTGAACTGTCTTCGCCGAGTACTGGGAAGTAACGCTCAGGTCTATGGTTAAGCGAAATTACCATATTTAAACAAAACGCGGCGAGTATCGAGATAAGCACTAATGGCCACGAAATAAAAAACAGTGCGCTAAGCAATATGCAGCTATCTACAGTTAACTGAAAAGTCCCAGCTCTGATATTAAAGCGTTGCTGTAAGTAAAAGGCCATAATACCAACGCCGCCTAGGCTAGAGCTGTGACGGAACATCATCAGCATGCCTACACCAATTAAAATTCCGCCAAATACCGCTGCGAAAAACGGGTTAACGTGGCTAATATCTACAAATGCCGGAATTTGCTCTGTTAACACTGAAACAGTGGTAACAGAGATAAACGTATTGATGGTGAAACGTTTACTAATTTGCGTCCAAGCTAGAGTATAAAAAGGTAGGTTAATCAAAAAGAATAACAAGCCGAAGTCCATGTCGAAAGCATAGGTACCTAATAGCGCAAGACCTGCCGCGCCACCTACCATTAGGTCTTGAGACTGAAAAAGATATACGCCAAAAGCAACAAACAAGCCGGCGCTTATCAGGGCGAAAACATCCTCGATGACACTGTGTTTTGTTTTTTGCATAAAAAAGAGTTTGCGTTAAGAAGACACAGCGTAATTATACGTTTACAGCACATTCGGTGACAGCAAGATGAAAAGTTAAGTCAGTACGATAAAAGTAAGAAGGTAAGTTTGCCTTTACGACTTTTAGCGCTTCGGTGAATAGGGTGTTGCGGCAATGTAAACGCTGCACCAAGGTGGTTCAGTTTTATAACTTGAAAAGCGCAATGCGCTCTTAATATTTGTAGGCTGTATGATTATTCAACAATAGAGAACACTACAATATCTTGCTTATTAAATTCTACACTGCACTTCATGATTCCTAAGTGCAGTGGACTATATGCTTCAATTTTGCTGCCATTTGCTACAAACTCAGTATCCCACAACAATAAGTCTGCGGTGTTAAGCTGGCGTTCAACGCTTTTTTTTGACACCCCTGGCGTAAAGTTGTCGCAAAGAATAATGACCTCACGTCTTGCTTCAATCCAGTAAAAGGTAGTGGTGATCAACAGTGCTATCGCCGCTATTGCAACAACATCTGCAATAATAGAACGTTTCATGGCCTGCACGTTTTACTTCTCCTCTACGTCTTTACTGTGAATGATAAAACCTTGTGATACAAAATGCGCTATAAGCAAGGTGCACCTGTATAAAGTGCTATTCAGAGGTTTGGATCAAATCCCACTTATTGCCAAACTTATCTTTAAAGATGGCTACCGTACCATAAACTTCTTCACGGGGAGTTTCTAAAAACACCACGCCTTTACTTTGCATTTCGTTAAAGTCGCGCCAAAAGTCATCGGTATTTAAAATTAAAAATACTTTGTCTGCGGCTTGGTTACCAATAAGCGCTAATTCAACGTCGTTTTTAGCTTGTGCTAGCAGCAAGCTGGCTGAACTGTTTGGCGGCGTTACTAACACAAAGCGCGAGTCTTCTCCGGTTGCTTTATCTTCAGTTAAGGTGAAATTTAAAACCGTTGTGAAGTACTCAATTGCGTTGTCGTAGTCGTCTACAAAGAAGGTAATCGCCGAAAGGTGTTGTCTCATAAATGTAGTTCAGTTCAAATTGGTTAAGTGAACTCGGCATACTACCTAAAAGCTCACCGAGCTGAAATGCGGATTATCAGTTATTGCATGAAGTTGAGCGATTTCATTAAGGGCAATATTTTCTACATTACCGTTAATGCGCATTTGTATACATTCTGTTGGCGCGTCACCGTGTTTATCTATAATTGTATTTAGTGCCTTGCCGTTTTTTAGTTCCCCACTTTTTAATACGGCGCTTACCTCAAGTTTATACATGCAGGCTATTTCTATGTAGTCATAAAGCTGACAGGCTATATTCACAGGCTTTCCTATAGTTGCTTTTAAAGTGTTGCTCAAATTTTAGATAAGCCCTGGCGTTCACGGCAAAAACTTCTTTATTTACCGTACATTCATTCCACTTCACTTTAAACATTCGACTGCCAATGTTTAAATGCCGCCGCCTATCGGGGCGGCGAAGTTTCTCAACTCAAATCACAGAAGTCAGACCTTAACAAATGATCTTTTTTTAAGGTTTGCTCAGTATTGTAAGTACTGAAGGATTTATTTTGGTGCACGAAACTCCTAAGCGCTTAAACGCCCCTTTACTCATTAGAGGCAATTTTTAGCAAAGGGTTCCCGCCAAAAATTCAATACAGGAACAGTAATGAACAAGCTACTATCCGCATTTTCTTTAGTTTCAATTGCTACATGCGCTTCGAGCGGCGTAAAAGCCGACGAACTCCCCTTTAATTTAAGCGGTCACGTAAGGGTTAATTACGGACATCAAGATTGGCAAATTCCCGAGTTTAGAGATGGTTTTGAGTTCGAATCATTCAAACTTGGCGTATCCGGCGAGTCAGATCAGTTTAGCTATAAAGCAGAGTACCGCTGGTACGAAAATACCGATTTTGATACCGTTCGCTTCGCTGATCTTACTTATCATTTTGATGATCAAACCGAAATTACCGCAGGTATAACGCAAACCCCGTTTGGTCTACAGCCCTTTGCCAGTAACAACTTTTGGTTTTCAGTTAATTACTATCTTGGCTTCGAAGATGACTACGATGCTGGGGTCAAAATCAATCACGACTGGGGTAAATGGGATTTTCAAGCCGCTTACTTTATGAATGATGAGTACAATGACGCAGCCGAATTTGGTCGTTACTCATTTGATGTAGCAGATGACGGGGAATACCGAAATAAAGAAGACGGGCAGTACAATCTACGTGCTAACTACTCTGCGAATTTTATTCGCGGTGCCACTACCGATATCGGCGTGTCGTATCAGTACGGTAACATTTTAAACTTAGATACATTAGACGATGGCGATATGAATGCTTATGCCGTTCATATGCGTCACACTCAAGGTGACGTGAAAGTTGAGCTACAGTATATCGACTATGAATACGATTTAGCTGCACCTGAAGGGCAGGCTGATGACCGTATAGCGCTATCGTCTTTTACCTTTCCTTTCTTGGCGGCTGCTGACGGCAAAACTTATTCAGCAAACCTTGTGTACTCGGTGCCCTATAAGTTTACGCATATAGAGTCACTTACCTGCTATTCAGAATACAGTGTTGCCAAAGGCGAAGGAAATGAAGGGAAAAACTCTTCACAGTGGATAAATGGCTGTAGCTTTGGCTGGGATAAATTGTTTGTATATGTAGATAGTATCCAAGGCAAAAACATGTGGTTTTCAGGCGGCCCTGGCGTAGGGCTAGACTTAGGCGGTAGACAAGAAACTACCCACAGGTTGAACATAAACCTTGGCATTTACTTCTAATTAATAACAGGACTTTGACATGCGATTACTACTTATAGCGACATTGATACTAGCGCTAATTCCAATGCAAAGTTTTGCCCATTCATGGATGAAACTGCGCATAGCGACCACAGAATATGCGCCTTACACGTCAACTGATATGCAGCACGAAGGTTACATAAACCATATTATCGCCGATGCGTTCTTAGAGACGGGCGTTGTGGTTGAGTTCGTATCCTTACCATGGGAAGAAGCCTTAGAGGCAACGCTAAAAGGTGAATACGACGCAGTTTCTTACGGTAACTTTGTACGTTCTCGAGAAAGCGAGTTTTTTCACAGCAACCCAATAAGCGCAGAGAGCCTGGTGTTTTATGTTAATGCCGAAAAAGGCCCCGATAGTTGGAGTGACCTTAGCGATATGCAAGGTCTAAAAATGGGGATCACAGAAGGGTATCTATATAACGATGAGCTTGCTGCCTTCATTAAAGGTAACGAAAGTGTAGTAGAGCGCAAGACTGATAAAGCGAACCTAGAAGCGCTAATAAACGGTGATATCGATGTTTTCCCCATTGATGAACTTACCGGTTGGTATTTGCTACAGCGAGACTTCAACATTGGCGACCGTCGTGATGTCATGCCTATTAAACCTTTTGTTTCTACGGTAACCACGCATTTGTTAGTGCCTAAAGGGCAAGGCGATAGCCAGCTTATTTTGTCTTTATTCAATAAAGGGCTAGAAGAGCTAACGTTGGAAGGTAAACTAACTCGCTTCAAGCGTCTGCTAAAAGAAGGTTATTATCAGCACCCGCAGAAAAAGGTAAATTTCGACCGACGCTAACACACAGCCGTGTTTTAAACGCATGCTAATCCACGACTTTTCAATTTGAAAAAAAGGTTGCGAACCAAATGCGGTTCGCAACCTTTATTCATGCTGCTTTCTCATCACTTAGTGTCTTTTCTGCTGATTATTAAACTGATATGGTTAACGGCTATTTTCTAATGCCCATTTAGAGGTTGCCTTGTCGTACTCAGCTGAAACATCGTTCCTTGCCCGCGTTACCACCTTACTAAAATTACTCGGTCCTGGTGTGCTTATGGCAACGGCGGCGGTAGGTGGAAGCCATTTGGTGGCCTCAACTCAGGCGGGTGCAAAGTTCGGATGGCAGTTAGCGCTTCTCATATTGGTGGTAAACCTACTTAAATACCCGTTTTTCAGGGCAGGCGTAGGTTACACCATCAGCACGAAGCAAACCCTGCAGCAAGGCTATTTAGAGATGGGTAAACGCTACCTAGCCATTGCCTTGTGCTTAAATACTATCGCATCGGTAGTCAATGCTGCGGCACTGTTACTGTTTGCAGCAAGTTTATTGTCGTATTTTATTCCATTTGATATAGCTATAGCGGTGTCTGCCTCAGTAGTTTTAGCACTCATATTACTGATTTTACTGGCAGGGCATTTTGAAGGGCTAGACAACATTGCCAAAGGCATAATGGGTGTGCTTGTAGTGGCAACCATAGCAGTGTTTATCGTTGCACTTAGTAATTATACTGCGCCAATGGTGCCTGCCGAAGAGCAGCCTTCGCCTTGGACGCTTGCCACGCTCGGTTTTTTAGTGGTAACAATGGGGTGGATGCCTGCACCTATTGAAATATCGTCTATTACTTCTCTTTGGTTAAAGCGACAATGCAAAGGTCAAGCGGTGACCCCGAAGTCGGCCCTTTTTGATTTCAACTTGGGCTATGCGGTAACCGTATTGCTTGCTCTGCTGTTTTTGGGGCTAGGCGCATTAATTCTGTATGGCAGCGGCACAGAACTTAGTACTAGTGGTATTGGCTTTTCTCACCAGCTAATCAGCATGTACTCGTCAACCATCGGGGAGTGGGCGCATCTGCTTATTGCGATAGTGGCGTTTCTATGTATTTTCGGCTCGGCGTTGACGGTATATGATGGCTATGCGCGAGTGGTTGCAGAAGCAATTGCGCTATTGTTTAACAAGGATAAAGCTGCCCGCAATACACTTGTGACACCAGTATTGCTTTTCATGGCAATATTCAGCTTTGTTATTGTGCTCTTTTTCAAGTCTGCTCTATTAGCCATGCTAGGCTTTGCTATGACGTTAGCTTTTGTAACCACGCCCATGTTTGCTTGGCTTAACCATAAGCTGGTGGCACAAACTAAACTGCACCCTGATGCCGCGCCTAATAAGGTAGTAAAGTTACTTAGTTTGCTAGGCCTGGTTTACCTGTTTGGGTTTCTTTTGGTATTTGTTTGGTGGAAGTGGTTTAGCTAACGACTAACCCCAGAACATGGCCTCTCTCGCCACCACCTTTGCCAGCCGGTTACTGCTATTGCTAGCCGGCCCACTTCAGCAATTTAATACGAATCTTTTGAAAGCGCCTAAAGACATGAGAACCCCTCGGTTGGTGCTTTATTTCTTCGAGCAGTAGTAAATTAGTTTAATTATTTATACCAGTCCAAGTATTCATTTAAGACTCATCTATACTAAAAGCGACGCTGCTAAAGGAGTGCGCAATTCGGTGCGTAAAGTAAAATTATTTCCATCACTACATTCAGGCAAATACATAAGCTTTGTGTTGCTTTGCTTCGTATGTTTGACGATGTGGGGATGCACAAAAGATGAGCCGAAATCCATACAGTGGAACAATGCCTATGATATTGAAAGGGAGCTTCACCTTCTAGGGCAGCAGGATGACCCGAGAAAAATTTATAAGCGTTTGCAGGGCATGAAACTGCAAGCATCGCTTCAGCTATCCCAGCTTCGCAAGACAGGGCAGCACGACCCACTATTTACCGAATGGCTAGAGTCATTAAGAATAAGTTTGTCGCTAGCACCACTGTATAGCAACACAATCGAAACCTGTGACGTGTGGCAAAATTCAATGGAAGAAGCATGGGGCGTTCAAACTATTGAGTTTAACGAACGAGCTAAACTCGTGTGGCGGGTAATGGTCGCTACCTGCAACGCACGAGTTCGCTCTTTGTAAGCCGTTAGGTTTTACTTAGTGTAAACAGGGCGAGCAGCAGTTAGCGTAGCAACCTTATCTTTAACTTGCTGAATAAGATTATTGTCTTCAGGTTCTGATAACACATCGCAAATCCAGTTAGCTAACTGGGCACAATCGTCTTCGCTAAAATTACGAGAAGTCACCGCTGGCGTACCTATCCGAATGCCACTTGTAACAAAGGGCGACTGTGGGTCGTTAGGCACAGTATTCTTATTAACAGTGATATTCACACTATTTAAAATAGCGTCTGCCTCTTTACCCGTCATCCCCTTACTAACCAGACTTAGCAAAAACATGTGGTTGTCAGTTCCGTTAGAGACCACATCAAATTTACGCCTCATAAATACGTCTGCCATCGCGCGTGCATTGGTAACCACTTGCTTTTGATACGCTTTAAATTCGGCTGTCATGGCTTCTTTAAACGCAACAGCTTTAGCGGCGATAACGTGCATGAGTGGACCACCCTGAATCCCCGGGAAAATAAGTGAGTTAAACTTCTTTTCAAGTTCAGGGTTTGATTTACACATAATGAGCCCGCCGCGAGGGCCACGTAGTGTTTTGTGGGTAGTGGTAGTAACCACGTGCGCGGCGTTAATTGGCGAGGGATAAACTCCCGCTGCGACAAGACCTGCTACGTGCGCCATATCTACCAGCAAATACGCGCCTACACTATCGGCAATCTCTCTAAACTTTTGCCAATCGACAACACGAGAATAAGCTGAAAACCCTGCCACGATCATCTTTGGGTTATGCTCTTTAGCTAAGGCTTCTACTTGGTCGTAGTCAATCTCACCGGTTTCGGTGTTGAGCCCATATTGAATGGCATTGTATAGCTTGCCTGAAAAATTAGGTTTTGCACCATGGGTTAGGTGACCTCCGTGATCAAGACTTAACCCGAGTATGGTATCGCCAGGGCTTAGCAGTGCCATGTAAACAGCAGTATTCGCTTGCGAACCAGAGTGGGGCTGAACATTAACATAATCAGCTTCAAACAGGACTTTGGCTCTGTCGATAGCAAGCTGTTCAACTTTATCCACGGCTTTACAGCCACCGTAATAGCGCTTACCCGGATAGCCTTCCGCATACTTATTCGTTAGCTGACTTCCCTGTGCCTGCATAACGGCTTTGCTGGTGTAGTTCTCTGATGCGATTAGCTCGATGTGATGTTCTTGGCGTTCGTCTTCTTGTGCAATAAATTGGGCGATATCTGGGTCTTGCTGAGTAAGGTTTTGGTTTAGCGTATTCATGCTTTCTCCTAATTGTCGTTGTTGTGTACTCGATACTAGAAGTGCAAAATGAATAAATAAAATTAATAAAAAATATGGCATTATAATTTTATTAAATGACTGCAGCTGTACTTTTGGCACGGCACGTTTGTGCTTTGTCTGTAGTGAAGCGGCTAATAGAGTGGGCCTTTAAACTTCGTTGGTGAAAGGTCAGTGTTTAATTGAAGCTATTAAAGAAGGTGTAAAGCAAAGTAATGAAGAACTTGTCCATAGATTTCCTACGTTCGTTCGTGCTTATCGCACAGACGGGAAGCTACACACAGTGCGCCGAGCAGCTGCAACGGACTCAACCTGCAATAAGTCTTCAAATTAAAAAACTAGAAGAAATGATTGGGGAGAAGCTATTTTCTCGCGACAAAAATCGTTTAGCGCTTACTGGCGCTGGTAGTCGCTTGTTGTCATATGGTGAGAAAATAGTAGCGCTTAATGACCAAGCTATGGCTGAGTTCGGTAAGCCTCAAGTGACCGGAAATATTAAGTTAGGCATCCCCAGTGAATTTAGTACCACGCTTATGCCTAAAATCATTCGGCGGTTCACACAAACTTACCCGGAAATATCGCTAGAGGTGCATTGCGCGCTAAGCAAAGATTTGTTGAGCGAACCGTTAAAAAGCCAGTTCGACTTAATTTTGTCATTACAGGAAACACCAAATCCACAGCAGGATGGCTTCATCATCTCAGATCAACTGGTATGGGTAGGCAGTCAGCGCTTTGTTAACAGTGTGCCTGCTAAGCTCCCTATTATTGCCGCCCCCTCACCGTGTATTTATCGCAAGCGTGCCACTAACCTTTTATCCGCAATAAAAAAGCCGTGGCAGGTGGTATACACCATTGCAGATTTAAACGGTATTCAAACTGCTATTAATGAAGGGCTAGGCATTACGGTACTGGCAAAAAGCTCAGTACCGTCAGGATTGCACATTTTATCTAATTCAGAAAACTTGCCCGAACTTGGACATGTAGGCGTTTGCTTAGTTAACCCTCAGAAAGTATCATCTAAAGCGATTAGCCTGCTGACCGAAACCATTACTAACGAGGTCGCTAATTTCTAAAGTGATATATTGTTTGTCTATGCTTTTTTAACAAACTGCGCGGTAAGCATCATTTCACCGGCACCATCTACTTTACAGTCTAGCTGGTGGTCTTTGGCATCTTTCACATGACGGATAACCGCTTTGGTACCAATTTTAAGTACAAGCGAGCTGCCTTTTACTTTCAAATCTTTTGCCAGCGTTATCTTGTCACCAGCAACTAACGGCGTACCGTTATAATCTTTTGCAGAGACTTCTTCTTCAACCTCGTTCGGGTTCCACTCATGACCACATTCGGGGCAAATAAGTAAAGACTGGTCTTCATATACATATTCAGACTGGCAATGCGGGCAAGGGGGTAGTGACATGTGGAATTCTCTTAAAATACTAAATTAAAGCGCTCGGGTCATAAAGTGACTGTTAGAGTCTAGTGAATAGCTACCAAAAGGGCCGCAGTCGACAAAACCGAACTTTTTATAAAGCGTTCTTGCAGCTAAAAAGTAGTCTTGCGTTCCTGTTTCTAAACTTACCGAACTAAACCCTTTCATTTTCGCATGTTCTAAGGCAAAAAGTAATAACTGAGAAGCCACGCCACACCCTCTATAGGGCTTTGCCGTTCTCATAGATTTTAGCTCTGCGCTTTGCGCATCAAGAGCTTTAATAGCAACACAACCCGCAAGCTGTTGCTGCTTCCAACCACTAAAAAAAGTAATGTTAGGCGCTTTTAGTGCATTAACATCTAGTGCGTGCACGCACTCTGGCGGCGACGTTGCATACATATCTGACAAATGCTCTTCTAAAAGCGCTAGTACATCTCCTCCCGTAAGATCATCAATTATAATCTTCATGTACTTTGTCCTTTATATGTATCGGGAATTGGCGACCATAAAAGCCTGTGGGTTAATTGTGTAAAGGTTTAACCATGTTATAAAAGCGATCGTCTTCACTACTTACAACAAAGCCCACTTTATTATAAAGCGAAATCGCTGGGCTAATTTTGAAAACCCGCAAAGTTAGCGAGTTAACCTTGGCCGCTAGAGCAAGCTTTTCTGCTTCTTTAATAGCTGCACTACCTATGCCCCTATTTTGCGCACTTGGTATAACTTGAAGATCGCGTAAAACACAGTTGTTATCTTCAAACTGTAGGCGCATAACACCCACTGTTTGGTTGTCTAATTGAATGTCGTAGTTAACTAGCTCAGCCGTAACCTCTAGCACTTTTTCAGCGTTCCAGTCGGGAGCGAATTTAGCGTAATAATCTTGCATGTTCGCAAAGGTAAACTCGGCTGCTCGCTGAAGGTTTGTAGTTTTAAAGAAAGTAATCTCCATGGTTATAACTACACCTCAAATTCCCGACGATGCAGGTAGTCAATTTCAACTTCCATTTCATGTAACGTACGAGTGGACTTTAGATTGAGACTGTCACGCATATTCTGACGGTGAAGTTCGTACTCGGCGCTCATTTCAATATCAGCTGCCTTTCGGTAAGTTTCCTCGCTAGGCCACTGAGCATAAGCTATGTATGCTCCACTTTTATCTCGGTGTAATCTGGAGCCAAGACTTCCTTTGAATAGGTAAATGCCTTGCGTAGCCTTTGGCCATGACGCTAGGAATTGCTCTTCAAATCCCTCTTTTACGACAAACTCAAACATGACGATAAACATCGGTATATCCTCCAACCGCTATTCGCAAGCCATTGCGGCTTGTTGCTTACACTTTGAAATAGATTCTGCCTCTGTATTACCACCCATGCAGAAATCTAACCTCAATAGCTTTTCTTCGCGTTTAGGGGTTTTGCTCTTAACCAATGTCCACTCCCAATCTTGAATAACTTTGGTTGCCGGCTTAGAAATAACCTTTTTAGGTACTGAACTTATAAGCTCAATGCTTTCGGTCAAACCACTTTCGTCCACTATTACTTTAAATACTCCGCAGCCAACAATGCCTTTTTTTGCTAATTCAACGGGGTAGCGTGGCATAAATTGTTTTTCTCTCAACCAGGTGGTTTCAGCAATTGTTGGCTTTAGATGTGTCAACTCCACAGAAGCATAATTAACTGCTGCGAGTGTGCCATTAGATAAAAAATAGATGACGAAGAGTAAATTCTTATAGTTCATACAACCTTCCTTAGTGGGTTCAAAAAACATTAGCATAAAAGCTCAAATACGGCTTCTATGGACGGAGCGATGGGACGAAGTCTAATGTAGCGTGTCAGTTTACGAAGAAACTATTTTGTTAGGTGCTTGCATTTTCAGACCCACAGACAAATGTTTCTTGACCCAGATGGTAGACATTATTAATAGCTACGTATGTGCCGGAAACAACACCTGATATGGGGAGTAGTACAAGGCCACTAATTGAATAAAAGGTATTGGTATCCTTAAATCCATTAATAACTTTTAGGGTTTTGCGATCCGATGATATCTCACACTTGTTCACTTTAGCCGTATCGGTTTCTGGAACGACTACACAAGCACTTAGCAAAGACACACTTAGAATTAAAAACGGGACTAATTTCATAAAATAATTCCTTTTATCTTTCGTCACACAGATTAGCACATATTTTCGCCTAGCCTACAAAGAGGGCGAACTAAGTTTTTTGTTATACGTGCATCATTGAGCCAACACATAAAAGTATAAAAGCGCAAAGAAAATATTTACTACTAACTGGGTTGACGCTTACATTTTGTTTGAACCAAGCCTTCACTGGCATGGTTAACATGTACGGCGATGACAACAATCCGCCTAATAAACATAAGACGCCCAATGTCATGGTGATAGAACCGAAGTTCAGTGTCTTAGTGTTTTGGTAAGCGACTGATTCTATAAGAATCACGGCTGCCATAGCTACTTTGATTAAAATTGCAGCCCTTTGGGCTTTAATTGCTTCGTATTCCATTGCGAATAAATCCTAATAGTACTTATAACATCCACTAAGGGGCAGTAATGTATAGATTGAAGATCAATTAACCATCTAACATAGTGCGATGAATTGAGATTATAGGATCTTCCATATACAGCTTATGCCCCGCCAGTATATTTCCCCTCTAGCGAAACGAGTGTGTTAATTAGCTCTTTAAGCATGTTCACCCATAACTTTCAGTTGCGATATGTCCATTACCCTCACATGCGTTTGGTAATAGTATTTACCAGTAGGTTTACCATCTGATAGCAATGCAATCTTAACCCGCTGAGCAATACCATTAACTACTATTGCTTTATTTATAAAGTATTCCTGTGGTGGCATTCCATATCTAGCAGATAACTGTGCAATTACTTTCGGATGTAGAGTGACGGTTATAGCTCTCTGATCACGATAGTCTTTTTCAGTATTCAAATATACATATTGCCCTTGGCTACCAGTGGCTACTATTTGAAGTGAGTATTGCCCAGGAACACCTTTGGGCGCTGAATCTGCAGCAGCCTTTATTATTGCCATTGTGTCTGAGAATGTAGACTCAGTGTGTAAAGTTGTGGAAGTGCAACCAGCGAGTAAAAAGATAAACGTCAAAACAACAATTTTCATAATTTATTTCCTTATAGCACCATACTAAAGGGTGATAGCATGTGGGCTAAAATAGGTAACGAAATGAGTAACCCATGAGTAAGCGTCCCAGCGAACGAAGTGAGTAACTTAATTTTCTTTGTTAGGTGCCAGCACACTTTCTACTGCCGCCATAACTTTATTGTGCCTAATAAATAAAACGTACCATAAATACAGCATATAGTTGAGCTGACTAACCAAAAGGTTATTGAATTTTGGTGCACCACAGGGTCTGAAGTTAGAAAGGGACCAACTAAACCTGCGATACCACGCAACAAATAGATGGCAGTAATTAAAGCTAAACAGGTTTTTAGTAGTGGTAATTTGATGATGATACCTGCACCAGAAAATGCATATAAGCCCCAGCCAGTAAGAATTGAAGCAATTACCAAAGTTGCAATTGTGGGGTAAGGGTCGCCCTGAGCTGCGAGTTGAGCCATGCGTTGACCAGCACCAAAAAAGAGATACCAATCAGGACCACCGAAAATACAACTGATATGAAGTAGTGCGGCTAAGAAGCTTAAAATACCAGCGATTAATAGTTGGTTATTCTTGTGCATTCAAATTCCTTTTGGCACATAACATCGCCCGCAAAGGCGAGCACGTAGTACGATTTTACTTGGCTTTGTTACATGTTTTCAAAAAATAACCTTATGTCTGCTTGCTTGGCCAACAATGAAATATTACTACGTTGATCCAGCGGGCAAACGAAAAGCACTAAAACATCACTACTATCGTCTATTGCTAAAATAGCCAAATTTGCGGCACGAGCGCAAGTAAAAATATCGGGGCTATGCTCTACGCTACCAGCACCACCTACAAGTGAGCCAAATCCAAACTCAGTTTGTGCGTAGAAGTTTTTTAAGTCCTCATAGTGGGTACTTTTTTCTAGAAGGCCTTCGGATCGAAGATTCAATTTATCTAAGACTGATAACGGTTCTTCACGGCCATTGGCAACTGCCAACAGATTCGACTCATAAAGAGCACGGACTAGAACAAAGGTGGTTGAAATATCTGTGGGCGATTCTATAAAACAGTCGTCTTTTAAATCTTCATCAAGTGCCTCAAAATATCTGTTCGGCGAAGACTCAAAAAGCCGAACTTTTCTCATCACCTCTGGGTTGTTCCGAGAAACGAGTTTCGACAAAGCCACTAAAGGCTGCTGATCCGATTTAGGGCCTCGTAACAATTTTTTTAAAAGCTCCCTCATCTGGTGTACCTCCTTGAGATGTAACTTTTAAATAAGGGGCGCAGACGCGTGGGGCATAATGGCGAAGCAGCCCCGCGAGTATGCGTTTCAGCGAACGCAGTGAGTGAGTTGATTGGGGGGTTAGGCGTTTGAAGTATGCGCCGATTCGAGCTTGGCATAGTTACCTTTAAAGCTAAATGCTTCCTGAGTTTCTCCATTTTGCCTAAGGTGCTCCAATTTGGCCATGGCTTCTTGTACGGTTGGTATATGGCCTTCTGGAATCCACCACAACACATAAGATGCTTCGCCAAGCGGAATAAACCATTCTTTTTTGCGCTTAAGAAAATCGATGTGATGCGTTTTAAACATGAAGTTTTTAAGCGACTCTACGCTTTCCCAGACCGACATATTTACGATGATATCTGGGTTGTTTTCTACTTCTATACTAGTGGCATCGCCTGTTTCATCTTTTAAGCGCCAAATAAAACCCGGACTCTTTTCTGCAATAGCATTAATAGGCTCTAAATTATTAACAAAGTCCGACATTTCCGGTGACTCTAGATCAAATCTTACTTTTGCAATATTAAGTTGAGCGAGGTGCATTTAGTCTCCTTAACGCATAACGATTTATTATGTCTCACTAGCAAAAAACTTCCTTGAACAGACTTAGAGTCGCACTAATCATTTAAGATGGCTACTACAAAGTGCTTTATAGCAAGCCCCGCATCTATTTCACACTATGTCATAGTTCTGTTTTTTTCCTCATACAAAATTAGGGGAAAGATAGAGGTTGTTTCCTCAATGCTGTCTGATACCAGCCATACAGAATAAGAAATCTGACCTTCAAAATTTTTCTGAGACATAACGCTAAGCGTCTTGTTTACTGCCCGTGTCAATTCGAAGCAGCTTTTCATCTTTTATGTACCCTAATTGGAATAGTTCCATTGCAATTTGTTTAAGCTGTTTATTTTGCTTGGTGGTTCTGTTTTCCGTCTCTACAAGTAATTGATAGCGTTTTTGTAAGCTTTTGGTATTTCTTGAGTGCCTTCGGCAATCTGGGCATCGGTTGCAATGCGCATCTACATAAAAGCCCAACTGTTCAAACCAAAACATTTGCTCCTTGGCGAAAAAGATGAACGCTCTTTTACAAATGTTGCATGTTTCCTCAATATCTACGTAGATTTTACGCGGGTACAAACCGTAATTTTGCTTTGATATATCAGCTTTTATAGCGGTTTCTTTGAAGATCTTAAGCGATGAGTAGCTCCAGTGAGCAGATAAAATATCTTCTTCAGAGTAGTTTTCGCCTGATGGGATAGGCTTATTTCCATATCTGGGGTGTTTTACATAATTCATTTGGATGAAAATAACCTCTGGCGGAGCCGCCCCGCATGTATGCGTCGCAGCGTGCCCGCGAGCGGCTTAATGTGATTGTTATACGCGCCTTTATACCGCCGCCAGATTATAGGGGGTAGACATGTAAAGAACTTTGATATTGCCGCGTTTGCCATAAATCAAAAGCATTTTGCAAACGTAGCCAAAGGCCAGCTCCAAACGAAGAGCCATCTCTGGGGTGATAGCTCCTTTGCCATTAAGAACTTTTGACAGTGTTTTGCGGCTAACATCTAAATGCTGAGCTACGTCAGTGATAGTGAGTTCTAGAGCTTCAATAACAAGTTCTTTGAGTATCTAACCGGAATGTGCTGGGTTATGCTTATTCATTAGTGATAACTCTCGTAGTTAACGATTTCGACATCTCGTCCGACAAAGCGATATGTAACTTTCCAGTTACCACTCACTCTGACAGACCAAATATCATTTCTGTTACCTTTGAGTTTATTGAGTTGTTAGGTACGTTTATAAACATCGGATCGATGCCCAATTTTTATCACCTGTACTACAAGCTCGGTTTCTCGGATTTCATAAATAATTCTATAAAAACCTTGCCGGATACGATACAAGTCGAGTTCACTAAGCTTAGTTGCCCTATCCCTTCGCGGGTTTTCAGCCAATAAGTCGATTTTGGCGAGGATCTTTTTAACGTCCGACTTGGGAATTGCCCTAAAATCTTTGGCTACTGATTTCTTGAAAGTGACGCTATAATTTTCCGTCAGCTTCCAAACTGTTTAGCAAGTCCTCATAGGAAATTTCGGGCTCTTCGGCCCTTTGTCTTACCGCAGCCAAATCTTCTTGATCCTCTTTCATAAGGAGTTTTACTGCTTCATCAATCAGTTCTGATATTGAGGTGTCTGATGATGCTGCCCGCAGTTTCAAAGCATTATGAATTGCTGGTTCGAAGTAAACGGTTGATCGTTTTGATAAAGTACTCATGAATAAGTCTCCATTTAAGTAACATTAAAACATTATAGCGTTAAAGTGTCAGTGGGGCTAATTTTTGCTCAAGAGTACCTAACTTTTAAATGCGTCCCAGCGAACGTAGTGAGTATGTTGATTGAGTTGTTAGCTGCAATCACTATTCTGTCGCGTTGCTTGCTTGCACTTCTGCTGCTCTAACCTCTAATCCGTTATCTACTCTCGTAATTCGAGCGTCCGAAACTAAAAATGATGATCCACCCGTAGTGATTTTGAGTTGATAGCCCTTGCTCGAGTGATTTTCAATCGATGAAATCTCAAATGGAACTGTAGAGGGAATAACCATAATTACATTGCCCAAGAACGTGGTATCTCTTTTATCCTGAGAGACAATCATTTTTTCCGCTTGAACTTCCATACCTGGTGAAGCAGTGGTTGTTGATGTAAGAAAAATACTCGTGGCTAAACTAAAAAGTAGAGCAAAAGAGGTTATTGTTTTCTTTAGCACCTTGTTTGGTTGTGGGGATCTGAGAATTAGACTGTTAAAGTCAGTTTCAAAAGCTGATGCTAGAGATTTCAGCGTTTCTATAGATGTGTTTCCTTCGTTCTCTACCCTCTGAATAGTGCGTAGACTTACACCTGAAACAAGGGAAAGATGCTGCTGACTCCACCCTTTCTCTTTTCTGAGTTTAACGATTAATTTTGAGTTTATTTTCATTTCCATATTACTATTCCTTTGTTTAACAAAGCTCTATCGTAAGGGAATAGTCCTCATTTTTGTTACGACAAACACACGCCAGTGCGACGTCAGTAGTACGCCAAGCAGCTAACTTTTAAATAAGGGGCGCAGGCATGTGGGGCTTAATGGCGAACCCGTCCTGCATGTTTGCGACCCAGCCCGCGCAGCGGGCGAGCTTGATTTTTTGTTATGTTACTTACCCAAAAAAACAAGCATATTCATCATGATCTATAATGGCAAAGACTTGCTCAATAGTTTTTACATACATATTCGGCTCATAGCCATGCCATTTTAGATCTTGTCGCATCCAGAAAATTTTCCATTTACCTTGAGTACGGATAAAAGTTGCTTTGGCCATATCTAAGTCATGATATTCATTTGGGCTGTTCCAAATAGGACGTGTTTCATAGATATAAACTGATTGTTTCTCCAGCCGCCAACCAATATCTAACTCATTTCTAATATGCACTGGTGGCCTACGCTTATTTAAAAACGCGTTGGCAGCTTTTTCTATCTTCTTTATTTCGAATTCACTTAAGGCCATAAACGTTTAATTTTCCATCTGTCACATAACACCCGCATAACGGGCTAGAATACCAAGCGAAGGGAAGGGAGCCTACGTGTTTTTGTCCCAAGAAGCGCCAGCGACCGAGTTAATGCGTTTGTTAGTTGCCGTAAATTCAATAGGCGTGCTAACATCTGTGTGTACATTTCATAAGGAGTTTACCATGGATACCCGTATTCAGTTTAGAGTAGATGAAGAAACTAAACGGCTAGCTCAGATAATGGCCGAAAGCCAAGGACGCACTCTAAGTGACGCTTGTAGAGAGCTTACGGAAGAACTCGCTGAACAGCAACGAAAAATAATTACTCATGATCGGTGGCTTACTGAAGAGGTTAATGCTGCGTTCAGTAAATTAGAGAGTGGGAAAAGTAAGTTTGTCAGTCATGAAGAAGCGAACTTGGACATGGAAGCTCGAAAAATGAAAATTAGGAATAAAGCCAAAAAATGATCTTATGGGAAAAAAGTTCGTTGGACGACCGTGAGGCTATTTTCGAGTTTTTATACGAATTTAACCCATTAGCAGCAGAAAAAACTGACGCATTAATTGAGAAGAAAGTTGAAAAGTTGAGCCAGCAACCTCTTATGGGAGTGGAGAGAGAGGGTATACCGGGAAGACTGTTAATAACTCCAGAGGTTTCAATGATCGTTTCATATTTCATAAAAGACGACATTATTCACATTCTTCGAGTTTTACACCAGAAGCAAAAATTTCCTGTAGGCAACTAACTCCCGCATAACGGGCAAAAATACGTAGGCTAGAATACCAAGCTAAGCGCAGGGAGCCTACGTGTTTTTGTCCCTAGCGAGCGCAGCGAGTGTTAATGCGCTTGTTATGCGCAATTTGCCACAATTGTAGCGCATTGCTACAATTTGTTTATGAACTGACTGGAGATATATTATGGCAACCGCGAGCGTAAGACTAGACCAAGATCTAGTTGAGAAAGCTACCATTATGGGCAAAGCACTAAATCGAACTATGCCAAAACAGATTGAGCATTGGGCAAAAATAGGTGAAATGATGGAAGATAATCCTGATTTACCATACGAATTCGTGAAACAGGCAATTATTTCCAAAGCGGAAAAAGAGGCAGGAAAATTGGAGCCTTACGATTTTGGCTAAGATTACGAGTGTTTTACAGACAGCCAATTTTAAAAGAGCAGTAAAGAAGTTACATAAGAATCAGAAAAAAGACTTGGATAAAGCTGTAAAGGAACTGATGGACGATCCTCTTTTAGGAGAACAGAAAAAAGGCGAGCTAGCTTTTCTTCGCGTGTACAAGTTCAAGATGGTTAAGCAGTTAACCTTACTAGGTTACAGCTACGAGGATGGCACTATGATACTTGAATTAATAGCTCTTGGTTCTCATGAAAACTTTTACCGCGATGTTAAAAAGTTATTCTGACCGGATGCGTATAACACCCACATAAGGGGCAGTAATACGTGGGCTAAAATTAGGAACGAAGTGACACAGCCGCCATATTTGTGTCCCAGCGAGCGGAGCGAGTGACTTAATTTTTTTGTTAGGCGGCATGCAGATCTATTGGCTGTACGTTATCCAAGTTGATGTTTTGCTTTGCCTGCCAGAGTTCATAGTTGTCTTGCATACTAAGCCAACTTTCAGGGCTGCGCCCTAATACCTTTGATAGCCTTAATGCCATTTCTGGCGTTACTGCACTTTTCCCCTTAACGACGCGATTGAGTGTAGAAGCGGCAACACCAAGATGTGTCGAAAGTGTCCGGCAACTTATGCCGTGTGGCTCCATGTAAATGGACTCAATAAATTCACCGGGATGTGGTGGGTTATGCATATTCATTAGTGATAATCCTCGTAATTTAAGATGTAAGCATTACCATCCGTGAACTCGAAAGTTACTCTCCAATTACCGTTAACTGATATCGACCAAATATTTGACCTTTCTCCTTTAAGTTGGTGAAGAGAAAATCCGGGCAAATTAATGTCATCGATATCTTGTGCGGTATGGATAGCAGCTAACTGCATGCGAAGTTTTTTCGCATGCATAATCTGTATACCACACTAATTTCCCTGTTTTCGATAATTTTATAAATAATAGAGTATGGGAACCTGCTTAAGACAAAGCGTCGATGAGTTTGCCCCATTTGTGTCCATGCCGATGGCAAAGAGCTAACTGAATCGATGGCTTCCTTGAGTTCTTGAGTAAATTCGTGACCCAACCCCAATGACTGTTCTTGATACCAATCAAACGACTCTTTTATTTCCCTTTTAACCTCTGGGTGAAAGGAAACAGGCAGCATCTTTTAATTAAGATCCTTTTCTATCTCGTCCCAATTAATGCTTTTTACCGCACCAGACTCCAGCTCTGCGCTGCAAGATTCTGCAAGTTTTAACCACTCGGACTCCACATCGCTATCAATCTTGGTATCCATAGCCGTTAAAAGACAGTGGGCAGCAAGTGCTTTCTCTTTAGTACTGAGTTGCTCGATATTTTCAAGCATCACTCTTAAATGCTTTGTTATGCTAATTTAGACCGCATGAGCAAGCCACGTGCAAGGCTCTAAGCTCATATCGGTAAAAAAAGCTGTGAACGACGAATCTAATGGGCTGCACGCATATACACCAAAATTTACTACCGAGTTTGCTGGCATTGGTGGGTTGCATTTACCCATTTCAGCCGTTGTTTCGCCAAGCTTATGTAGATGGAAAATACGCATTTGCTTAAAAGTAACACCGTCCAAGGATGATTCAATTAAGAAGTCCGGCCCTCTTCGACTTAACCGATACCAAATTTCATTTGGAAGCGGAATATCTGAAGTTGCCCAATCTGAGTAACCTAGGTTGGTTACAACACTACCCAATCGTGAAAACTCACTATTTTCGTACTCAATAGAAGCTTTAAACCAGTTTTCATTATCTAGGTAGATAATTAATCCACATTGATCAAATTGAGCTTGATAATCGAAGCTTACTTTAGTTGTAAATGTGAAATTTTCACCAGATTCAATTTGTAATGCTGGCGCATTATCATTACGGAAACCGTAGTATGAACGTTGCCAAAAATCAGTACTTGGCTCGGTTGTGATTGAGACTGATTTTTCACTCACTTCACTGACTTTCGGCTCAAATATCCACTTACCAACTGTAAAATCTACCATCATTACTCTCTTATTAATTGCACTGAACTTACTGGATTCACATAACGCTAAGCTAACGGGCAGTGACGTGGCGGCATAATCGCGAAGCGCCGCCGCGTTACTGTCCCAGTGAACGGAGTAAACGAGTTTAGCGCTTTGTTATACACATCACTTCTCGGTGGTTGGTAAGAGAACCTTTAAACCTTCATACCATGCCAAGAATGCAACCGTTCCATGAGTTTCGTTTTCGAAATATTGCTGCTTACCTATTTTCTGAACATCTTTGATGATAGAAGACGCGAAGGACGTTCCTCACTTATAGTTTGTGAGTCCAATTTCTCCAATGTGAGAATTATTCGCAAAGGCAAAATACACATTGAAACCATAGTCCTGAGGCTTGTTCATATTACTATATGTGCGATTTAGATAATTATCATCCCAGAGCGCCGTTGGGTCTATGATTAGATAATCTGTAAACAACGAGGAATAATTAAGAAGCGTGTTTGCGGCGAACAAACCGCCAAAAGATTCGCCTACCAACACTCGCTTGCCAGAAGTCCTATATATTTGCTCAATTTGTGGGATTAGCTCTGTTTCCAGAAACTCTTGAAATTGTGAAGCGTTTCCCGTCTCTGAAAATGTATCCAAGACACGATCTTTGAACACCCATTCTTTTAGCTTTGATGGGGTTAAATCTCTTGGTCTATTTGTATTTGGGACCGCAATAACAATCGCTTCTTGTACCTGATTTCCCAAAGTGTCAGTGCTTAATGATTCCAATACACCCACGAAACCTTTAAACCGATGCACATCTCCGTCTAATAGGTAAATGACCGGGTACACTTCTGAAACAGCGTCGTAAGACGGTGGGAGATAGACCATATAAGGCCTTTCTTCTTCCATGACATTCGATGTTAATGAAGTTGAAATCCCTAACTTGATTACTTCTGAAGCAAGAGTATTTGCAGTGAACATACAAGCCATAATCACTGACACTAATTTATTCATACTAACTTCCTTGATGTGTATAATGCCCCAAGAAGGGGCAATAACACGTAGGCTATAATAGGGAACGAAGTGACGGAAGCCTACGTGTTAGTGTCCCGCTTACTTGGTTTGTTATGCGCTAAGTTCCAAGCTAAAAAAGGGACGTTCACCTTCGTATCTATCAATATTTGCCCCAATGCGAATGTAGAAGTCTATTCCACGCTTATTGTTTGGGCTAGCTGTCCACGCAATATGTGACGCATTAATTAGGTTTGCTTCTAGCTGTAGTGCTTTCATTAATTCTTGTCCAACGCCTTTTGAACGATTGGACGAAATAACTAATAAGTCGTCAAGCCAGATAGAAGGCTGACCTTTAAATGACGAGTACCTGAAATGATAAAGAGCAAATCCAATTACTCTATTATTGCTCTCTGCTAACAACACAGCAGCAAATGGAGTAGATGAAGTGATAGTGTTTTTTATAGCTGTAACGTCAGTACTAATTTCACCATCAAAACCTTTCATGCTTCTATCGAATTCAGCTTTCTGTTGTATTAGCGCAAGAATAATCTCCTCGTCGCCAGGTTTTCCTTTCCGAATAATCATAAATTCTCAAATTGACGCATAACGCTAAGCTTTGGGGCGCTAGCACGTGGGCTAAAATCCGAGCGAAGCGGCAGAGCCCATGTGTTACTGTCCCAGCGAGCCTGCGAGCGGCTTAATGTGATTGTTATGCGCTATTGACTTACAACGCGCAAGTACCATAATTAGGTATATATTGGTACTTGGAGAAATCAGATGGCTAAAAACACCAGCATTACCCTTGGAGACCATTTTGATGGCTTTATTGCTAGCCAAATTCAAACTGGTCGGTATGGTTCAGCAAGTGAGGTGATTCGTTCAGCTCTTCGCTTACTAGAAACACAGGAAACCAAATTAAACACTCTGCGTCAATTACTTGTAGCAGGTGAAGAAAGCGGTGAAGCTGAATACGACCTTGAGCATCTGATATCAGAACTAGACGGTGAATTAAAAGAGTGAAACCGTTTAAATTAACCGTACTAGCAAAATCAGATCTAAAAGATATCGCATTGTTTACGCAACGGAAATGGGGCCGAGAACAGCGTAATGTATATCTTAAACAATTCGACGATTCATTTTGGATGTTGTCTGAAAATCCTGACATTGGTAAAAGCTGCGACGAAATAAGAGATGGATACAGAAAATTTCCTCAAGGTAGCCATGTGATTTTCTACAAACAAACGGGCAGTCAGGAAATTCTGATCATAAGAATCCTTCATAAAAGTATGGATGTAAATCCTGTACGCTTTGGCGCATAACTTCCACATAAGGGGCAGTAACACATGGGCTAAAATAGAAACGAAGTGACGCAGCCTATGTGTTAGCGTCCTAGCGAGCTTGCGAGCGATTTAATGCGTTTGTTATAAGCCGCCCCGCTCCCAAGCTAAAATTGATTTCGCTACTGGTTTAAAACCCGCCCGACGACAAAACTGCGAAGCTGAGTCTGTACTTAAAGTGAACTTGTTTACTGCAGACAACTCTGGCGCATCAAGTAATGCCGTTAACAATGAACTACCAATTCCCGTATTCCGCAGACCATCTGAGGTAAAGAAGTCCATGATGTATGCATGAGTACAATAGTCTGTTACTACCCTTGCAAATGCAACCTGACGTCCCTTTGAATAGGCTGCAATACAAAACGAGTTTTGGATAGTGTTAACCACTGTTTCTAAGGAACGGCCTTTCGCCCAATACGACTCTTGAGACAAGAAACGATGAATTAACTCAACATCGAGCTTCGTTTTATCAGATAAGATTTCAATTTCCATAACTCAGCTCTGGTAAGGCTTATAACATTAAGCTAAGCGGCGCAGTTGCGTGCGACATAATTTTTTTGTTATGCCTTAACTGTTGAAGTAGAAACGTCAGTTGTTTTAACTAGTGCAATACGATAACCGTTGAAGCTTTTCGCTAGGACCCGTTTTAGTGCAAAGATTGCAAAAAACACACCGATAAGCCCACCTGTCAACTGTGTAATAAAGGCCATAGTTGTTGCATCTATATTTGTCGCCTGACCTGAAATACCGACTATGAAGCCAAACAGGAAAGCAACCGGCAATGTATACGCCATAGAGCGCCAAAACCAACTCCACCATATCCTTAATGCTTTGGTCCATGTAACTGTTAATTCTTCCATTATTTTCTCCTTGTTAAACTCGATGGGGCATAACTTTCCAATAACGGGCGCAGACATGTGGGGCATAATGGCGTAGCCGCCCCGCGTGTATGCGTCCCAGCGAACGCAGTGAGTGTGTTGATTGGGTTGTTATGCATTAGTTTTAATGTAAAAAAAAAAGCGTCGATCATTTTGCCAGACTTTTCTACCCTACATTTTTTGTTAACCTTAAATCCGCATTTTTCGAGAACTCGCAGTGAACCAATGTTTTCTGCTGCTACTTTTGCAGCAACTTTCGGAGTGGTTGGGAATATTGTACTGTCTAGTAAACTAGACACTGCAGTGGTCGCGATTCCTTTACCCCAAAAAGATTTGCCTATCCAATAGCCCACTTCGGTAGTCAGTGAATCTAAATGCCAATATGAAATGCAACCAACTAGTTTGTTTTCTATTTCTATGGCGAGTGGTTTTCGAAGAGAATTTTCTTGTTTTTTTAGCCAAGAAATCGCGTCGTTTTCTGTGTATGGAAAAGGAATGTGAGAGGTCCACTTTGAAACATCAGCATCGTTCAACAATGCGACTATATTTGATGAATCTTCCAAATTAAACTCTCTAAACATACCTTTAAATCCTATAAAGATGCATAACATTAAGCTAAGGGGCGCAGGTACGTGGGGCATAATGGCGAAGCCGCCCCGCGTAAATGC